>JANQJE010000290.1 GCA_028281795.1 Cohaesibacteraceae bacterium | reverse complement strand
GACAGTACCAGCGCCCGTCCTGTTCCAACACCTGCGGCACTTCCAGCTGACCGTATCCGCCAACAAAAACCGGCGCCTGCAAGGCCCAGGTGGAAAGATCAGGTGATGTCGCAAATCCGATGGCGCCTGCCGCATTGGCTTCATCGAGTCCAGGCACGCGGGCGGTGAAATACATCAGCCAGCCATCGCCTTCCGGATCGCGCATCACCCAGGGGTCGCGCATCGCACGATCGTGCCAATAGCCCTTGATCCAATCGGTCTCATAGTGCTCGGCATTCGGCCCTTTCAGATCAAGGCAAAGCCCGTCACCAACCCGCTGCCAGCTATGCATGTCCTGCGAAGTCGCATGGCCGATACGCTGATACATGCCCTCTTCTTCATGACAACTACCCGTATAAAACAGGTGCCATAAACCATCATCGGCCTGCACGACGCTGCCTGTCCAGGTCGTGTAATCGTCCCAGGCGGTATGATCGGCGGGCTTCAGGCACGTTCCAAGATGTTCCCAATGGATCAGATCATCGCTGACCGCGTGACCCTGGCTCACATTGAAGTGGCGGAGCTCCGGATCGCCGATGGATTTATCCGCCTGCAAAAAATAGGCGTGCCATCGTGCGCCATCATGGGCGTACCAACTGTCCCAAATCCATTTGTCAGGAAGGCTTAGAGTCATACAGAGTATCCGGTCGTGAGGGGTTACGCGTCAGCCTTTGACGCCGGTCGAGGCGATGGAGGCGATGAAGGCACGTTGCAGCATGAGGTAGAAGGCAAGCACCGGCACGGTGATAAGCGTCAGATAGGCCATCACCTCGCCCCACGGCACGTTCAACTGATCGGTGAAATAGCCCAGGCCAACCATGACGGGACGAATGGCCTCTTCCTGCACCACCATAAGCGGCCAGAGATATTGGTTGTACATGAACAGAAATTTCAGGATGGCGGCCGTGGCGAGCACGGGCCCTGCCAGCGGCATGACGATCTTTCGATAGATTTGCCACCAGCTTGCGCCTTCGACGCGGCTGGCTTCGATCAACTCTTTGGGCAGATCGCGGAAGTACTGAACGAACAGAAAGATGGTCAACCCGTCGGCGATAAACGGGATGATCTGGACGCGGTAGGTGTTCAGCCAACCGACTTCAAAACCCTGTGCTCCGATCCAGGGAAGCTGCGAGGCCATCAACAGGAGCGGGATAAAGATGGTCTCGTACGGAATAATCAGCGTGGCCAGAAGGATCGAAAAGATCAGGCCTCGACCCTTCCAGTTCAGAAAGACGAACGAGAAAGCCGCCAGGGAGCAGACGAAAAGACTGAAGACCACGGTGGTTGCCGTCACGAGTACGGAGTTCAGGACAAAGACGCCGATGGGAGCTCTGTCGAAGGCGTCCCAGTAGTTTTGCAGCGACAGATCGCCCACCGGCAGGAAAGCGCGCAAACTGTTGGTATCGTTGAGAAGCTGCTGGTCGGGCTTCAGCGAGGACATCGCCATGAACAGCAGGGGAAAGATGAAGATGATCGCGACAAGGACCAGCACGGCGTAGCGCGTCGCAAGACGAAGACCGTGATTGTCGCCGGTTACTGCGGCCATCAGTGTTTCTCCCTCGTCAGATAGCGTTGGATCAGCGAGATGGTCAGAACAATCAGGAACAGGAGCACCGAGATCGTCGATCCGCCGGAGATGTCCTGGCGCTGGTAGCCGCGTTCCACTGCCTGAAAAACAAGAACCTGGGTGGAGTCGAGCGGCCCGCCGCCGGTCATCACGTCGATCTGCGCGAAGAGAGCAAACGCCTGCATGGTGATGACGATGATGATCAGAACCGCCGTATTGCGCAGACCCGGCCAGGTGATGAACCGGAACGTCTGCCACTTGCTCGCACCCTCGATATGTGCGGCTTCATAGAGTGTTGGCGATATGGTCTGCAGCCCGGACAGCCAGATGACCATATGAAAGCCCACACCCTGCCAGATTGACATGGCCATAATCGAAGGCAGGGCCGTCCCTGTATCGCCCAGCCAGTCGCGGGGTGCGATGAGCCCGAAACTGAACCAGTCGAGAATGTTGTTCAGCAACCCGTTGCCAGGAGAATAGATGAACTGCCAGAGGAGGGAGACGACGACAATCGAGACAACGACCGGCATGAAGTAGATCGCTCGGAACACATTGATCGCACGCAGTCTTTGATTGATCAGCAAGGCAAGAACGAGCGCCAGTCCGGCCTGAACCGGGGCCACGACGGCAACGAAGAAGAAGGTGTTCACCAGAGCTTTCATGAACACCACATCGGACGCGAGAACGACCACGCGATCTTCGCCCGACTGCCAGCCAAACCACTCACGTTTTCCTTGCAGATGGGGGAAATCGGGATTGTTGCGGGTGAAGTTTCTCAAGCGTGGATATTCGATGGCACCGTCTTCGTCTCGCAGTACTTGGCCCGCGTCGTCGCGTTCCGGCTCCAGGGTGAAGATGGCGAGGCCCAGAAGGTCGCTGTAGTTCGCGAAGCCCACATACTCGGTAGGGTTCGGGGATGCGAGGCGTTGGTTGGTCAGCGAAAAAGCGAACGCCAGAAAGAACGGCAAGATGATGAAGGTCGCGATGAGGGCAACACCCGGAAGCGCCATCAACCAGCCGGTTCTGTTGGATTGTGTCAGTCGAGACGCCATCACATCGACCTTTGCCGTGTCGGTGGTGAATGACCCGGGGGCTGAAAAGCCCCCGAAGTCGTGTTCTGGCAAGCCAGAGCGTTAGTGGCCGTAACCATTGTTGGCTTGGATATCGTCCTCGATGTCGTCGACCGCAGCGTCGAGTGCATCAATCACATCCGCGCCGTTGGCTATATCGGCCAGCGCGCCTTCAAAAATGCGGGCCTGAACGATGTAACCAGGGGTCACCGGACGAACGAGCGCCTGAGCCTCAGACAGGCCATAAAAAACCTCAAGCGGACCGCCCGGGGCGTAATTGGCCGTGTCGGCTGCCGCCGATGACGTGGGCGGTATGAGCCCGGTGCCGTCGGAAAAGGCAGCGAACCAACGATCCTGAAGCGCGAACTCGATGAAGGCGCGGGCGCCTTCAGGATGCTCCGAGGTTGCCGACACACCGAACTGCCAGGAGGCGCCGCCAATGGTCGGTCCATTTCCAAAGTCCGGTGCCGGCAGGAACAAGGCATCGTCGCCAAAAGCCTCCACAACCGGCAGCGCAGCCCAGTTGCCGTTCCAGGAGATGGCATAAGTGCCGTTCAGCAGGCCGACATCACGGTCGGCGGCGTCCTGGCTGGTGCCGGGAGCGAGGTTTTCTTCAAACAGCATCTGCCACCACTCGCCAAAGGCGATGGCCGCATCCCCGTTCAGAACACCGTCGGCGGTCTGATAGGTGCTGCGGTCGATGATGTCTCCGCCAAAGCTCTGTAGAAGCGGCGAGAACGCATAAGGATACCACTCTCCGCGCCACGCCATGCCAAGGTCCAACGGGAACTCGAAATCTCCGGAGTCGCGGATGGTCATGAGGGCTGAGGTGAACTCCTGGCCCGTCCAGGGTTCGTCAAGCGTTGGGATGCGGATTCCATACGCCTCAAGCGTCGAGCGACGTGTGGTCATCGCAACGGCCGCGTCCCACAGGCCGACCGAATAGATCTCACCGCCCCAGCGTCCGATGGTGCCGGGCAGGTAATCGGCGAGCAGGGCTTCGTCGATGCCCAACGGCTGCATGTAACCCGCCCATGCCCAGTTGGGCATCACGGGTCCATCAACGTCAAGAATGTCGGGCAGTTCGCCGGCCAGCGCGGCGGCGCCAACGGCATCGTTGTAGGCAAGCTGAGGGAAGGTCTCGATGACAACAGTCCAGTCGCTTTGACTGGCGTTGAATTCTTCCACAAGCTGGTTGACGAGCGCTTCTTCGGCATTGGCGCTGCCAGCGCCATGGTACCACAAGGACAGCTCGGTCTGTGCATGGGCGACACTGGCTGATGCCGCCAGCAGTGCGGCCAGCGCTGCGCCTCTGGCCAAGAGGGGTGTTGCGTTTTTCATTGTCGTTTCCTCCCTAGAGATGAGATGTGGGTGATGTTGGTTGGGCGCGGTAAGACGCTGTCCCGCCAGCAAACGGGTCCGCTGACAAGCTGCGGTTCACGGGGAGCTTCTTCCCCGGCGATCAACGCGAGCAGCATTTGCGCTGCGCGGACACCCATAGCGGCGTAGGGCAGTTCAACCGTAGTTAGCTGCGGGAAAAGCGTCTCGGCTATCAGACGATGATTGTCGAACCCGGCCACCGAAATGTCTTCGGGGACCTGAATGCCGCGTGTGCGCAAAATGCCATAAGCCCGCATGGCAATGCGGTCGTTGCCGAAGCAGATCGCCGTCGGGGGCTCCGGTTCGCCAAAGATGCGCTGGATGGCGTCCCAGAGCAGTTGGGCTTCGGCCTGTGGATCGCTCATCCGCGTATCCGCGGGGATAACCAGGGCCGGGTCGAAAGCAAGACCCGCGCTTTCCAGAGCATCGCGATAGCCGGCTGTGCGCAGCCGGGTGGCATCGATGTCATTGCTGAGCGAAAGATAGGCGATCCGGCGGTGACCTTTGGCGATCAGTGCCTCGACCAGCATTTTCTGTCCCAGCCGGTCATGCGGCAAAACGGACGGCGTTCCCGCTTCGTCATAGCAGTTGGCAAGAACCAGTTTGGTGCCGGTCGGTATGTCCGGAAGGGCGACTTTCTTGTGGTAGTCGGCGACGAAAATCATCCCCTCCACACGATGTTCGGTAAAGGTGCGCATCAGATCGGGAATGCGCTCCTGTTTACCGCCGGTATCGGAAATCAGAAGCGACATGCCGTTGTCCTCCAGCACCTTCTGGACGCGCTGAACGATGATGAGGTCTGGCAGACCGCCGAATTCGCTGCTGTCCGGCGCAAGACTGATCGCGCCGGTAATCATGCCGACAAGCCCCGACTTGTTGGAGCGCATGGTGCGCGCGGCGAGCGAAGGCACGAAACCCAGCGTCTCGATGGCCTTTTCGACCTTCGCGCGGGTGTTGATCCCAACCGGCGCGTCGCCATTGATCACGCGGCTTACCGTTTTCGGCGAGACGCCTGCGGCTTTTGCCACATCGTAAATCGTCGCCACTTTGCCTCCCGAACGCGCCCTTTTTGCTGGCGCTTATTGGCTTATGACATCGGTGTCATAACGTGACGATGGCGGAAACTTCCGGCGCCGTCAAGCAGTGCTGTGATCCTGACACAATGAGTTGATCGCCATTGTGGGCGGGCAGTCTGATTGGAAAGATGAGTGGTCTTAGTCTGACGTGAGGCACAAGCGCGCCACGCCGATCGAGGCTTCTGCCTCATCGGATGACACCAAGGGCGCAGGCAGCATTTTTGCCCGGATGGCCAACCAGGCAGGGTTCTTCGCGCCCCCGCCGGCGGTGAAGATGCGTTTGGGGGTGGGGCTGCCTAGCGCGTGCAACTCGGCATACGCGCGCGCCTCGATCCGCGCGATGCCTTCCAGCATCCCGTGTAAGAACGCGGCATCGTTTTCAGGACGTGGATCCAGGCGCGGTGGCAAGGCAGGATCGTTGATCGGAAAGCGCTCGCCGGGCTTGATTAGCGGGTAATAGTCCAGGCCCGATGATCGTGCTGGGTCAATCTGCCCGCTGAGTTCGTTCAACGCGTCGGTCGAAAAAAACGAGGCGAGCACACCGCCTCCAGTGTTCGACGCACCGCCAGCCAACCAACGCGATCCGAGCCGATGGCTGTAGATACCTCGTGCGGGATCATCCACACGCGTTTCGCTCAGCAGCTTGATGGCGAGCGTGGTGCCCAGAGAAGTCACTGCGTCGCCGACCTCCTTGGCGCCCGATGCAAGAAAGGCAGCG
Organism: Cohaesibacteraceae bacterium; assembly: GCA_028281795.1. Classification (GTDB taxonomy): domain Bacteria; phylum Pseudomonadota; class Alphaproteobacteria; order Rhizobiales; family MH13; genus MH13. The sequence goes on along the minus strand of JANQJE010000290.1, from coordinate 3,401 downwards.
ATGCTGTCTGTCGTGCCTGCATGAATCTGGAGATCGGCCGACAAGCCAAGCTCGTCGGCCAAGGTCGGGTCGATCGACCCGATCACCTCGCCCACCATATGCACGTCGGGCAACAGATCGATACGAACACCAACCGCTTCAAACCAATCCGGCCAGGCACGGCTTTCCGGATCCCAGCCCAGCTTCAGCGCGTTGTTGTCGTCTGAACCGAGCGAACGGCCAGCGATCTTCGCAGCGATGAAGTCGGCCTGATGAAGGAGGTGGGCTGATTGTTTCCGGTCATCCAGGCTTTGCAGGCGAAGCATGCGGGCAAGCGCTGACGAAGTGCCGCGCGTGATCGATGTGGGCTCAGCGAAGCGCTCGATCATCGCCGCTTCCGCGGTGAACCCTGAGGAGTTGTACATCAGCGCGGGCGTAACCGGATGCAGCGCCGCATCCACCAGAACCATCGAGCCGGATGTTCCATCAACGGCCAGGCGGGCGATGCGCGCTGCATCAAGGCCAAAGGAGTCCAAGGTCGCCACTTGGGTCTGGATGACTCGCTTGACAGCATCCCACCAGGCATTTGCATCTTCACCTGACCGTGCGCTGTGCTCTGCACGCGCCGTGCTGACCACGGCACCAAAGACGTCCACCACTGCCGTGCGCACGCCGGAGGTTCCGATATCGATGCCAAGAGAGAGCGTACCGGCTTCCATTATGCCTGCCGTGCGGCCAGGGCCTGGCGGTACTTCTCGGCATCCCAGTTGAGCAGTTCGGCCTCTGCTTGCGGACCGATGGCGCGCGGCGTCCAGTCTATTGGCAGCCGGGTAAGAACGTCAGCAAGGCACTGGGCCATGGCTTTCTGGGCACTGGTCGCCTCGTTGCGCATGGCAACATCCTGACCCTCGACGAGAAAAGCCGGCGCGCTCTCAGTTGGACGGGTCGGAAGGGCAGGACCGAGAAAGACCACGTGATCGGGATAGTAGGATCCCGCCAGGGCCAAGCCGCGCAGGCGTTCATCCTGCGCAAGCGCGCCAATACCGGCCCAGACATACCCTTCAGGTGGCGAAGCAAAAGGCTCTGAATGTTCAGCGAGCGCGGGCATTGCCAGCCGTCTCTCAACATCGGCCATCATGGCGTCGACGTCCGCAACACTCTGGCCAGCGACAATGAGCCCATGATTGCCGAGAACAAAGACCTGAGTTTGAGTGGTCATGGCATCGGCGATGGCCTCGGTCAGGGGACGGCCGGGCTTACGATACGGGACGAATGCGGTCGGGAGGCCAGCAAGTTTGTCGCGCGCGGCCACCAGACCCTCCGGCGCAATCGCATGGACAAGCGTTGCGACCGAGTGGGTGTGGACCACAACAGGCCAGTCGATAAGGGCATGAAAGGTCGTCTCGATCGATGGGCGAAGCCCGCGTTCCGGATCGAGAATGGCGGCCTGACAGGTGCCGTCACCTGCGCCTTTGGCTTCGGAAAGGGCGAGGGCCTGGTCTACCGCCACGAAAATATCGTCGCGTTCGGCATGTGCCAGTTCCGTGCCTGACGCTTTGATCCACAATGCCTTACCCAGTTTGATGGACGTGTTGCCACCCGGCCCCTGCACGCGCAACGGGTCGCTGCCGCAGGCAGCCGAAAGGGCCAGAAAATCGGCGGGAAGTGCGGAAGCCTGTGTCGAGATCATGGTGGAACCCTCGCTAAGCCGCCAACCGGTTGATCAGATAGTCGGGAAGCGGCGATGCATGCTTCCGCGCAAGCCTTTCAGTCACGGCCTCATGATGGCCGCCGGTGAACGCGTCGGCATGCAGGCCCCCCATCACAAAGGCCGTCTTCCAGCCTGCCGCGTGCCCACCTGCAATATCGTGTTCCAGTGAGTCGCCGACCATCAGTGTCCGGTCCGGCAGGCTTCCCAACACGGTGATAAGTGCATCGAAGATCGGCCGGTGCGGCTTGCCGTAAAACGTCACGTCGCCGCCGGCGTTCTGATACTCATGGGCCAGCGCGCCCGGCGAAAGCTGGATGCCGCCATCGGCGCGCGGTGAACCCCGGTCGGGGTTGGTGCAGACAAGCGGTAGATTGCGTGCCTTGGCCTTCGCCAGGTGAGACCGCTGGCTGCTCCCGTCTGAGCCCTCAGGCAGCCCCATCAGGAGCACCGCATCGGCATGCTCCACATCATCGGTCCATGCGACCTCAAGCCCTTCGCCCCAGCGCTGCGCGTCTCCCGCCTTGGCCGTGATGGGGAACAGACGGCCGAAGCTGGCGTGTCCTCGAGCACAGTCTTGCCAAAAGGCTTCGCCGGACGTCATGACCTCCGCAAAGTCATTGGCGGGCAGTCCGAAGGACGCGATGCGTTCGCGGTTCGGTGCGGCTCGTTTGCCCGAGTTGGAAAGCACGGCAAGCTGTTTGCCGAGGGCAGACAAGTGCTCGATGGCCAGAGCCGCGCCGGGATAGGCGGTGGTGCCGTCATGCAAAACGCCCCACTGATCCAGCACAATCGCATCGAACCGGTCGGCTATGGCCGCAAAACTGTCGATGGACTGTATCATGGGGCGAGGGTCACGCGTCTGGGGTGGGTGGAACGAGTCCCGCGATGTAAGCATCGGCCTCGTCCTGACTCATCGCAGGTGCCGCCTTCTCGGCCGTGCCGGGAGGCATGTCGCCAAAATAGAATGGGTAGCCTGGAATGAACTGCCGGCGCTTGCGCAGTTTCATCCCGTCGAACGGGTAGACCTCATGGTCGCCGCAGGCCTTGTCATGGCAAGGCAGAATGTAGTCGGCACGTTTGTCGATTTCCTCAACCGACTGCCAACCCTCAACCGAATTCACGAACCGGGCTGGCACCCAGTAGCGCCACATCTCCGATGGATTCGGCTCAAGGTTGCGAGCCTGGAAAATCGCATCGCCGCAGACCACGATATCGCCTGCCGATGTCGCAACCGTGACCGCCATATGTCCGACCGAATGGCCTGGCGTGTGGAACATCGTGATGCCCGGAAGGACTTCGGTTTCCTCGTCGATCATCTCGAACACACAGCCGGCATAGGCAGGCTCGATGCCGAGAATGCCGCACTCATAGGTCCGGTAGTAGAGCGGCAGGGGATTGTAGGCCATTTCGATTTCCTTGCGCGGCGCGATGTAGCGTGCGTTCGGAAACTCTTTCATGTTCTGCACATGGTCCCAGTGCAGATGCGTGAAGACGATGGCATCGATTTCGCTAGGGTCAACGCCGAGCTTATCCTTCAGGTGCAAATGCACTTCCGTGCAGCCGCGTTTCTCGCATTTGTGGTGATACTTCGTAGCGCGCGGTTCGTCGCACAGACCGGTATCAATCAGGATTTTGTACTCGCCCGTGTCGACATAATAGCAATAGCATGGGTTCCAGATCTTCTTGCCCGCAGGCCCCTTCCAGAATGTGT
>JANQJE010000278.1 GCA_028281795.1 Cohaesibacteraceae bacterium | reverse complement strand
CGGCCGGCGCGCTCGATCGCGGTCCGAGACTGCGCCGCCATCCGCTGGTCGTTGGCCGGCAGGCATGCCGGCCATGGCGTGTTCGGCCCGCCCTCGGATGCTGAAATTCACATTATGGGCGCAAGCCATGCCGAATACGGCCCCTGGGGTTTACGGCGAGAATTCGTGCTTTACGACGAGATTGCGATCTGGAAACAGATCCTTCTGGCCACGGGATAGGATGCGCTCGACCTATGATTCAGCCGGACCTTGAGACATGATGGAACCTGACGATATCGCCGCGGAGATGGTCGCCATTCATGCGCAAACTGCATCGGTCTATGACCGGGAGGCGCAGGGCTACGACACCCATCGTGCCAAGGTTCTGTTCGAAAAACAGTGGCTGGATCGCTTTCTTGCTGCGCTTCCATCGGACCCTCAGGTTCTGGACCTCGGCTGTGGCAGCGGCGATCCGATAGGTGGCTACCTGATCTCAAAGGGATGCCGTCTGACGGGGATGGATATCGCGCCCGGTATGCTCGCGATCGCAAGCGAGCGCTTTCCTCAAGCTGAATGGCTGCCTGGGGACATGCGCGAGCTTTCGCTTGACCGCCAGTTCGACGGCATCGTGTCCTGGAATGGTTTTTTTCATCTGTCCCGGCGCGAGCAGACAGACACAATCCCAAAACTTGCCGCCCACATCCGTCCCGGCGGCGCACTGATGCTCACCGTTGGTCACGGGGATGGTGAGGTAACAGGCACGGTGGAGGGACACACAGTCTACCACGCCAGCCTGTCAATCGGCGTCTATCAAGACCTTCTGCAGCAGGCGGGGTTTCGGTCTGTCGACTATGCCCTCGAAGACCCAGCCTGCGACTTTCATTCGATCATTCTTGCCAGCGATCTGGCATCCTAGCGAACAAGGATCAGACCAATGCCGCTTTCTTCCACCCATGTCGGTTCGCTACCGCGCAGCCAGACGGTCGTCGATTTCATCTTCGCTCGCGAGAAGAACGAGTCTTACGACGAGGCCGCCTTCGATGCAACGATGGCGGAGCACGTCATGGAAGGCGTGAAGCGGCAGGTCGACGCGGGCGTCGACATTGTCTCCGATGGTGAGACATCGAAGATCAGCTACGCAACTTATGTGAAAGACCGCTACACCGGCTTTGACGGCGACAGTCCACGAAACGCTCCGGCCGATCTGAAACTGTTCCCGACCTTCCTCAAGCGCCTCGCCGAGTCAGACGGAACACCCAAATATGCCCGGCCAATGTGTGTCGGAGAGGTCAAATCGAAAGGGCAGGGCGAACTGGAAAAGGACATCGCCAATCTGAAAGCCGCGATGGCAGCGCACAGGATCGACCGCGGCTTCATGAACGCAGCCTCGCCAGGTGTTATCTCGCTCTTCCTGCCCAACGACCATTATCCAAGCCGGGAGGCCTATCTGGCTGCGCTCGCCGACGCGATGCGCGAAGAGTACCGCACCATTGTCGACGCGGGGCTCGATCTTCAGCTCGATTGCCCCGACCTCGCGCTCTCCCGGCATATGCTTTTCAACGATCTGTCGGACGAGGACTTCGTGAAGGTCGCGGCACAGAATATCGAAGCGTTGAACCATGCGCTGGACGATATCCCACAGGATAAGGTCAGGGTGCACATCTGCTGGGGCAATTATGAAGGCCCGCACGTCTGCGACATCGACATGGCCAAGATGTTCGACACGCTGATGAGCGCCAAAGCGCGCTATGTATTGTTCGAAACGTCAAACCCGCGCCACGCGCATGAATGGACAGTGTTCCGCGATCGCCAAGCAGACATCCCCGACGATAAGGTTCTGGTACCGGGCGTCGTCGATACCACCACCAACTTTGTGGAACACCCCGATCTCGTGGCGCAACGGCTGGAACGGTTTGTCGGCATCGTCGGCAAAGAACGCGTGATCGCAGGATCGGATTGTGGTTTCGGAACGTTCGCAGGCTTTGGATCGGTCGATCCGGAAATCGCCTGGGCCAAGCTGAAGAGCCTTAGCGAAGGTGCAAGCCGAGTGGGTTGATCGCTTCACATAAGGTCGTTTTGGCAGGGCGATTTTTGTTGTTGGTTTTTGAACTCAGCCGGTGGCGGCCAAGCGGAAACCGCAGGCAAGTGTCAATGCACATTGAGTGCTGATATGCGCCGAGCGACACGTATATGGTCGCTCGGCGAGGGTGTCATTGTTGGGACTCAGTTCTCGAAAAGAGGAGATGTGTCTCCGAAGATGCGGACAGATGCCACCAGGCCATCATCGTTCTTGTCGGTGAACGCAACAGCGCGCACGGTGACCTTTCTCCCGTCATGACGCTCATAGTAGTTCAGCGCTTCGAGGACGTAGGTTTTGTCAGTGCCGTAGATGTTCAAAAGGTCGTGCTCAAGGGTCTTGAAGCTCTGCCAGTAGCCACCGAGCATCTCGACAACAGCCTTTTTGCCTTCGATGGCCGGTGCGTTGCCGAACTGGATGTACACGTCATCTGCAAGAAACCCGGCGTAGGCATTGATATCCTTCTCATCAAGCACGCTCAGGTAGCGTAGATATGCGTTATAGGCGTCGTCGCTCAACTGGTTGATACGGAGGTTGGAGGTGATCATCGGTCTGGTCCTTGTTTTGGATCGCGGCGTAAGTGCCGATGACCTAAATCTGCCAGTTGTACCCCATATCTTCCAATTGAAGTATTTAGTGAATATCATAAGCCTCACTTATGAACGTACGACCAGACCTGAACCTACTAATCGTGTTCGACGCGATCATGTCTGAACGCAACTTGCGGTTAGCTGCGGAGCGCCTGGGTCGATCCCAACCTTCGGTCAGCCAGTCCGTCGCCCGTTTGCGCGACATCCTCGGGGATCGCTTGTTTGAGAAGACGCCAAAGGGCGTTAGGCCTACGCCCAGGGCAGAAGCGCTGTGGCTGGAGATCCGTGATCCACTGAACGTCATCAATCAAGCGCTGACCCACTCCAGCTTCGATCCAGCCCTCGTTGAGACCGAAGTCTCAATCGGGTTGGCTGACGACGTCCATGAGATTGTCTTCGCGCATCTGGTCTCACATCTAAGGGCTGGTGCGCCAAGCTTGACCTTGCGCGTTCGCGAGGTAGATCACCAAACGGTTTGGAAGGCTGTCGGCGATGGCCATGTTGATCTGGCTGTCACAGTCGCTTCACCTCCGCCGCGCGGACTTGGGGCATCGGTTCTTCTAGAGCAACCTTTTGTGGTGCTACACCGGCCCGACAGTGCGCCGCCTGCCACCCTCTCGTCCTATTTGAAGGCAACCCATGTTGCGGTTGGGTTCCGGGAGGATGAAGCCGGTTACACCGATCATCGTTTGGCGAATATGGGCCACTCTCGGTCCGTTATCGCATGGACGCCGAGGTTCGCTTCAATCCCTGACCTCGTCGCCAGGACAGGGGCGATCGCCACTATGCCGAAGCCGATCGCAGAGCTCCATGCTCAGCGGTTCGGGCTAACAGTCGCAGCATTGCCGTTTGACCTTGATCCAGTCCCAGTCCGCCAATGCTGGCATGAACGAAGGAGGGTGGACGGCCTGAACATATGGTTGCGCGAGCAAGTTGGCCTGTTGGTGACAAGGCACATGAAACCCTAAATCGCCAGTCTGAATTCTGACAGACGATCCCATTTAGAAATGCCAAAACCCAACGTTTTTTCGAGATTCCAGAAGCGCTGAATCAGGCTTTGTCGACCTCTTAACCAGACGAGTAAGCAACCGTTGTCTGGCTCTGCTCCCCCAGGCCTTCGATGCCGAGCCGCATCGTCTGACCGGGCTTGAGGTAGGTTTGCGGATTCTGCCCCATGCCGACACCCGGAGGCGTGCCCGTGGAGATAATGTCACCCGGCTGCAGGCTCATGAACTGCGAGATATAGTGCACCAGGTGCTGGACCCCATACACCATCGTCCGCGTTGAGCCGTTTTGATACCGGTGGCCATCGACCTCCAGGAACATAGAAAGGTTTTGCGGATCGGCGATCTCGTCGCGTGTCACCATCCAGGGACCGATGGGGCCGAATGTGTCTGCGGATTTGCCCTTCACCCACTGACCGGCACGCTCGATCTGAAACGCCCGCTCCGACAGGTCATTGACCACGCAATAGCCGGCCACATGGCTCATCGCGTCGATTTCGGAGACGTAGCGCGCCTCCTTGCCGATCACGATGCCCAACTCCACTTCCCAGTCCGTCTTTTCGGAGGTCTTGGGGATGATCACATCATCGTTGGGGCCGGTGATCGCGCTGGTCGCCTTGAAGAAAAGAACCGGCTCCGGCGGCACATCCATACCCGACTCGGCAGCGTGGTCAGCATAGTTGAGGCCGACGCAGATGAACTTACCGACATGACCGACACAAGGACCGATACGGCTGGTGCTGTCGACCGCGGGTAGGCTGGCTGCATCAAGTGCAGCAAGCGCCTTAAGGCTCTCATCGGAAAGTACACCGCCGGCGATGTCATCCACATGACCGGAGAGATCGCGGATCACGCCATGCTCATCCATCATGCCCGGCTTTTCCTGGCCAGGCGTGCCATAGCGTAAGAGTTTCATCCTGCGTCTCCTTTTGGGGTCGTTCGTATTGGGGGATGTGGGGGCGGTGTTACATCACCGCGCCGAGTTGCCAAGGCACAAATTCCGCCCCGCCAAAGCCTTGCCGCTCGCTTTTGGTGGCCTGACCGGACGCGACGTCCACCAACTGCTGCACAATGGCATGCCCCTTGTCGGCAACGCTGACGCCACCAGTGAGGATATCTCCGCAGTTGATGTCCATATCATCGCTCATGCGTTCATACATCGGCGTGTTGGTGGCCAGCTTAACGCAGGGTGTCGGCATGTAGCCTGAAACCGATCCGCGTCCAGTGGTAAAAGCGACGAGGTTTGCACCCGATGCAATCTGTCCGGTGACAGAGCAGGGGTCATAGCCAGGAGAGTCCATGAAGACAAAGCCCCTGGCCGTAACCGGTTCTGCATATCTGTAAACCGCCTGCAGTGGGGAGGCGCCTCCCTTGGCGACAGCACCCAGCGACTTTTCAAGGATTGTGGTCAACCCGCCGCGCTTGTTGCCGGGCGAGGGGTTGTTGTCCATTTTGCCGCCGTGCATGGCGGTATAACCCTCCCACCAATGCACAAGGTCCATCAGGGCATCCGCCACCTCAGGCGAAACAGCCCTGTGCGTGAGAAGATGCTCAGCGCCGTAAATTTCCGGCGTTTCGGAGAGGATGGTGGTGCCACCCGCCGCGACTAGAAGATCGGACGCGTAACCAAGCGCCGGATTGGCAGTGATACCCGAATACCCGTCCGACCCGCCGCATTGCAGGCCGAGGGTGAGATGAGACAGCGGGGCAGGTGCGCGGGTTTGGGTGTTGGCGACCTCGGCAAGCTCACGCAGCATGGCCACACCACGCTCAACGGTCTTGGCCGTCCCGCCGGACTGCTGGATCGTCATATAGCGGAACGCACCGTCGGCACGCGGACGGCCTTTGCCGATCAGATCACTGACCTGCATTACCTCGCAACCAAGACCCACCAGCAGGATACCGCCAAAGTTCGGATGCTGCGCATAGCCGGACAGCGTCCGGAACAACGTATCATAGCCTTCATCGTCCATGGCCATGCCACAGCCTGTGCCGTGTACAATTGGCGCGATGCCATCAACGTTGGGGAAGTCATCGAGCAGGCCAGCTTTCTCGGCAGCTTCCGCGATAAACCGCGCCACCGAACCTGAGCAGTTCACCGATGTGACGATGCCCAGATAGTTGCGTGTGCCGACCTGGCCGTCGGCCCGGTGATAGCCCATGAAGTCTGTCGGCAAAGCGCTCGTATCGAGATTTGACGCATAGTCGGCGTCGCTGGCCGCCAACCGAATTGCGCCGTCCTCGGCCTGGTCACGCATGGCAAGATTGTGGCCGTGAACATGCTCACCCACGGTGATGGGAACAGTGGCATGGCCGATGATCTGACCATAACGAATAACCGGATCACCGGCGGCGTGGCTGCGGATTGCTATCTTGTGGCCTATCGGCACCGCTGCTTGCGTCGTCAGCGACAACTCCTCGATAGCCGCGCCGGCAGGAAGGTCATCAACGGCAACGGCAACGCCGTCTTGCTCATGAAGAACCAGCGCCTGGTGCCGCGCCGAAGACAATGTCGAACCCGCCATAATAACCCTTGTTCAAAGGCGCATTCCGGCGTTAAACGACCCGGATGACGCCAGCACATCCGCAGGTTGACACCTCTTCACCTGCGACTAACATGTTAACATGCTACAGTCGGACGGGGCCAGTGTGCAAGAGCGATCGATGACATCCAAGACGGCCCAGAGTGCTCAAAACATCGAGAGTCGTGCTTCGGAAACTGATGGCGGACTTCAGCCTCTGAATGCCTTTCCGGGAACGCTTGCTCAAAAAACATATGGCTCTCTTAAACAGGCCATTCTCTCACTCCAGTTGAAACCCGGTGAAGTGTTGCGCAAGCCGGAAATCTGCGAGCAACTGGGCGTTTCCCGGTCTCCTGTGGCAGAAGCTCTGGCAAGACTTGCTGTCGAAGGTCTGGTCGACGTTGTGCCCCAAGCCGGCACGTTCGTAGCGCGTTTTTCCATCGAAGAAATCCGCGAGGGGGCTTTCCTCCGCGAGGCTTTGGAACTGGCTGCGGTCGAGATGCTCACGCCGGTCATCTCATCCGATCAATTGATTCAGTTGCGCCGCAATATCCGCATTCAGGAAGCGCTGGTCGCGGACGGCGATTTTCCAGGCTTTTACCAAATGGACCGCAAGATGCATGAACTCATGCTGTCCTTCACCGGTTTCAAACGTTTGCCGCAAATGGCCCAGACAAGCTGGGTTCATGTCGATCGCGCGCGCCAGCTCATCCTGCCGCAACCGGGCCGCATTCAAGCGACGCTGGAAGAGCATCGGGCAATTCTGGATGCCCTGGAAAAGCGCGATGTCGACGCCGCCCGTCAGGCCACCCGATATCATCTGCGTCAGTTAGTGGCGGTTCTGGAACCCTTGATGCGTTCGCGTCCGGAGCTCTTTGTCGACGCGTGAAGGACGGAAAATGAGTGTGCTGCTGCCAAACGCACCGCGCTATGCCGCGCGCCTCAATGCCTTCAAGATCGGCTTGCCTGGCAAGCCGACAGCCGAGGATCTGGTCAGACGCGCAGCGACCGTCGATGGTATGAACGCAGCAGACCTCAATTATCCCGATCACTTCGATCACCACACGCCCGAAGAAATGGCACGAGTGATGGAGGACTGCGGTATCGCGCTCAACGGGCTTGCCATGCGGTACTACACCGATCCGGGCTTTCGGCTGGGCGCCTTCACGCACCCGGACGCCAAGGTGCGCCGCGCAGGCATCGATATCACCAGGAAAGGGCTCGACGCACTGGCAGCGATGGGCGGCAACCTGATGACGCTCTGGATGGGGCAGGACGGTTTCGACTACGCTTTCCAGGGCAACTATCGGGAGATGTGGGATCACACGATCGAGGCAATCCAGGAGGTCTGCGATCACAACAAGGCACTCGATATCGCCATCGAGTACAAACCGAATGAACCGCGCGCCTATGCGCTGATGCCTGACATCGGGACGACCCTGCTTGCGATCAAAGAAGCCGGGCGGGACAGTCTTGGCGTAACGCTGGACTTTGCCCATGTGCTCTACGCCGACGAGATGCCCGCGCATACAGCTCATTTGATAGCACGTCACTCACGCCTTTTGGGCGTTCACCTCAATGACGGGTACGGTAAGCGCGATGACGGTCTGATGGTCGGATCGGTCCATCCAATCCAGACGTTGGAACTGTTCGTGGAACTGGAGCGAATGGGCTATGCGGGGGCCATCTATTTCGACACCTTCCCCGATCATGGCGGTCTCGATCCCTGCGCCGAAGCGGCCACCAACATTCACATGGCCGAGACGCTGCGAACCGCAGCGGCAAAGCTGGTGGATGATCCCAAGCTGGCTGCCGCCATCGCGCATCAGGACGCGACACAGAGCCTGAAGATCGTGTCCACGGCTCTGTTTCAGACATCCCAATGAGCATCCTCGTCGTCGGCGCAATCCATCACGACGTGATCGTCGAGACGCCAGTGATCCCGCGTGAAGATGAAACAGTTCCAGGAACGGGTGTGCGCTACTCGTTTGGCGGCAAAGGCGGCAATCAGGCGCTGGCCGCGGCACGGCTTGGCAACCACGCCGGTGTTGCGGTCGCACTGGCCGCTTGCGTCGGCAACGATGATCCTGGAGACAACGCGCTCGCAACACTCAGGCATGCAGGCGTAGACACCGCGCAGATACAACGGGTTGCCACACCAAGCGGCATGAGCGTTGCACTCAGCCTGCCCAATGGAGGCTACGGTGCGGTCATCGTCTCCGCATCCAACCTGGAACTGCACGCCTCTAAGCTTGTCCTGCCATCAGATCTTCAATGGCTGGTCCTGCAGAATGAACTGCCCGAGTCGGTGAACCTGGATGTCGCCGCACGCGCCAAACGAAAGGGCGCAAAGGTTTTGCTGAACGCCGCGCCCGCGCGTGCCATGACAGCAGAGTCCCTTGCCTTGGTCGATGTTCTGGTCGTCAACACGATCGAGGCGGCTGATCTTTTGGGACTGTCAGATGACGCGCTCGACGGTGAGATGGCCGTACACAAGCTCGCCGAACACCATGAAACCGACGTCGTGCTCACACTGGGAGGCGAGGGAGCATGGGTCTCGGAGGGCAAACAGGCGAAGATACCGATCGCGGGCCATGATGTGCGCGTGGTGTCAACGCATGGGGCAGGGGACGCGTTTATCGGCGCGCTCGTCGTTCGACTCTACCGGGGAACAAACCTGATCGAGGCAGCCCGCTTTGCCAATGCGGCGGCCGCGCTGCATGTCTCGACCCCGGTCGACGAACGCTCCGCAATTGGCCTGGATGCAATCCAGACCCTGGCTCAAACGTCCAGCTTGTAGAGTGCCTTGGCATTTCCGCCGAACACGGCAGCCTTCTCCGACGGAGAAAGATGGTCGGTCAACTCCAGCGCGGCTGCACGCCAGTCGTCATACCCCCGCGCCAGCCGGGACACCGGCCAGTCCGATCCCCAGACCATGCGGTCAGGCCCGAAAACCTCAAACACATGATCGACATAGGGTTTGAGATCGGCAACCGTCCAATCCTCCGTGGCTTCGGTCACCAGGGCGGAGTATTTGCAGTAGGCCGATGTGTCCGCAGCGATCCGCGCCATGCCGTCAGCCCAGAACTTGAAGGTCTCCGGCGAGTGATCGCGGATCTGGGGCTTCATGCAATGATCCACTACCACCCGCATCTGCGGATAGCGGGTCAGGATAGTGTGAAAGTTTGCCAGATGCCGCGGAAAACCAAGCGCATCGAAGGTAAGATCGAGGTCTGCGACCGCGTCGAAGCCCCATTGGACATCATCGCGTAGCATCCAGTCATCATCGGGAATGTCCTGAATCATCGGCCGCACGCCGACAAACTTCGGATGTTTGGCAAGCCGTTTCAGATGGGCCAGATCGGACGGTTTTTCAAAATCGACCCATCCGACGACACCCGCCACAAAAGGCGTCGCATCTGCGATACCCAGCATGTACTCGGTCTCCTGAACGGTGGCTGCCGCCTGTACCAGAACCGTCGCTTCGATCCCGTGCTGCGTCAGATGAGGGGTAAGATCGTTCGGTCCGTAGAGGCGCGCCAGGATCGCATTGTCCATGGGCATCCAGTCATAGTCGCCACGCGCCGGGTTCCAGAAATGCTGGTGAGCATCGATCATCACCATCACGCGTTCCTCGGGGTGACCGGCGCGTCCTCGCGAAGCAGGCCCTCCGCCTTTAGATCGCTCCACAAGGCATCGGGAATAGTCGCCTGAGCTGCCTGCAGATTGGACTCCATTTCGGCAACGCCCTGTCCGCCGGGAATGACCGAGACAGTCGTCGGATGCAGAAGTGGGAACTGGAAGGCCGCATCCACCAGGCGCACACCGTGGCTCTGACAGACCTTCTCGATCTGCCCGACCCGGTCCAGAACCGATTGGGGCGCCGGGTCGTAGTTGAAGAAAGCCCCGGGCTTCGGTCCGGTTGCCAGCACACCGGAGTTGTAAGGCCCTCCAATCACAAGGCCGATGCCTCGCTGCTCCGCCAGCGGCAGGAACGTGTTGAGCGCTTCCTGCTCCAGAAGCGTATACCGCCCGGCCAGCAGGAACAGATCGAAATCACCCTGTTCAG
>JANQJE010000257.1 GCA_028281795.1 Cohaesibacteraceae bacterium | reverse complement strand
ATCCAAAACAGTTCATGGCGTTGACGTCAGAGCGCACGATGATTCAGGAAACAGCCCTGCGCGTGAACGATGCCGATCTTTTTCTGCCGCCGATTGTGGTCTGCAACGAGGAACACAGGTTCACGGTTGCGTCAGAGCTTCAGGCTGCAGGTGTTGACCTGGAAGTGGAGATGCTGGAACCGGTTGGCCGAAATACAGCTCCAGCCATCGCAGCAGCGGCTGCGCTGTGTGCGGCGCATTCCCGTGACGAACTGATGCTGGTGCTGCCTGCGGACCACCATATCGCGCGCCCCGATCTGTTCCTGGACGTGATAGCGACAGGTGCCAGGCTTGCCGAGAAAGGCAAGCTCGTGACATTCGGCATTGTGCCGGATGCGCCGGAAACCGGATATGGCTACATCCGCTCCGGTGTGCCGGTCGAGGCAGGTGCGCGCGAGATAGACGCGTTTGTTGAGAAGCCCGACGCACAAACCGCGCAGTCCTATCTTGATCAGGGGGACTGCTTCTGGAACTCGGGCATCTTCCTGTTCCGCGCGGACCGTATCATTTCGGAACTGGAAGCCCATGCGCCTGAGATCTGGCGGCAGGCCGCCATGTCGGTGTCTCATTGCCATCGCGACATGGATTTTCTGCGGCTCGACAAAGAGGCCTTTGAGGCTTGCCCTTCCTCCTCAATTGACCATGCGGTTATGGAACACACCGCAGATGCTGTGGTGGTGCCGGCCGATATCGGGTGGAGCGACGTCGGTTCGTGGACGGCTCTATGGGATATCGGGGACAAGGACGCCCACGGCAATGTGCTGACCGGAGACGTCATGGTTCAGGACACCGAGGACACGTTTGTCCGAGCCGAGGGAAGGCTGGTTGCTACAGTTGGTGTCAAAGACCTTGTGGTTGTTGAAACATCTGATGCTGTTCTTGTGGCCCATCGCGACCTGGTGCATGACGTGAAGGCCATTGTCGGGCGGTTGAAGACCGAGGGGCGCGGTGAGCAGGAAACGCATTCGCGCGTCTACCGGCCCTGGGGCTTCTATGAAAGCCTGGCCATAGATGCGCGCCATCAGGTCAAGCATCTCATGATCAAGCCTGGCGCATCCATTTCCCTGCAGTTGCACCACCACAGGGCTGAACATTGGGTAGTGGTTGGCGGCACTGCCAAGGTCACCCTTGGCGATGACACTCTTTTGGTGGCGGAGAACGAGTCGGTCTATATCCCGGTTGGCGAGAAGCACCGGCTCGAGAATCCAGGCAAGATGCCGCTCTCTATCATCGAGGTTCAGTCCGGCAGCTACTTTGGAGAGGACGACATCGTTCGGTTTGATGATGTCTATGGCCGGGTGCCGGCCCTCAAGGCCGTGGAGTAACCTAGCCTTCCGCTGCGGCGGTTTCCGTTTCCGAGCCGGCCGCGCGCAGGCGCGCTGTCTCATCTGCTAGAAAATCGATCAGCTTCTGGATATCGCCGCCGTGCTGACCCAGGAAATTGCCGAACTGGCTGCGTTGTTCGACGGCAAGCCAGATGCCTTCAACCTGAGCATCAAACAGCTTTGGTCCGCGTGATGTGGTCAGAACCCTGAAAGCGACATCCGCAAGGTGCCTCCCATCCTTGGCATTGATGGTGCCTTTCACCAGCACGTCCGTATCCTTGCGTGCAACGGCGTCGGTGATATTGATCGTCTGGCCGCCATAGAGTCCCAACCGGCTCTCATAGCTGGCGGTTGCATATTCCTTGAACTGCTTCTCGAAAGCACGCACGAGTTCGGGGTCTGCGCCTTTGCGGTAGTGGCCGAGTGTGAACTGGGCCACCGAGCGGGTATCGATTACCTGGTCGACAAAATCACGGAAGCGAGCTGCCCTGGCCGGATCGTCGGGCGTTGTTTCCTTCAGAATCGTGATGGCCTGATCCACACCACTGCTGATGAAATCCTTGGCATTGGCCTCAGGATCAGCTGATGCAGCGGTGGCTGAGATGGTCGTGAAGACAATGGCCGCAAGAAGGCGCTTTATCATTGTGATTTCCGCCCGTGGGGCGGCCTTTGTGATGTCGACTGTCAGTGCGGTATGAGATACGCGCGAATTGCGGCAAAATTCCGAAACGCGTCCTGTCAGGTGCTTGTCAGGCGAGCGCTGGTGCCCGGCCGATGGAGTGGTAAGTGAAGCCCTGCCGGGCGACTTCGTTGGGAGTGTAGATGTTCCGCAGGTCAACCACCAGGCGGCCGGGCATGGCAGCGGCTACACGGTCCCACTGCAACGCGCGGAACTCATTCCATTCGGTCACGATCAGCAGAATATCTGCACCAGTGATGGCGTCGTAAGCGTTTTCGGCCCATTCAACGCCAGGAATAAGCTCGCGGGCCTCGTCCATCCCGGCGGGGTCGAAGGCACGGATGCTTGCGCCGGCGTCCTTCAGGATCGGCAGAATGTCGAGGCTCGGGCTGTCGCGCATGTCGTCGGTGTTGGGCTTGAATGTGACGCCCAGTACGGCGACCCGCTTGCCCTTCACGTCGCCGCCTGCTGCCTCGATTACCTTGTGGGCCATGCGCTTCTTCCGGCTGGCATTTGCGTCGACCACTGCGCTGACAATCCCGGTGGGCGCGCCGACATCTTCTGCTGTCTTGACCAGGGCGAGCGTATCCTTGGGGAAGCACGAGCCGCCGTAGCCTGGACCGGCATGCAGGAACAGTTTTCCGATCCGGCCATCAAGTCCGATGCCCTTGGCGACGTCGATGACATTGGCACCAGTCTTTTCACAGATGTCTGCCATCTCGTTGATAAAGCTGATTTTGGTCGCGAGGAAAGCGTTGCCGGCATACTTGATCAGTTCTGATGTCTGCCTGTTGGTGATCACCATTGGTGTTTCGCGCAGGAACAACGGGCGATAGAGCTCGCGCATGACGTCCTGAGCCCGCTGGGCATCCGTTCCGACAACAACGCGGTCAGGCCGTTTGAAATCCTCAATGGCCGAGCCTTCCCGCAGGAACTCAGGATTGGATGCCACGTCAAAGTCCGCATCCGGAGCAACCTCGCGGATAATGCGTTCCACTTCATCTCCGGTACCGACGGGTACGGTCGATTTTGTAACGACTACCGTGTAGCCCCTGAGCAGGGGGGCGATTTCGCGTGCCGCTGCATAGACATAAGAGAGGTCTGCATGACCGTCACCACGGCGTGATGGTGTGCCCACGGCAATGAAGACTGCATCTGCGTCAGGTACCGTGCTGGCCAGGTCGGTCGTGAAGTTAAGCCGGCCCACCTGCATGTTGCCATTAACCAGGACATCAAGACCCGGCTCGTAGATCGGGATTTCACCACGCTCAAGGGCTTCAATCTTGGCGTTGTCCTTGTCGACGCAGGTTACTTCATGACCGAAGTCAGAAAAGCAGGCTCCGGATACAAGGCCTACATAGCCGGTTCCGATCATTGCGACGCGCATGGCGCACCTCTTTTTGTATTGGCGGCCATAGCCGCTTCAGGAATGATGCGAACGTCAGATGACTGTCCGTAGATACTCACGCAGTTCGTCAGCCATGTCGTCACGCTCGAGCGCATAGGCGACGTTGGCGGCCATGAAACCAACCTTGTTGCCACAGTCAAAACGAACGCCGTCGAATTCGAGGCCGTGGAATGGTTCGTTGCCGATGAGGCGGGCCATGGCGTCCGTCAGCTGGATTTCGCCACCAGCGCCACGGTCCTGCCGCGACAGATGGTCGAAAACGGATGGTTGCAGAATGTATCTACCGACAAGTGCAAGTGTTGAGGGAGCGGCTTCCGGTTTTGGTTTTTCGATCATGCCAGCCACCTCGACCAGCTTGCCTTCCTGGTTTCCGGGCTTGATAACGCCGTAGCGATCCGTGTGCTCCTTGGGAACATCTACGAGGCCGACGATGTTGCCCTGCTTTTGTTCATAGGCTTCCACCATCTGTGCAAGGCACCCGGGAGAAGACTTCAGGAGTTCGTCCGCAAGGATCACGGCGAAAGGTTCGTCACCAACAAGATCCCGGGCGCACCATACCGCGTGACCAAGACCGGCGGGTTCCTGCTGGCGCAGGAAAGAGGCGGCACCGGCGGGCGGGCGCATTTTGGTCAGCATGTTGAGCGCGTCGCTCTTGCCTTTGGAGGAAAGCGTCTGCTCTAGCTCATAAGCGTGATCAAAGTAGTCCGCGATCGCGGTTTTTCCGCGGCCGGTCACGAATATGAAGTGCTCGATGCCGGCTTCCTTGGCCTCATCAACCGCATACTGGATGAGCGGACGGTCGACGACCGGCAACATTTCCTTGGGAACAGATTTGGTTGCAGGGAGAAAGCGGGTGCCGAGACCGGCGACGGGGAAGACGACCTTGCGGATCCGTTTGGACATTGAGAGCCTTTAGACGCCAGGGGTTGGCTGCGTGAAACACGCAGATGGTGGATTCTTCGGCCCGGTTTTGCCATGGCCGCGCGCGGTACGGCAAGGCGCACCTGTTGCGGATTCCACGGTTCACCAAAACAGCAGGATTTCCGCGCATAGAATTGCCATAGTCCATCGCTTATGGTGGCTGACTTTTCGAGATTGTCTGCGATTCACAAGCAAGCGGAACGGTAGTAAATGCGGCGGAAAACAACGCGCTTTGGGGTTCTGACCCTTCTTCTGACAACAGGGCTGACGGTCGGTGGCATGGGTGCGGCGATGGCCCAGAAAGGCCAGCCTGTCGCAGATGATGTTATTGTGACAGCGGAGATGGAAGAGCGACTTTCTGCCTGGCTGACCGAGTTTCGGCGCGAAGCGCTTGCCGTAGGAATCACAGCATCAACCTTCAACCGGGCCTTTCAGGGCATATCGCTGGACGTCAAAGTTTTGGAGCTCAACCAGAAGCAGCCGGAATTCGTACGGCCGATCTGGGGGTATCTTGGATCTGCGCTGTCTGACAAGCGCAAGGCGGATGGGGCCGAGCAGCTGCGTGTCAATGGCAAGCTCTTTGATCAGCTCGAGGCGCGGTATGGCGTCGAGCGGGAAGTGCTGGCGGCGATCTGGGGGCTTGAGACCCATTACGGTACCTATATGGGCAGCCGTAGTGTCATCCGTTCACTGACGACCCTGGCCTTTGAAGGCCGCAGGGCGGACTTTGGCCGGACACAGCTCATCGCGGCGCTGAAGATCATTCAATCAGGTGACATCACGCCCAAGGCCATGAACGGGTCTTGGGCTGGTGCCATGGGGCACACCCAGTTCATTCCCACGACTTATCTTGCCCATGCAGTGGATTTTGATGGTGATGGCCGCCGTAACATATGGGCGAGCCACGCAGACGGACTTGGGTCTGCGGCCAACTACCTCAAGGCATCCGGGTGGGATACGGGTGATCCCGCTGTGCGTGAAGTGAAGCTGCCCAGCGGGTTTGACTACGCGCTGGCGGCGCGCAGTATCACCAAAACGGGTGATGAGTGGCAGGCACTTGGGCTGCGCACCGCTTCAGGCGACACGCTGCCGCGCCGTGAGCGCGGGCTTGAAGCTTATCTGATTGTACCTGCGGGGCATCGCGGTCCGTCGTTTCTCGCCTATCCGAACTTCCGCACCATCCTGCGCTACAACAACGCGACCTCATACGCGATGGCGGTGTCCTATCTGGCGCGCCACTTTGCCGGTGAACCTGCCATTCAGGGGACATGGCCTGAAGATGAGCGTCCGCTGACCCTGTCCGAGGCCAAGGAGATGCAGACGAAGCTGACATCAATCGGGTTCAACACGGGCGGCGTGGACGGAATCATCGGCCCGATGAGCCGGAAGGCCATCCGTGGTTTCCAGGGAAGTCTTGGACAGCCACAGGACGGCTTTGCCACTGAGACGCTGCTGCAGAAAATCCGGGCAGCGGCGCGATAGGCTCATATCCAAGGCATGTCTTTCTAAAGTCTTTACCTTTCACGCCTAGCGTGGCGGGCATGTCCAGTGAAAACCAGTCTGCCGGAATTTATGCAGCGGATGGCCCTGAAGATGCGTCGCCGCGCCGAGGTCTTCTCGCGCGATTTGTGCGCGCAAACATTGCGCTTTCGAACCGGCTAACGCCCGAGCACCTGCTCGAAAATGATGCCGACATCTGGTTTGAAGCACGGGCAGACGAGCTGCTCGACAATGCCGCCGTCACCCGCATTGCCGATATCGGGGCCGGCCGGGAATGGCATTTCCGGCATGACACACTGGAACGGTACAACCAGCACCTGATCGGCCTTGATATCGACGCGGG
The DNA here is from genome assembly GCA_028281795.1 of Cohaesibacteraceae bacterium. Taxonomy (GTDB): domain Bacteria; phylum Pseudomonadota; class Alphaproteobacteria; order Rhizobiales; family MH13; genus MH13. The sequence goes on along the minus strand of JANQJE010000257.1, from coordinate 2,299 downwards.
TGAAATGGCGTTCAACCGTGATCTTGATGAGGCGATTGAGTGTGATGTGACCCAGGGGATGCCGATTGCGTCCGCCAGCATCGACCTGATGACTGCTTCGTCAGGCGTTGAGCACTTCTCTGACAATCGTGCTTTCCTGCGTCATGCGGCGCGGGTCATCAAACCGGGCGGGCGGATGATTGCCAAATTCCCGAACCGGCGTGCGCCCTTTGCGATACTGAACCGCATGATGCCCAACTGGATGGCACAGAAGCTACTCTATGCGTTGCGGCCCGGTTCTGAAGGCAAGCTCGGCTTCAAGGCCTATTACGACCGCTGCCTGCATTCCGTCTTTTCACAGGATGCGCGCGATGCCGGCTTCGAGGTTGAAACCACCTATGTGAGCTTCAACAGCAGCGAGTATTTCAAGTTCTTCGTGCCGGTCTATCTGGCATCGCTGGCGCTGGATTGGCTGCGGTCGACAACCGGCAACAAGAACATGTCGTCGCACATGGTCTTTGTCCTGCGGCGCAGATAGATTTGTTGATCAGGTGTAGATCTGATAGCCCGGTGATGATCGCCCAAGGGCGTCATGCATTTCCAGGATGCGTTTGAACCAGTCAACCACAGGCTCCTGCGGTGCAAACAGTTTGTGGGGATAAACGGCCCGTGCCCACATGAACGTGCTGGCCGCCACATAGTCCGCATAGCCCGGCTCGTTGCCGTTCAGATAGGGCGTATCCATGAGCTTGGCCCTTAGCGGCCCAAGCGCGACGGACATGGCACCCAGACCTTCCTTACCGCGCTTTTCCGCCTGCTCAAGGGTCATGCCGCCGAGTTGCTTTTCGCGGCTCTCGCGGACATAGGCCTTGTCTTCTGCGCGGCAGTGCTCGAACACCTGTTTGACCATCGCCGGGAACATGGCGGTGAACACCTGGGTGAACAGCCAGCGCTCGACGAACTGCGCGTAATGCAGGGCGTCGAGGCTGGGGAACAGGGGTGCCGTGTCCGGAAAACTCTGATCCAGATGGATCGCGATCTTCCAGCTGTCACCGATGAACTGGCCGTCATGTTCAAGCACGGGGACGGTCTTGAAAGAACCGTCCCCGATTGACTTGATTTCCCCAAAGCCGACCGGCCGGTCCTCCGCGGTGAGGCCCTTGTGTGCCAGCGCATATTTGGTGCGCCAGCAAAAGGGGCTCATGCGGCGGCCATCGCGGCCTTCGAGGTCATAGAGGGCGAGGGCCATTGGTGCTACTTTCCTTGACTATGCGTGAACTCATGATGACACACGTTATTGCAAGAGTTGAGGTCGTTCGAACCGAAGACGGCGGCAGGCAAACGCCCATGTCTGCCATACATTATCGACCAGATGCTTTTGTCGAAGGCAGCGCAGGCGATGAGTGGATTTCCTATGTCACATTCGGAGGTCGTCCATGCATGTACCGGTTAGACTTGGCTGAAGCCTACCGTACGCCTGACTCTGAAACAGAGACCTACCTTTGGCTTCAAGGTGGCAACGTCTATGACGTCTATTTGTACCTTCGTTACCGAGAAGGAAGCGAAGAGTACTTCGCAATAGGCGGACGTTTCGACATATGTGAAGGGCGCAGAACGGTTGCTCACGCCGAAATTACAGAAGTGTTGAAAACGGCGACCGCCGATCAGTTCTTGCGCGACGCAATCCCCGACCGGCGGAACTGAAACCGTTTAGCTGGCTTTCTTCTTGCTCTTGGCGACCAGGTCTTCGAGCATGGCGGCGGGCTTGAAGTCGTCGCCGTGCTTCTCGTGGTAGTGCTGCATACGCTCGAGAACCTTTTCGAGGCCGACAGAGTTCTCGCCGTACCACATCGGGCCGCCGCGGTAGCGGGGCCAGCCGTAGCCCATGATCCAGACGATATCGATGTCGGAGGCGCGGATGGCCTTGCCCTCTTCGAGAATCTTGTAACCCTCGTTCACCATCGGCAGCAGGCAGCGCTCGAGAATTTCTTCGTCTGAAATCTCACGCTGCTGGATCTGACGCTCCTCGGCGTACTGACGAATGATGTCTTCCACTTCCTTGGATGGGGAGGGAACGCGGTTTTCGTCGTAGTCGTAGAAGCCCGCGCCGGTTTTCTGGCCGCGACGATCCCGCTCGCAGAGCAGGTCGCGCAGGGTTTCACCCTTGGAGGTTTCTTTGTTCCAGCCGAGGTCGAGGCCTGCAAGGTCTGACATGGCAAAGGGGCCCATGGGCAGGCCGAAGTCGAAGAGTACGCGGTCCACATCCCAGGGCATGGCGCCTTCAAGGATGAGCTTGTTGGCTTCGCGCTGGCGCTGGGCC
>JANQJE010000240.1 GCA_028281795.1 Cohaesibacteraceae bacterium | reverse complement strand
CAAGACCAAGCACGGCCTGTACGGCCACCATGGCATCCGCAGCAGTGCCACCAGCCCGTAGCATGTTGGCGCCGGCCTCCACCGCGAGAGGGTTCGCGGCTGACACCATCCACATCTGAGCTTCGACTGGTTCGCCGGCGGCTTTCGCTTCCAGTGCGGCCATTGCAGGCTCACTCAAGCCGACGAACCCACTCTCGGACGCCATCTCCGGCGAGACGCTGTCGGCCGCCTGTTGAGCAAACGCACTGGTTGCCAGCAAGGTAGCAACGGTAATTGAAAGAGTGAAACGCATCATGGCTTGTCCTCCTCAAGACATCATAGAGGGGATGCTGACGCAGCTTCATGGCCTCGGCAAGACAGAATCGGCAGAAGCGGGCCGACTAGTCGGCCATGGCAATGACCTCGATTTCCACCAGCCAGCTCGCATCAAGCGTACCGACAACGATCGCCGTGGTTGGAACACGCCGGGTTCCCAGCGCCTCCAACCTCGCTGACTGATTGTCGGCGGCGAACTCGGCCTTTGTCAGATAGCTGGTCACTCTCACGATGTTAGCCGTCGACATACGCGCCTCTGACAGGATGTGCGCAATGTTCTGCCAGATCAGAGCGAGTTGGTCTTTCAGGTCCGCCGGCGCCGTTCCCTTGGCATCCAAACCCATGGTGCCGCTCACAAAGAGTTGGCGACCTGGTCCACAAACCTCAAGAGCATGAACATAGTCGTCTGTCGCATGGTAGATTCCATCGACCGGATTCACGATGTTTTCTTTCATGATGAATATCCTTTTGCTAGATAATAGATATACAAAATGAATTCACTTGTATTGGGAATTCCACAACATGGATGAAAAGAAAGAGAATGTTCAGCGTTCAACCAGATCGAAGCGCACCCTGGACGCCTTCGACCGAAAAATATTGGCCGCTCTGGAACAGGACGCGCGACAGACATACGCCGACATTGGCAGGGCCGCGAACCTTTCAGCACCCGCGGTGTATGAACGCGTGAAGAGAATGATGGCCAATGGCGTTCTGGCCGGAACATCGGCGCGGATTGACGGAGCGCTCTCCGGCAAACCATTCCTTGCCTTTGTCCATGTCGATGCCGACGGATGGGGCAAGAGCCAGAGGGTGATGACCCTGCAATCCTACCCGGAAGTGGAGGAGATGCACTCGGTGGCAGGAGATACGTGCGTTATCATGAAGGTTAGAACCGCTAGCGCGACCGATCTGGAACACTTCCTGTCACAACTCTATGCTGTTCCCGGAGTACGCGGCACCAAGAGTTTCATCGTGCTTTCAACCTACCTTGAACGCGGGGTTCAGGCCAATATCACATCGGACTGGCCGGATGTTCCTTTGCCAGCCAACTGAGGTCTAAAAGCTGAACCCGGCGAGCCAGCTGGGTCCAGACAAGGTCAAAGGGCGCAAGCGAAAGAAATGGAAGCTAGGCTTCCTTCTTGTCGAAGTTGGCCGACAACCGCATCTGCAGATAGTCACCTGCCGACATCGGCTCGTACTTTTCCTGCGGTCCGACGATCATGGCGTCTTTGTTGGCCTGCGCGAAGAACGCGATGGAATAGCGCGGACCGTCATACTCGCCCGGTTTGGGCATCCGCACCCGGTGCAGCGTCGATTGCAGAAGGTCGTCCGACCAGCGCATCAGCATATCGCCGATGTTGCAGGTGATGATACCGTCGAGCGGCTCGACCTCGGTCCACGCCAGCCCCTCAACCTGATCTTTACCCGGTGCAACCTGCAGTCCGCCCTGACCAGTGCGCTGATGCAGCAGAGTCAGGCAGTTGAAGTCGGAATGCGCACCGGCACGCCAGTATTTATAGTCTTCCTGCTTGGCGTCCTTCATCGCCAGATAGTGAATTAGGCGCACCGTCGACTGATACGTCGGCTTCATCGGGTCATGCGCCGTGGTGAAGAAATCGGTCGGCATGCCAAGCTTATCGGCAAAACAGCCAAGCACCTTCATGGCAACGCCCCAGTTGGCCCGCTCGAAGGTCAGCATAGATGCTTTGAAGCCCGCCAGTTCCTCCGGTGTCGGCCAAAGGTCAAGCTCGTCCATCCGCGAGATCGTGACCTGATAGCTTTCTTTCTGATCGGCCGTACCCGTTGAGGGGCGGACCTGCGCCTTGTATTCCCAGCCGGAATTGGTGCCGCGCACCAGCGGATATTGGGCTTTAACCGCTTCGGGAAGATCGAAAAACGCCTTTGATTTCATGAAGGCTTCGTCGATCAGATGATGCGGAACGCCGTGGTTCTCCAACTGGAAAAACCCGCTGTCGGTTGCCGCTGCCCAAAGTTGGTCGGTGATCTTGGATTTGCGGCCCTCAAAATCGGTAAGATCGATGCGCGGTACAGAGCGCTCCACTTCAAGGCCCACCCCGCCAATCGCGGTTTCCTTGTTGAGTTCTTGAAGAGCATAGTCGGCTGCGTTGGCCATGGTTCTGTCTCCATCAGGGTTGAGTGTTTAAGCTGGCCAGAGGCATCTCCGGCGATGTTCAAAAACAACGGAGCAATGACCTGTGCGTTGGCCCGCACTGCCTGCTTCTACTCCTGATCATCGGATGTGTTTGCGTCCTCCTTCAGCTCTTTGCGGCGCGACGCGCCTTGATTGTCTCGACAGCCTCGAAGCAGTCATGAGCGAGTTGTCCCATATCGAGAAAGGGCAGTGTGCCATCCACGACAAGCGGCTCACCGGCGACGAACGAGTGGCGGATGTGCGCCGCACCACCGGCAACGATCGGACCGATGACCCGGTCGTGCTGGCCGAGGTAGCGCGGCGCAGACAGATCGAAGATAGCGATGTCGGCCGCTTGGCCGACATCCAAGGTACCTACACCGTCAAAACCGAGAACCCTGGCACCGCCCGCCGTTGCCCAATGCAGGCAGGTCTCCGCATCGACTGCTCCAACGCCCTTGGTGATCCTGTGCGCGCAGAACGTGGCATAAAGGGCCGAGATCATGTCGGCCGCCTCATTCGCCGCAGCACCATCTACCCCAAGCGATACCGTACCGCCCAGCCGATGCAACAGATCAGCGGCAGCAACACCGGACCCGAGCCGCGCGTTGGCTTGCACGCAGTGCGCCATGCCCGTGCCGGTTTCCGCCAGCAAACGGACCTCGCTTTCATCGCAGTCCACCAGATGTGCAAACCAGACATCCTCGCCCAGCCAGTCATGCTCAGCGAGCCAGTGAACCGCCCGCCGTTGCCCAATGCAGGCAGGTCTCCGCATCGACTGCTCCAACGCCCTTGGTGATCCTGTGCGCGCAGAACGTGGCATAAA
>JANQJE010000204.1 GCA_028281795.1 Cohaesibacteraceae bacterium | reverse complement strand
CCGCATTGCGGCGTTGCCGGTGACGGCCGAACCCGGAAGGCGCCCGGCGTTGATCAGGATATGGGAACGAAAAGGGCCTCTTTGAAGAGGCGCATTCAAGGTTGCGTTAAGAGGATGTTGGCCGTCGCCATCCCGGCATCATCCTGGCTCCGGCCATCGCAGTCCAGATAGCCAACATGATGCGTCAGCGCTCCGGATAGAGTGCCTAGCCTTACAAGGCAGAAAGAGCGCGCGCCCTGGCGCGCATGGCCGCTGATGTGTCACCCAGAGCCGCTTCAACCAGCGGCGCAGCTTCCTCCGGCGCGACACGGGCAAGGGCATCCAGCGCCCAGACCCGCAGCAAGGTCCGACGGTGTTGGAGGAAAGGGCGAATCAGATCGGCAGGAGCATGTGGTGCATGTTGCACCATCTGCAGCACATGCAGAACAGCATCAGGCTCGCTCAGTTTGGGCAAGGAGGCGAAGAGACTGTGCGTGACCCCGCCCGCCAATGTACCTGCCTCGGCCCGCGCTTTCAGAACCCAGCTGGCCGCCACTTCATACGGTCCTGGCATTTCGTCGAGAAAAGCCTGATCCGGGACGTCGGATCGGGCAAGAGCCCGCAGATCGGCAACATGCTTACCATCGAAGTCGTAGAGCGCCGCCAGCAGGTCCTTTGTCATCATGTCGGCCTGACGCGGGCGCGGATTCGATTGCCCCTTGGCTTGTGTTCAAGTTCGGCAACGCCAAGAAGTTCCAGAACCGGCGATACGTAGTTGGCAAAACGGCCGCGATAGCCTTTGCGAAGACCATAGTAGCCGCCAACCGGATTGGTTTCATCCCTGGCCCATGCCTCCAGCGACCCGTCCTTGACCGGTTTGCCTTCGTCAGCGTTGCCAAGTTCCATCCAATCGCCATGCTCGGCCAGCATCGCCGCAGCATCGTCAAGGGCGCGCAACTGATAGGAAAGACGGGTCTTGCCGACCTGCACCACCAGTGCAGGAGGATCGGCAGTCTCGTCGCGCCAGGCTTCATACTCGGAGGAACCGGGCGGGGTTTTCAGTTTCCAGGGATCGTCCGCCGTTCCATCTCCATAGGTGATCATGAGGCGCGCTCCTCACTGAAACGTTTCAAGGCATCGGCGAACTGATCAAAGCTCGGCTGCAGGTCGGGCATGGATCTCCTTATCATACCGGCCATCGGACCCGCGAACACTTCATGCAGGACAAAATGAGTACTCGCCCCTTGGGGCGTCAGTGAAAAACGTCGTGTGCCAGTGAAAAGACCAAACGGCATGCCTCCCGTCCAGACCATCAGATGGTCCGGCTCAAACACGCTGACCTTCAACTTGAAGGACTGCTTCGGCGCAATGGCGACCCGTAGCCTGAGCCTGCCGCCGGCTTTCAAGTCGCCTTCCAACGACAGCAGGCCGAAATCGCCGTCCAGGAGGGTTTGCCGGTCGGTGAGAACCTGCCAGACCACTGAAGGGGGCGCGGCGATAAGGCTCTCGGCGGCGAAAGAAAAACGCATGAGCAACCTTTCCAATGCAATGTTGAACTTGACCTCCGACCGCCTGTAACGCCCTTAATATGACGTCTTCTGTCATATTTCGGAATCAACCATGCGCGCATCGCGCCTTTTGCGCATTCTTCTCATCCTGCAGAACCGTGGACGGCAAACGAGCACACAGCTGGCCAAAGAGCTTGAAGTCGCGCCACGCACAATCCTGCGCGATGTCGACGCCATGAGCGAAGCGGGCTTGCCCATCATCGTCTTTCAGGGTCAGGGCGGCGGCATCGAGCTGGGCTTCAACTACCGCACGCGGCTGACCGGGCTCACGGCCCAAGAAGCCGAAGCCCTGGCGCTTCAGCTGTCAGCCCCCAACACGGCCATCGATGCCCTCGGATTGCGCGACACCTACCGGACGGCCCAGGCCAAGTTTCTGGAGAGCCTTCCGGACAGAACGCGCGGCATCTGCGAAGCGGCCTTGGAACACTTTCCACCGACCCCGCCAGCAGCACCTGACACCGACCCTTATGTGATGGCGCTTGCCGAGGCGGTGCGTGAAAAACGGATCGTGACATTGCAAGCCAGATCGTCAGCGCCACGCACAGTGCATCCCAAAGCATTAAGCTTCATCGACAACGGTTGGCAGCTTATCGATGCCATCGACCCCGATCACCCGATTCCCAGAAAGGACTGGGGAGATCTGAACATTTCCGCGCGACGCTATGCGCCGTGAGATAGGGTCGGTGCAGCCTGTCATGATCGGCTTTGTGTTTCAGCGCGGCAGGATGCATCGTGCGCCGGACTGACGACTCATCAAGGATTGCAAGGCTTCTTCATGACCGATACTTCAACCATCAAGCACCTCTGGCGCTGGCCTGTGAAGGGACTAGGAGGGCAAAGCCTCGACAGCGTCAACGTCGAGGTCGGGCAACTGTTTCCTTTCGACAGGGCATTCGCCCTGGAGAATGGACCTTCTAAGTTCGATCCAGCTGATCCAAAACACGTTGCCAAGCTGCAGTTCGTCTGCATGGTGCATCAACCCTCTACCGGGCGCTTGTCGGCAACCTACGATGAAACGTCGGGTCAGCTGACGATCAGCACCCTTGATGGGCGCTCCATGACGATCGATCCCGGCGAGCCGAGTGATTTAGAAGTCCTGGCCGAAGAGCTGGTGGAGCAATGGGTCCGAGGGCCGCTGCGCCTGCGCAAGGCGGACGATCTTTCGCTCGGTCACGGCTTCACCGATGTCCCCGACCGGTGGGTTTCAATACAGAACCAGGCCTCGATTGCGCAGCTGGAGCAGGTTGCCGGGGCATCGCTCGATCCGCGGCGCCTGCGCGCCAATATCCTGATCGACGGCTGGGATGCCTTCGAAGAAGAAGAACTCGTCGGCAAACGGGTTCAACTCGGCTCCGCTGAACTCGACATCGTCGTGCCGATCAACCGATGCCGTGCCATCGACGTCAACCCGGACACGGCGGCACGCGACCAGGAGTTGGTCCGCGCCCTGCAAGGTATGCGCGGCAAGCCAAGCCTGGGTGTCTATGCACGCGTTGAAAAGGGGGGAGCGATCGCAACAGGCGATCGCGTCCAACGCCTTTAGGATTAGAGCGCTTTACGTTTCGTCCGACGTTGCCTGCACCGGCGCAACATCATCACCCAGAGCGACAGGCTTCGGTGCATCGGCAACGCGTTCCACCTGTCCGTCGGCCTGGGCGTCGCCAGCTTCAAAGCGATCAGCCACATCCACATTCGCCTTGCGCTGACGTGGCGCACGGCGCGGGCGCTCAGCAGCTTCGCCGTTGCTTTCCTGCTCGGCCGGAGCGGCATCACGTGCTGGCGTGTCCTCCGGCGGCCGGTCTTCGTTGCGCGCAGCATCCTCATCTGCACGACCATCACGGTCACGACCGCCACGCCCGTTGTCAGCCCGCACATCCTCATCGCGATTGTCATCGCCCCGCCCGCGGCGCTGACGGCCGCGATTGCGGCGCGAGCGGCGTTCGCCGTCACCGTCATCATCACGGTCGCGGCGGTTGTCATCGCGGCCATTGCCGTCGGCATTCGCGTCAGGCTGCGGCGCATCCGGGTCCGATGGATCGAAGCCGTCGCGATCGGAACTGTCGTCGGTGTCGATCGGATCGTCCGCACGCTTCACATTGATCGGCTGATTCATCTGCTGCTGAGCGGCAGCCACGATCCGATAAAAGTGCTCGGCATGCTGGTAGTAAGCCTCCGACAACACGGTATCGCCAGATGACTGGGCGTCGCGAGCAAGATTGATGTACTTGTCGGCGATATGCTGTGCGGTCCCCCGGATCTTAACGTCCGGGCCGTTCGACTCATAGCTGCGTGAAAGCGGGCTGGGTCCTTTGCGGCCACGCCCACGCGACCGCTTGTTCGATTGACCAGGTCTCATTGCCAATGTCTTGTTCTCTTTTGTTTAAAACCAAAAAGGGTTGCAAATACCAAAGGGTTGAAAGGGTGCCTGTTTCCATGCGCTGCGTTTGCAACCGGCGGCGACGCCTAAAACCTTCAAAAGCTCCAAATCCCAAAGCTTTCCGTGATCGACGGCTCATGCCGGACCAGTTGAATGTCACGCGAACCGAGCACGCGTTGAACCAACCGCACAATCCTGATCGTCCTCGATCCGGACCAAGCCTGTTCGACTGTGAGGTTCGCTTGCTGCGCCCTACCTGGCCCACCTACCATCTGTTGGGTTGGAGCATTGGTTGGCTCCCAGGTGCCCTGCAGCGCTTTCACACCTAGCTGCTTCGCAGCCGTTTTCCAAGCCTTTTTTGCGAAAGGCTTGCACAAGTGCCCATCACGCAAGGCTACCAAGCTGCACGTTTAACGTCGAAAGACCACAACACGATCGTTTCCGGAAAGATCCTGACGGGTATCCAAAACCTGAAATCCTTCGGCAGCGCCAAGCGTGCTCACGGGGTCAGCCTGATCATGCCCGATCTCCACAAGCAGATACCCGCCGGAGCGAAGCTTGCCATGCGCTTGCGGCAGGATCTTCCGGTACGCATCCAAGCCATCATCGCCGGCTAAAAGCGCAAGCGCCGGATCGTGCAACCTCACTTCGTCGGACAGAGTGGCCCTGTCGGGTATGCGGATATAGGGCGGATTGGAAACAATCATGTCCGCCGGTCCGTCGAAACTTTCGAGCCATGAACCCTGCCGAAAGTGCAAACGATCCTCAAGACCAAGCGCTCGGGCATTGGCGGCGGCCTGCGCCACCGCTTCATCAGCCAGATCGATGCCGGTCCCGGTGATGTGGGGACGCTCACGCGCCAATGCAAGCAGGATGATCCCTGTACCCGTACCGATATCCACGATATGGGCATGGCTGTCGGGCGCCAGAAAGGTCAGCGCTGCTTCCACCAGAACACCGGTATCGTCGCGCGGGATCAATGTTGCCGCGTTGATACCAACCTCAAAGTCCCAGAACGCCGCCTTGCCGATGAGACGTGCCAGTGGCTCGCCAGCCTCACGACGGGAGGCCAATGCCTCCAACTGTGCGATCGTCTCCACCGGCACGTCATCTTGTCCCGCCACCAGTTGCGCGCTGGGGGAACGGCCTGTCACATGCTCGATCAGCAGACGTGCCTCGCGCGTGCCATCGGCATGCGGACGTTTGGCAATGCGCACGGCAAGGTCGCGATGGACGCGATCAAGCGTTGGGCTCACGCCGCTTCGCTCTCTGCGAGGAGTTCCATTTGATGAGCTGCGATCAAAGGCTCGATCACGGCATCGAGCCCGTCGCCCGCAAGCACCTGATCGAGGGAATAGAGTGTCAGGCCTATCCGATGATCGGTGACCCGGCCTTGCGGGAAATTGTAGGTGCGGATTCGTTCCGAGCGATCACCGGACCCCACCTGTCCCTTGCGCGCGTCCGCGCGTTCATCCGCCGCTTTCTGCCGCTCGGCATCGTAAAGGCGGGCTTTGAGAATCTCCATCGCACGGGCACGGTTCTGATGCTGCGATTTTTCGCTTTGGGTAACGACGATGCCGGTCGGCAGATGCGTGATGCGAACGGCCGAATCCGTTGTATTGACGTGCTGACCCCCAGCACCGGAAGCCCGCATCGTATCGATGCGGATATCCTCGTTGCGCACCTCGATATCGATGTCTTTGGCTTCAGGCAGGACAGCCACCGTTGCAGCCGACGTATGGATACGCCCGCCGGATTCGGTTTCCGGCACACGCTGTACCCTGTGCACCCCGGACTCGAACTTCAAAAGCCCGTAAACGCCCTGGCCACGCACTTCGGCGATGACTTCTTTGAAGCCTCCAACCTCACCTTCGGAGGTTGAGAGCACTTCCACCTTGAAGCCTTTGGTCTGGGCATAGCGCTGATACATCCGAAACAGATCCCCCGCGAAAAGAGCTGCTTCGTCACCCCCCGTGCCCGCGCGCACCTCGAGGATCACTCCGCCCTGGTCGGCTTTGTCCTTGGGAAGCAACGCAAACTGAAGCGCCTCCTGCAAAGCGTCGAATTGCTCTTCCAGCGTTGTCACTTCAAGCTCGGCAAGGCTTTTCATATCCTCATCAAGCTCCGGATCGGCAACCATTTCCCGCGCGGCATCCAACTCGTCGCGGGTCTTCTGCAGCTGTTTGGCCTGCTCGGCCACAGGCTCAAGCTCTGCATAGTCACGTGAAAGCTGGACAAACTCATCAGACTCCGCGCCCGACGCCATCTTGGCCGCAATCGACTCAAAACGCGCAATCAGCGCATCGATTTTCTGGTCCGAAATCATGATCTAGGGTCAGGACCTGTTCATTTGGTTGAAATGGTATGTGGCCATTGGTTTGGATAGAAGGCGCAAAGGTGCAGGAAACCATTCGGTTTTCAAGACTTTGCAACACCCTAGGCGATCTAATGGGCCATATCCCGAAGGGACGCGCCTCTGGCTTCGATCTTCTGCGTCAAAGCTTTTGACCGGGGAGGAACCCCGCTCTGCAGGCTTTTTCTTGCATCTCTTTGCCATAGACTGCGCCATTTCCATCAAATGAACAGGTTCTGACCCTAAAGACTTATGCCATGTTCGTTCGCGTAAGCAACCAAGCCGTCACGCAGGGATGCGGTGGCGAGCGGGTCGGCCATCATGGCGTCCAACGCCTCAACCAGCGGTTCGACCCTCACATCCAGCACGGCCGCTTTCACAGGTCCGACAGATGCCGGAGACATGGAAAGCCGTCTGAACCCAAGGCCAATCAGCGCCATGGCCTCAACCGGCCGGCCAGCCATCTCTCCGCATACGGTGACTTCACAGCCATGGCGATCGCTGGCCTCCGCAATCGTCTTGAGCGGCCGTAAGAAACTCGGCGAGAGAATATCGAAACGGTCCGACAGACGAGTGTTGCCACGATCCGTTGCCGTCATGAACTGGAAGAGATCGTTCGAACCGACGGACACGAAGTCACATCGGCTCATCAACGCGTCGAGTTGATAAAGCAGCGAGGGCACTTCGATCATCGACCCGATTTTGAGGTCTTTGGGTGTCGAGTAGCCATGCTTGATGAGGTGCGAGAGCTCACGCCGCACAATGCCTTTGGCCGCGTCGAGTTCGGCAACATCCGTCACCATCGGAAACATCAGTCGCAGCGAACGTCCCGCCGCAGCCATCAAAAGTGCCCGGACCTGAAGCCGCATCAAACCGGGCCGGTCCAGACCGAGCCGCACCGCACGCCAGCCCAGCGCAGGGTTCTCCTCGGCGAACGTGCGCATATACGGCAAAACCTTGTCACCGCCGATATCGAGCGTGCGGAACGTAACAGGCCGATCTCCGGCCGCGTCCAGGACGCGCGCATAAAGCGCCTCCTGCTCCTTGGTTCGTGGCAGGGAACGCGCCACCATGAACTGAAGCTCGGTACGGAACAGGCCAATGCCATCCGCCCCGGTTTCTTCAAGACTGGGCAGATCGATCAACAGGCCGGCATTGTGCTGGAGAGTGATTGGCACACCGCACGCCGTTACCGACGCGCGGTCTTTCAGTGCGCGATACTGCGCCTGCCGCCGTGCACGAAACTTGACCTTTTCGACATAGGCCCGCTCGACATCGACAGGAGGGCGCACATGGACGGCTCCTTCGTCGCCATCCAGAATGATCGGATCGCCGTCATCGACGAGGGCCACAACGCCCGCAACACGTCCAACCACAGGCACACCCATGGCACGCGCCACCACAGCGACATGGCTGGTCGGGCCACCCTCCTCGAGCACCAGTCCGCGGATCTTGGAACGGTCGTAATCCAGCAGTTCCGCCGCCCCCATCATGCGCGCCACAATCACCGCGTCATCGGGCATCTGATCCTGATGACCTGCATTCTCGCCGGAAAGCTCGCGGAACAGTCGGTGGGCCAGATCGTCGAAATCATTGAGGCGCTCGCGGATCAGCGGGTCTTTCTGCCGCATCAGCCTAGCGCGGGTATCCGATTGAACCCGCTCCACGGCTGCCTCGGCCGTCAGGCCCGACTCGATCGCCTCACGCATCCGACGCGCCCAGCCGCGATCATAGGCAAACATGCGATAGGCTTCGAGAATGTCGCGATGTTCGCCGTGATGCGCGACCTCGCCGCTCTCAACAATGGAATCGATGGAAAGCCGCAGTCGCGCAATCGCCTGATCGAGCCGATCGATCTCCTCATCGATGTTCTCGGCAATCATCTCGGTGACGATCAGCCGGGGCTCGTGCAGCACAACATGGCCAAGGCCGACACCGTCAGTGAAGCCGGAGCCTTCCAGATGCAGGCGGCGCGTGGCCTCCAGATCGAGCCCGGCGCGCGACACGCCTTGCAATTCACCGGCCGCCATCATTTCGGCGATCACCATGGCCACCGTCTGAAGGGCCTCAACCTCCTCATCGGAATAGCTGCGCTGCGCCTGATTCTGAACGGTCAGAACACCAAGCACGCGCCCGACGCGCAGAACCGGCACGCCGAGAAAGGAATGGTACACTTCCTCCCCGGTCTCCGGCAGGTAGGCAAAGCTTGGGTGCTTCTGAGCATCGGCAAGATTGAGGGGCTCGGCGCTTGCAGCAATCACGCCGACCAAGCCTTCACCAAGCTTCAAACCGGTCTGGTGAACCGCTTCCTTGTTGAGCCCTTCGGTGGCGGAGAGTTCCAGCACACCGTCGGCACGCAACAGATAGACCGAGCACACCTCGGCCACCATGTTGGCCGCGATGAGCACCGTGATCTTATCGAGCCGCTCCTGCCCGCTGATACGCTCGGCCATGACCTCGCGCAAACGCCGCAACAGGACACGCGGCCCCGCGAGCGAACTACGCGTGGGCATGATGACCTCGCATGTCAGGTGGTTTATGGCTCAGGAAAATCCCAAGAAATCTGCCTGGCCGCCGCACCGTTGCGGCCAGTGGAATGGTTCCGTTCAGGCCGCATCGAGCCCATATAGCGAATGCAGCGTACGCACGGCAAGCTCAGTGTACGCCGCATCAATAAGGACGGAGATCTTGATCTCCGACGTCGTAATGGCCCGTATGTTGATGTTTTTATCGGACAGCGCTTTGAAAGCATCGGCCGCCACACCTGCATGGCTGCGCATGCCCATACCGATCACGGAGACTTTCACAACGTCTTTCGAACCGTTCAGGGCATCGAACTCGATGCCACTGTCCGGGTTTTCCAGAATACCGACAGCCCTGTCATAGTCGCCTTCAGGCAAGGTGAACGTGATGTCCGTCGTTGCACCATCGGCAGAGATGATCTGCACGATCATGTCGACGTTGATCCCCGCTTTGGCCAGTGGGCCAAAAACACCTGCGGCGACGCCCGGCCGGTCCTTGACGCTGCGCAGGGATATCTGTGCCTCATCGCGCGAAAAGGCGATGCCGGTTACGACCTGCTGTTCCATGATATCTTCCTCGTCGCAAATAAGCGTGCCGACCGGTGTCTCTGTCTGAAGTTCCTGCGCATCCGGGTCGTCGAAGGACGAGCGGACAAAAACGCGCACGCCATGCACCATCGCCAGTTCAACCGAGCGGACCTGAAGCACTTTGGCGCCGAGCGATGCCATTTCGAGCATCTCTTCAAAGGCAATCTTCTCCATCCGTTGCGCCTTGGAGGCCACCCGCGGGTCCGTTGTGTAGACACCGTCCACATCGGTGTAGATATCACAGCGGTCCGCACCTATGGCAGCCGCAATCGCCACCGCCGACGTATCCGAACCACCCCGGCCAAGAGTCGCGATTCGTCCATCGGCTGAGATACCCTGGAACCCAGCAACCACTGCGACTTGCCCACCAGCAATGCGTTCGGACAACAGCGCAGCATCGATACTATCGATGCGAGCCGCGCCATGAGCCGCATCCGTTCTCACCGGGATCTGCCAGCCTTGCCAGGAGCGGGCATCGACACCCATGGACTGCAGCGCAATCGCCAGCAAACCGGACGTAATCTGCTCGCCCGAGGCAACGACGGCATCATATTCGCGCGCATCGTAGATCGGCGCGTTGGCTCCCGCGACATGCGGCATCTCCCGCACCCAACCGACAAGCTCATTGGTCTTACCGGCCATCGCCGATACGACCACCGCGACCTCATGGCCTGCATCCACCTCGCGCTTGACGTGTCGCGCGACCGTGCGGATGCGTTCCAGATCGGCGACGGACGTGCCGCCAAATTTGAGGACCAGACGGGCCATGACGTTCCAAATGATTGCTGCATCAGGGCCGGAACAGCCCGCGAGAAAACCGCGCGCGTGTTAGCCGCTATGTCTTGGCAATGCAATTGTGGTGGCTGAAAGACAGAACGTTTGCGCGGATGGCCGAAGCGTATTTCTTCAGTGAGCTCAGATGGTTTGCCCGGACACTGCACTTTTTTAAGGATTTTTTTCGATAAGTTTTCATGGGGGTCACGACGTCACGTTACGTCAGATGAAGTCGGGGCTTCGCTGGCTGTACAAGCGTTCGTCAAAGTGGGGTGACACGTGAAAAAACTCTCGATCGGGATGCGCCTGGTTGCGTTATCGGTTCTCTTCGTCGTCGGGATCGCAGCACTTGCTGGATCCTTCCTGTATTTTTCAAACCAGATGCTGAACGATCAACGGCAGGCTGAAATCATCAGCATGGTTGATGCCGCCGTCTCACAGATCGAGGCTCAACATGCCCGTGCCGAAGCCGGTGAAATCACAATGGAGGAAGCGCAGACGGCAGCTCTGACCGTGGTTGGCGACATTCGCTATCGGGAAATCGAATACTTCTTCGTTCATGACCTTGAAGGCGTCATGATCATGCATGCCGTCCGTCCGGACCTTGATGGTCAGAACCTCTGGGAGCTTCAGGATCCCAACGGCACCTTCTTGTTCCAGGAACTCATAGCCGCTGCGAGAAGCCCGGAGCGTTCAGGGTTTGTGGAATATTATTGGCCGCGCGCTGGCTCTGAAGAGCCGATCCACAAGATCTCCTACGTCGCACAATTCGAACCCTGGGGATGGGCCATCGGCACAGGCCTGTACACAGATGACTTGAGAGCCACGCTTCTTGAAAAGGTCGCCAAGTTCGCTGTTATGGGAAGCATTATCATTCTCCTCGGTGCCATCGCTGGTTTCCTGATCAGCCGCAGCATCTCCCGCCCAATTCGCGCTTTGACGACCACGATGCAGGAACTGGCCGATGGCAAGACCGACATCGATGTCCCGGCACGCGATGAGGCACATGAGATCGGTGCCATGGCGGCAGCCATTGAAGTGTTCCGCCAGAACGCGCTGAAACAGGCTGAAATGGCAGCCACCGTGGACGGCAACGCCAACCAGCAGATGGAGCGCCAGGCCAAGATCGAAGCTTTGATCACCGACTTCCGCACATCGGTCAGCACGGTTCTGGACGGGGTGACGGAGCGTGTGAGTGAGATGGAGGATGTTGCCACGGGCGTGGTTGGTGTCGCCGAAGACACAGCCGACCGTGCGACAACCGCCGCTCACGCGGCTCAGGATGCCTCGTCCAACGTGCAGACGGTTGCCAGCGCTACTGAAGAACTGACTGCATCCATCGGGGAGATTTCCCGTCAGGTGGACGAAACCACCACGACCGTCGGTCAGGCGACCACCAGCGTGCGCGCCACCAATGAGAAAGTGGAGAGCTTATCCGAAGCCGCTCAGAAGATCGGCGATGTCGTCAAACTCATCTCGGATATTGCCGAGCAAACCAATCTTCTGGCCCTCAACGCCACGATCGAAGCGGCTCGAGCCGGTGAAGCCGGCAAGGGCTTTGCCGTTGTCGCAAGCGAAGTCAAAACACTGGCCTCTCAGACAGCCAAAGCCACCGACGAGATCTCCGAACAGATCGGCTCGATCCAGAACGCAACAGGCGAGACGGTTGTTGCAATCCGCGATATCGGTACCGTGATCGAGAACATCAACTCGACCATCGACCTGATCGCACAGGCAACCCAGCAACAGGGTCAGGCGACCGCTGAAATCTCCTCTTCCGTCATGGAAGTGGTGCAGGGCACATCGAACGTTGCCGAAAACGTGACCGTGGTGAAAGACGCTGCAGGAGAAACGTCCAACTCAGCCGGTTCGGTGAAAGCGGCTGCACAGGACGTCTCATCCAAGGCGGATCATCTGCGCCGCGAAATCGATACCTTCCTTGCGGAAGTTTCGGCTGCTTGAACAAGCAACCAACCAACCAACGCAAATGCAAAAAGAAGGGCGTGCTTTCAGGCACGCCCTTGCTCATTGGGACGACCAACCGATAAGCCACATCCGCGACATGTGGCCACTGGCGCTGGCCTCCGCCTATCGGGTAGACAAAGAGAAGCTCAACCCCGAGAAACAGGCACAGCACTTCATGGCGGAACGCACGTCCACGTCTGAAACCAGTTCCATCGATCCGGACGAGATCGCGCGATTTTCAGCCCTGGCAGCAGAATGGTGGGATCCAAAAGGCAAGTTCGGTGTTTTGCACAAGTTCAATCCTGTGCGCTTGGCCTACATTCGCGAAAAGCTATGCAGCCATTTCACCCGTGACGACAAAGCGACAAGGCCATTCGAGGGTTTGCGCGTTCTCGACATCGGTTGCGGTGGTGGGCTGGTCTGTGAACCCATGAGCCGGTTGGGTGCAACGGTCGTGGGCGTTGATGCATCGGAAAAGAACATTTCAACAGCTTTGGTCCACGCTCGCGAGCAAAACCTTACCATCGACTACCGCGCCACGACGGCCGAGGCGCTCAAAGCCGAAGGCGAAACGTTCGATGTCGTGCTGAATATGGAAGTGGTGGAGCACGTCGCTGACGTCGATAGCTTCATTGCCGATTGTGCAGCCATGGTGAAACCCGGTGGCGTCATGTTCATCGCCACAATCAACCGCACTGCCAAAGCGTTCTTCATGGCCATCATCGGCGCCGAGCGCCTGCTGCGCTGGTTGCCGGTCGGGACGCATCAGTATGAGAAACTTGTGAAACCGGAAGAATTGGACAGCGCCCTGGCGCCAACCGGCATGGCAATCATTGACCGTACCGGCGTCGCGTTCAATCCACTGGAGGATCGCTGGAAACGCGTGCCCAACGATCTTGACGTGAACTATATGATCCTTGCGGCACGACCGGCCAACTGACCGCTGACCAACGCCACATTGTAAGGTGTTTCAGGCCCGTACCCAACGGCTTATGGATGGGCCAACACGCCGGTTGGATGTTTAGAAACGCTAAGGCGCTTTAGTGGCCGTCTTCGGGCAATGGCGGGATGACAAAGACGTCGATACCCTCTTCATCGAGGGCGGCCGCTTCTTCAGGGCTCGCTTCGCCACGTATCGGCCGTTCGTCAACGTCACCATGGTGCATCTTGCGCGCCTCATCGGCAAAGCGTGTCCCGACATCTTCCGCGGTTGCCTCAACTTCAGCCCGTAGCCTGCGTACCGCATCCACATAGGCCTTGACTGGTGCAGGCACATCTTTGAGCGACGGTGCTGCAGCTGTCGTCACCGAGGTGGCCGTCTTCGCAGACAAGACCTCTCCATCAACAGCCGGTTTCTCGGCCTTGTCTGCGTCCATCGCCACTTTCGCTTGCACCATGGCTTGATGCACCTCGTGGGCGACTTTCTCCTTCGTACGGGTGGTCGAGACATTCGGTGCCATCAATGCCTTGGCGATATCCGCATCGCCACAAACCGGGCAGGTCAGAAGACCATTGCGAAGCTGACGGTCATAGTCATCACCACCGCGAAACCAGCCATCAAAAAGATGATTGTTCGAACACCGTAGCGTAAAGGAAATCATGCCACAGCCCTTCCAGAAGCCGCACTGACAGCCTCCACCGTGAACGTACGATCGTGCTTCAGAGCTGGAATCTTGCTGCGTGCCTCGGCAACCTTGGACAAATCAAGTTCGGTAACAATCACGCCGGGCGCGTCATTTGCCATTTCAGCAACAACGTCGCCCCAGGGATCGACGACCAGAGAATGGCCATACGTCTCACGGCCATCGTCATGAGTTCCACCCTGCGCTGCAGCAAGCACAAAACTTCCGGTTTCGATGGCACGGGCACGCAACAGTGTATGCCAATGAGCTTGGCCTGTTTGTCGGGTGAAGGCCGCCGGAACAGTAAGAATGTCAGCACCGGCCTTGGCTTGAGCGCGGAACAACGCCGCAAACCGCAGATCGTAGCAGACAGCCAGACCGAGCCGCGCGCTTCCAAGATCAGCCACCACACAGCGATCGCCGGGTGCATAAATCGCACTTTCCCGCCAGCTTTCACCGCCCGCAAGGTCGACATCGAACATATGGATCTTGTCATACGTTACGATCAGCCCACCGTCCGGGCCGAACAGATGAGCTCGATTGGCAAACAGTCCATCCGACAACGACACAGCCATCGAGCCGATATGCAAAGTTACCCCGAGCGCTTTGGCAAGAGCGGAAAAGCGGGCCACGGCACCGTCAACCGCATCACGTGTCACTTCGCTTTGCAGCCTTTCACGATCCCGCTCGATGAGCGTGGTCATCTCAGGCGTCTGGATATAGTCCGCACCACCCTTGCCTGCCTTCTCGATAAGCCCACAAACGGCATCGACATTGGCAGCCATCGACCGGCTGGAACGCAGCTGAACAAGAGCGATTTTCATGGGCGGGAAACCTTAGGCCGCAAGCAGCGGGTCAAGTTTGCCGGCGCGTTCCAGCGCAAAAAGCTCATCGCAACCGCCGACATGGGTTTCGCCGACAAAAATCTGCGGAAAGGTTGCGGCACCACCTGATTTTGAAACCATCTCGGCTTTCACGGCCGGTTTCATCGTGGCGTCGTGCTCAACATACGTGACACCTTTCTGCTTCAAGAGGCCTTTCGCGCGGGCACAATACCCGCACATGGCACGGGTATAGATTGTAACACTGACCATAGAATTGCTCTCCAACACATTCGGGCTCAATCAGCCCTTTTGAGGGCGTTATATGGTGCCAACGCCGTCATGAACAACGGTTGTAGAGAACACAAGGGCATCAATATCGCGTGGCCGCCCGAAACTTTGAGTCGAGCCTAATGTTTGAGCCAGAGCGTTGAGCGTTGCGCCGGTCGTATGAACGTCATCCACCAGAACAACCGATTTTCCAGCCAGCACGCAAGT
>JANQJE010000172.1 GCA_028281795.1 Cohaesibacteraceae bacterium | reverse complement strand
AATCGCCGGCGGTCGGCGGTGTGCGGCCGGGACCGGAGGCGATGGTCTCCCGGTCCGCCACGTCGACATAGATCAGCGTTTCAGCACCCAGCGGTTCAGCGACGGAAACCGTTCCGCTGAGCAAGGGCGTACCGTCCATTGCCGGACCAATGTCTTCAGGCCGCACGCCCAGAAGGACATCCCGCCCGTTGGCGATCTGTCTACCCGGCATCGGGATGGAAGCTCCATTGAACAGGCTGACGGCACCGTCGGTGTAGGTACCCGGTAAGAGGTTCATCGACGGCGCACCGATGAACTGGGCAACGAACGTGTTGGCGGGGTTGTGATAAACCTCCGCAGGCGTCCCGATCTGCTGGATGTGACCGTCCTTCATGATCACGATCCGGTCGGCCATGGTCATCGCCTCCACCTGATCATGGGTAACAAAGATGATCGTGTTGCGGACCCGGCGGTGCAACTTCTTGATTTCAAGACGCATTTGCGTACGCAGTTGCGCATCAAGATTGGACAGCGGTTCATCAAAGAGGAACACAGCCGGGTCGCGGACCATGGCCCGGCCAATGGCAACGCGTTGACGCTGTCCGCCCGATAGCTGCGACGGTTTGCGGTGCAAGAGATCCTGCATCGACAGGATGCTTGCCACCTCGTCGATACGCGCTTCTTTCTCGGCCTTGGACAGACTTGAGCTGCGCAACCCGAAGCCGATGTTCTTGCGCACCGACATGTGTGGATAGATCGCATAGTTCTGGAAAACCATCGCGATATCGCGATCCTTAGGCTCCAGATTGTTGACGACGCGGTCACCGATCTCGATCTCACCATCGGTGATCTCCTCCAGCCCCGCGATCATCCGCAAGGTCGTCGACTTGCCGCAGCCCGACGGGCCGACGAGAACCACGAACTCACCATCGGCGACATCCAGATTGATGGAATGAAGCACTTGCGTCTTGTCGTAGAACTTGACGAGGTTGCGCAATGAAACGTGAGCCATTCAGGCAGTCTCCCTAAGGGCATTGAAATGCGTCGCCAGGGCAGCATCGGCGGCCGCAATCTGATCGGCCGAACTGCGCAGATCGGCGCGGAGCCGGGTCAGGTCGTCTTCATAAGCCGCCAAAGCAGCGTCCAAAGCTGCCGGTGCCGGGCCGCCAAACCGATCCCGGCGCGCCACAAAGGTCTGCAGCGAAACGGCTTCAGCGAACCGCTTTTCATCCAGGATCGTTTCCCTCCCGGTTTCGTTCTCGAAAGCCGAGGTGAAAGCGGCATAGCCATCGCCGAGCGGCTTGCCGTCGGCGATGACACGTCGGGACGTGTTGGCTGCAATCTCATGGGCCTGTCGAAACGACAGGCTCTCATCACGCACCAGCGTATCGGCGAGTTCGGTGATGGTCACACAAGCGGCATCGGCGTTGCGTCGGACGGCGTCTTCATCGATCCGGCATGCCGGAAGAAACGCCGTCAGCAGGGCAATGACGCGCGCTCCGCTTTCAAAACTCGCAAAACCCGCAGTCTGTACCTCGCCCTCGCTGTCGTTCATGTCGGTGAACGGCGTGTTGTGCATGGTCACGATCATGGTTTCGCAGCGGCCGACCGTGGTGCTGGCCAGATGGCGCAAATGCTCAATCGGAACGGGATTGCGCTTCTGCGGCATGATCGAGGAAATCTGCACCAGAGCGTTCGGCACATAGAGCTGACCGACCTCGAAAGCCGACCAGAACGCCATGTCCTGAATCAGCCGTCCGAGATGCAGAAACGGCAACTTCAGCGCCGAATAGAGCCCCGTGATGTAATCCACGCTGGCGATGCACCCATAGCTGTTCCGCTTGGCGGCGGAAAAACCCAGAAGCTCCGCGACACGCTCCCGGACAATCGGGAAACCTGTCGTGGTGATCGCAGCCGCTCCCATCGGACATAGATCAAGAGCGCGGCGCGCCTGCCCCAAACGCGCTATATCGCTCAGCAGAACTTCAATGGCCGCTGCCAGATAGTGACCGAACGTCGAGCCCTGCGCCGGCTGTCCATGGGTGTAGGCAACAATCAGCGTATCCCGCTCCTGCGCCGCCTTCGCAATCAGCGCCTCGGCCAACTCAATCATTGCGGCAAGCATCGCATCGGTGCGCTGGCGCAAGGCCATCTTGAACACCGTATGGTCCATATCGTTACGTGACCGCGCCGTGTGCAACATGCCACCCAGATCGGCACCCAGACGTCGCTTCAGCTCCGCTTCGACAAAGAAGAAATAGTCTTCGTGCTCGCCGGTGTAGGTCAGCGAAGCGATATCGGTTTCGGCATCGACAGCAGCCAGAGCATCGGCGATCTTCACGCCCTGCTCAGCGCTTAGAATGCCGGTCTCGACCAGCATGACCAAATGCGCCTTGTTGATCGCGGCCATATGGCCGGCAAAATGAGCTTTCACCCCTTCGAACAACGGCGCAAGAACGGTGTCCCGATAGGTGGGGTCGGGAAAGGTGGATTGATCGGTCATCCCTTCAATCCCGCCATGACAACACCGCGGATGATAAAGCGCTGGAAGATCAGGAAGACGATCAGTGTCGGAATCGTCGAGATCGCGGCACCGGTCATGATCAACTCCCACTGCACATCGGCCTCGTCACCAAAGCTCGAAAGGCCGACCGGCAGCGTGTAAAGCTCCGTCGACGTTGTGACGATCAGCGGCCACAAAAAGGCTGTCCAGTTACCGAGAAAGACGAAGATCGCCAGCGCAGCCAGAGCGGGCTTCACCATGGGCATGGCCACTGTCCACCAGATCTGAAACTCATTCAGCCCATCGATGCGCGCCGCTTCCAGGAAGTCGTCCGGAACGGTCTCGAAAAACTGTTTCATCAGAAAGACGCCAAAGGCGGTCATGAGACCCGGGAACATGATGCCCCAATAGGTGTCGAGCCAGCCGAAAGACTGCGACATCAGATACCACGGGATCACCAGCATCTCCGTCGGGATCATCAACGTGGAGAGGATCGCGATAAACACGATGTAGCGTCCGCGAAAGCGGAACTTGCACAGCGTGTAACCGATCAGGCTGTCGAAGAAGAGACTGGAGATGGTGGTGATTGTCGCGATCACCAGAGAGTTGATGAACCAGCCGTAGAAGCGGCCATCCTCCAGCACATAGGCGTAGTTCTCAAGGTGAGGCTCTTCGGGGATCAGCCGTACATTGTAGACCTCGAACGGCCATTTCAGAGAGGTTGAGATCATGTAGGCGATCGGCATCACCATCAGCACACCGCCGACGAACAGCAATATCCAACGGATCAGCTGAGCGGTGCTGCGGCGCTGTTTGGCACGCGCGCCTTCCAGCAAGGTTGCCGATGAGGCGCGAATTTCGACGATATCGCCATCAAGGGTCGTCATGTCTTACTTGTCCCTCAAAAGGCGCAACTGGAGGAGGCTCACCACGAGCAGGATCAGGAACAGAACAACCGTCTGCGCCGCCGCATAGCCCATGTTGAAACTGGAGAAGGCGGTCTCATAGATCATCAGCACCAATGGCTTGGTGGAGTTGAGCGGTCCGCCCGGATCATTGGTCGTCATGTTGAACACATGATCGAAAATGCGCAGGAACCCGATGGACGAAAACACCACGATGAAGACAATCGTCGGCTTCAGAAGCGGCAGCGTTATCTCGGTAAGAACCGTCCAGGTCGAAACGCCATCGATCTTGGCGGCCTCGTAATAGCTGCGCGGAATAGCGCGCAAGCCTGCCATGAAAATGATGATCTGAAATCCAAGGCCAGCCCATATAGCCGGTGCCAGAACAGCCGGCAGCGCAATGGTCGTGGAGTTGAGAAAGGCCACCTGGCCGATACCGACCGAAGCCAGAATGTTGTTGAACAAGCCAATGGGCACACCCTGATAAAACCAGCGCCAGACCCAGGCCATCGCGACGGCGGACGTCATGAACGGCAGAAAATAGAGCGCTCTAAGAAGACCATGAGCAAAGCGGATCTTATCGAGCTGATAGGCAACCAGAAACGACAGGACCAGGCTGATCGGCGTCCCCAGCAACAGGTAGATGAACGTGTTGGCGAACACCTTCCAGAACACCGGATCGTTGACCAGCGTGACGTAGTTCTCGAACCCAGCCCAGGTCCGTGCCCCCAACAGATTCCATTCCTGAAAGGACAGAACGAAGGCATTGAATGTCGGGTAGAAGCGGATGATCACAAAGAACAGGATCGGGACCGCCAGAAACCCCCACGCCCAAAGCGTCCGCTTCTGCATGATGGACAGGTTGGAAAAGCGTTGCATCAGAATAGTCCGGCAGGTCGGGCATGATGGGAAAAGAAGCCCGGCCCTTCGATCAGAATGCCATGAAACGCTGGCACGATCAGGGAAGGTCGATCTGACCGAAGGCCGGGCGGACGGTTATCGCAGGGCGATCAGCGTCCGTAGTAGTCGTCGAGCAAATCCTGCTCGGCCTGTGCGGCCACCGCCAAGCTGTCTTCCAGCGACTGGCCTTCAATGTCGGTGCGGGCCACCATGTCCATGATGATCTGACGCTGGGCGCTTTCATCGGCAAACTTGGTAGTGTGCGCGTATTCCAGGCCACGGATGAAGGGACCGAACACTGGATCGTTCATGTTTTCGTCGGTCATACCAGCTTCGGCACGGGCGGGAAGCTCGCCAACCACCTCGAGCCAGATCTGCATGGCCTCTTCAGATGTGATGTATTCCATGAACTTCACGGCCGCATCGTAACGTTCGCCCTCGGCCTTGGTTGTGATCGCATTCACCCAGTAGGACGAATAGTTTGACTGCGTTCCATCGGGTCCGGCAGGCAACTCGGCAACGCCCCACTCCAGACCGCGCGTACCGTTCAGGGCACCAATCCGGAACGACCCGTCAATATGCATGCCTGCGCGGCCAGCACGGAAAGCGGCTTGCGGCTCATCCATGAATCCCACCTGCGTCACCCCATGCTCGTCTTCCAGGCCGGTATAGAAATCCAGCGCAGCCAAACCAGCGTCGGTGTTGTAGTTCACTGTCTGATAATCGTCCTGATAAGGCTCGCCACCAAACTGGCGAACCAGCACCTCGCGGAACCAATGATGGTCCTGGGCTGTCATGCCGGTGGTAATGCCAACCTGGGTAATGTTGCCTGCACCATCACGCTCAGTGAGCGCAGCCGCTGTTTCCACCAACTCATCGAGGGTCGTCGGCGGGCTGTCGATACCGGCAGCTTCGAAAAGACGTGTGTTGTAGAAAAGCGCAAGCGAACGCACTGCCGTTGGCAGAGCGAAATAGGCATCGTCCCGTTTCATGGCCTGCACCATCGGAAAGAACTCTTCGTCGAGGACGGCAGGATCAAAGGTATCCGTCGGCAAAGGCTGAATAAGATCGGCTTCGATGTAATCATTCAGCCAGCCATAGAAGAGCTGGACCACATCGGGGCCCTCACCGGCGGGGATCGCAACGGCGGTCCGCGTGCGATAATCGGCATAGGGAAAATGCGTCATGGTCACGGTGATGTCAGGATTGGCAGCCTCGAAATTTTCGATGAGCTGTTCCATCGCCGTCACGCGGGCATCAAAGAAATACTGCCAGTACTCGATCTCGACCGCCGAGGCAGGAGCAGCAGCAAACATAAGAGCGCCGCTGGCGACGGCACCCATTAGAGCTTTACGGAGTTTGGTTTTCATTGTTTTCGGGCTCCCATTGAAGTGGTGCGAAACGGCCGTGCGTTGGGCCAAAAAGGACAAGACCAAGAACGATTAACTCAACTCAGTTGAATTAACAAGCGAGGCAGGATACGAAAGGCCCAGCCATGGCCCACCCCACCCTCGCCTCCTTAGACGCCGGTCAAACGCACGGATCGAACGCCGAGCGTTCGCGCGCCTTCAATCGGTCCCTTGTTCTGGGTCATGTTCGGGCATCCGGCACCAGCGGACGGGCGGAGATTGCCCGCGCGTCCGGCCTCTCCACCCAGGCGGTCAGCAAGATTATCGCGGACCTGGTTGCCGACGGCTGGTTGCAGGAAGCCGGCCGTCGCAGCGAGGGGCGCGGTTTGCCTGCTGTTCAATACACCATCGACCCAAGTGCAGGGTTCGCGCTGGGTATCGAGCTGCGTCCCGCCGCCGTGCTGGCGGCACTGATCGGCCTTGATGGCCGCACGCTGTTCACACGCCGTGTTGTCGTGGAACGCGCTGATCCCGACACCCTGAAAAGTCTGCTGCCGAAACTCAAAGATGAAGCTCTGACCCGCTGCACACCGACGGCTGCCCAGCGCATCTTAGGCGCGGGCATCGTGATGCCCGGCCCGTTCGGCGTGACAGGTTTGAGCGGTGCCGCCTCGGATCTGCCGGGTTGGTCCGACCTTGATCCCGCCGACTGCTTCTCGCGCTGGCTCGACTTGCCTGTCAGCATCGAGAACGATGCCAATGCCGCTGCTATGACCGAAAGAGTGTTGGGCGTGGCGCAGGATATCTCCTCTTTTGCTTATATCTACTTTGGCACCGGCCTTGGACTCGGGCTGTTTTCCGGTGATGGCATCCAGCGCGGTGCGCAAGGCAACGCAGGTGAGATCGGTCACGTTCTCGTTCCCTACAACAATGGCATGTTTCCGCTGGAACAGGCCGTCAGCCGCATGGCATTGCGCGAGCGGATCGAAGCAACAGGCCGCCACGCAGATGTCATCGAAGACCTCGAAGCGCTGATGGTGGAACGCCATCCGGCCTTGTTCGCCTGGCTCGATGAGGCGGCCGGCGCATTGTCACACGCGATCCACATCGTGGAGAACCTATTCGATCCGGACACTGTGATCTTCGGCGGTGCACTGCCGGAAAGCCTGCTTGATGCGCTGCTTGCCAGGATCGATCTGTCTGCCTCCTCCGTCGCCAACAGACCCGAGCGTGCCTATCCGCGCCTTTTGCGGGGAGCCTGCGGCCGCATGACTGCAACGCGCGGTGCTGCCGCCCTCGTGATCAATCAGGCACTGACTCCACGCATGACCTCACGTGCCGCAGCATCCGTAGCCGCCGCGCGTTAACATCTGAATTCAAAGGATTTTTCATGCCCTTTTCTGATCCCGAGCGGATAGACGACGATCGCCGGATGCCGCGCAGTCTGGCGCTATGGCGGGCATTGCAGCCTTTGCGATCGGTCGTCAGTTTCATGAACACCGGAGCGCATCCGGACGACGAGACATCCCCAATGCTCGCCGCGCTGGCTTTTCGCGATGGTGTGAACCTCTCTTATGCCTGTGCCAACCGCGGCGAAGGTGGACAAAACGATATCGGACAAGAGGTCACAGAAGACCTAGGGACGGTGCGCACCGCCGAAATGGAACGCGCTGCCGATGTGCTCGATATGCGCCTCTACTGGCTCTCGGAGAGCCCGGAAGACCGGATCTTTGACTTCGGCTTCTCCAAGTCAGGCAAGGAAACGATGAGCAAATGGACCCGTGAACGGGTTCTCTCGCGCTTCGTTGACATCATCCGGCAGGAAAAGCCTGACATCATCTGCCCGACCTTCCTCGATATACCCGGCCAGCATGGTCACCATCGCGCGATGACCGAAGCCGCCCATCTGGTAATGGATTTGGCCGCCGATCCCGGCTTTTCAGGCAGTTCTCTGCCGGTCTGGCAGGTCTCGAAAATGTATCTGCCTGCCTGGTCAGGTGCCGGCGGAGCCTATGATGACGAGGTGCCCCCGCCGCCGGCAACAGTAACGGTCGACGGCACCGGCGAAGAAGAACTGTCAGGCTGGACATGGGAGCGCATTGGCCAACACGCGCGATGGTTCCACAAGACGCAAGGCATGGGACACTGGATCTCGCCCGGAGCGGAACGGGACTGGCCCTTGCATCTCGCACACTCCCGTGTCGGCAACGACACAGACGCTATCACCGACAACCTGCCTCAGACTCTCAGAGATCTGGATGCCTCCAGTGCTCTGGAAGCGGGGTTGGTCAGCGCCCACCTGGCTATCCGCGATGCCGTGGACGCCTTTCCTGATCGCGCAGCCGTTCTGAAAGCTGCCAATGCGGCCCATGCTGCATTGATGTCGACCGAACCCACCCCGGACCTCGCCCACCATGTCAGCCGCAAGATCGCCCAGCTGGCGCGCGTCATTCGCCTGGCATCGGGCACGGATGTACGCGGTTGGCTGGCCGAAGACTGGCTGGTTCCAGGCCAAGCAATCGATCTCACCGTCGAGACAAGGACGGAAAGCGACACGCAGGTCTCGGTTTCGGTCCTTTGTCCGGAAGACTGGAAGGCCGATGAAGCAAGCCTGACTGTGTCCTCGTCAGCAGCACCGTCCGACCCGTACCCGGCTGTGCATGATCCGCTTGAACCACGAGCACCCGCCATTCGCGTCACCGTCGGACAAGCAACATCTCTCGTACCACTGGAAGTTCCACCCCTGGTGATGCCGACGGTGACCGCACGGCTGTCCAAAGATGCCGGTGTGATCAATCTGGCTGGCGACCAGCGCACATTCAGCCTCAGCCTGTCCGATGTCTCAGACGGCGATCCCTCTTTTGATCTGCCCGACGGATGGCAACAGACCTGGGACAAGAGCGAGGTGGTGATCACGGCGCCGGACGACCTATCGCCCGCGCTTTATGAACTGCCTTTGAGTCTGGATGGCCAACCTGCCATGACCGTGCGCCGTTTCACCTATCCGCACATCGCTCCCCGGCTGCGCAGCTTTCCCGCGGTCTTGCGCCTTCGGGCGGTTCATGTGGCCTTGCCTGAGGGGCGGATTGGATACATCGGCGCAGGCAATGACACGGTGGCCACATGGCTGCAACGCATTGGGTGTGATGTCGTAGCCCTCGACAAAACGGCGCTTGATTCACCGACTGTCTTTGAGAGCTTCGAAACGCTGGTCATCGGTGTGTTCGCCAACCGTTTCCGCGCCGATCTGCGCGCGAAGATGGGTGATATTCACGACTGGGTGCGGAGTGGCGGCAACCTCGTCACGCTCTATCACCGGCCCTGGGACCTCTGGGACCCGGACAAGACACCCCCTGCCCGGTTGGAGATCGGTCAACCCTCCCTGCGCTGGCGCGTTACGGACGAAAATGCGGAGGTTACGCACCTTGCGCCTGATCACCCGCTGCTCACGAGCCCCAATCCGATTAGACCGGACGATTGGGCCGGGTGGCACAAGGAGCGCGGGCTCTATTTCGCCAAAAGTTGGGACGTCGCTTACACGCCACTGCTTGAGATGGCTGATCCGGATGAAGACCCTCACAAGGGCGCGCTTCTTTCCGCCGAAATCGGCAAGGGTCGCCATACCCATTGCTGTCTGATCCTGCACCATCAGATGGAGAAACTGACTCCGGGAGCTTTCCGCCTGATGAGCAATCTGCTGGCCGGGCAATGATCGACCACGAATGACACCTCAGGCAGCAAGCCGGAAAGACAATCTGCGGGCTTCGCTCTGGCTG
Source organism: Cohaesibacteraceae bacterium (assembly GCA_028281795.1). GTDB lineage: Bacteria > Pseudomonadota > Alphaproteobacteria > Rhizobiales > MH13 > MH13. The sequence goes on along the minus strand of JANQJE010000172.1, from coordinate 11,400 downwards.
ATCGCCGACATGAGCCCCAACATCTGGGCGCTCAGCAATGTCAAGGCCATGGGCCTCGACTACGCGGCCACGCAGCTTGTGTTCTTACGCGCAACGGTCGGTTTGGTGCTGGTGCTGCCATGGGCCTATCGGGAACGGTCCGCGTTCCTCAGTCTTGATCGTCTGGGCCTTCATGCCTTTCGGATCATCTTGTCTGCCGTCACGCTGGCCGCGAGCTTTTTCGCCATTGCCCGTGTGCCGTTCGCCCTGTTCTCAGCGATCAACTTCACCCGGCCCATCCTGCTCATGATCATGGCAGCCCTGATCCTCGGCGAGCGGATCATCAAACCGCGCTGGATCGCGGCAGGTTTTGGATTGCTGGGCGCCCTGGTTGCCATGAATCCCACGGCGATCCAAGCCGGCGGCAACGGCATGGTCTGGGGACTGGCTGCTCTAACGCTCACCGTCACGACCGGCACGCTGGCGATCATTATAACCCGTAAGCTGAAGGGTACGCCCACAGTGGTCATGATGGTGTTCTACACCGGCGGACTGGCGCTTTTCACAGCGCCCTTTGCCGCAATGGATTGGGTACCGGTCGAACCGGATCACTGGCCGCTTCTGCTTTCCATCGGTATCTTCGCCCAGGCCGCACAGTTCTGTTTTCTCAAAGCCCACTGGCTCGGCCATGCCGGTGTCCTCGGGCCGGTCTCCTACCTGTCGCTGGTGCTGTCGACGGCGGCAGGTTTTCTCTTCTTCGCTGAGATACCCGGTCTACCGCTGGTGCTTGGTGCAACCATCATCCTCGCTTCGGTCTGGTACATAAGCCGGACAGCCTGACCATCGGTTGCCGGAATAGGCGGAGATGCGTCTTAGAGCATCGCGTCAATCTGCTTGAAGAGCGTGCCGTACTCCGGTGTACCATCGGCTGCATAATGGAAGTTCTTGAACAGCCCTGTCAGCTTGGTGAAATAATCACGGGCTGAGGCTTTGTCTTCAAAATCGAAATCACGCGTCGCAATCGCGTAGACACGCTTGAATATGAGTTGTTGGCGTTCGATCGAGACGCTGGCATCGACTTTGTCGAAGGCATCCTGCTGCAGATAGACCATATCGCAGAAAAGGGCTTTCTGATGGGTGACGAAATCATCCATCGTTACACCTTCCTCCCCTGTCACCTGCATCATCTGGCTGATCTGATCGCCCTTCTCAAGCAGGGCTTGAAGCTCCTTGATTTTCGCGGTCCAGCCCGGCTCCATATGCGCGTCGTACCAGGCCTGCATCTGGTCGAGATAGCGCGACCAGGACATCAACGGATCGACCGCCGGATAGAAACGCTTGTAGGCCCGCTCAGACGACAGACCGAGAAAGCACTTGACCGTCGACAAGGTGGACTGAGTCACCGGCTCGTCAAAGTTCCCACCGGCTGGAGAGACCGTGCCGATCATGGTCAGGCTGCCGGTTTCTCCATCATTGCCTTCAATGACGCCTGCGCGCTCGTACAGGCCCTTGATGGAGCTTTCCAGATAGGCCGGGAAACCCTCCTCGCCGGGAATCTCCTCCAGGCGACCGGACGTTTCCCGCATAGCCTGTGCCCAACGCGAGGTGCTGTCTGCAATAAGCAACACATCCAGTCCCATCTGACGGTAATACTCGCCGAGCGTGATACCGGTGAAGATCGATGCTTCGCGGGCTGCGACCGGCATCGAAGACGTGTTGCAGATGATGATGGTGCGGTCCATCAGGCTGCCACCCGATGTCGGATCGGTCATCTCCGGGAACTCATGGATGGTCTCGACCACTTCGCCCGCGCGCTCGCCGCACGCCACGACGATCACCACATCGACATGCGCATTGCGTGCAATCAGGTTTTGCAGAACCGTTTTCCCCGCGCCGAAGGGACCGGGAATACAGGCCGTTCCGCCACGCGCGATGGGAAAGAATGTGTCAATGAGGCGCTGCGATGTCAGAACCGGTTCATCAGGAAACTTGCGTCTCGAAAGGCCCTTTTTCAGCAGTCCTGCAGGGATTGGCCGGCGCACCGGCCACTTCTGCGCCAGTGTGACGGTGCGATCGTTCCCGGCTGCATCCTCAAGCCGCGCAATAGGGTCATTGATCCTGACCGAGCCTTTTTGAATCCAAACGACCTTCAGAGTTCCCGACCAGCCGAACGGTACCATGACTTTATGGACAAACCGGCCTTCCGGAACCGTTCCAATCACGTCTCCCGCAGTGACCTCGGCTCCCAGCTTGAGCGACGGCGTGAAGCTCCATTTCGCTTTTGTATCGAGAGGCGCAACATCAGCACCGCGCGGCAGGAAAATGCCGAACTGATTGGCCAGATCCTTGAGCGGAGCTTGCAGCCCGTCATAGACCTGCCCGAGAAGGCCCGGTCCCAGTTGAACCGAAAGCAGCTCTCCCGATTGCTCCACCGGATCGCCGACAGCAACGCCTTGCGTCGACTCGTAGACCTGTGCATCGGCGACGGAGCCGCGAACCCGCAACACCTCGGCCTTCAGACGCTCCTGCCGCCCTGCGGCACCGGGCAAGGTGGGTAGGATGTAGACCACCTCGTTCTTCACCAGGGTTCCGGGCGTGCCATCGGGCGATGACTGCGCTTCGATCTGGACCAGATCATCCTGGACAGCGATGATGCGGGCCGTCACATGCCCCTCACTCGGCGCGGCTACCTGTCTTACGGTCTTTTTGGCGGCTTTGGTGGCCATGATCAGACCTCTTCCAGACTAAGATCGGCAAAGTCGCCCAGAGCAGCTTGCGCCAAACCCTCGAAGCGACTGATCGCGGCATAGGCATCGGCCTGCGCCCAGCGATCAAAGATGTTCCATTTGAGCACGTAGATAACGACAGCCTCGAAATCGAAAAGATGGTTCCCGGCATGGCGCTGCAACTGACGGAACGTGACGTCGAGAATGTATCGTTCCAGTCCCAGCGGGTCCTGTTGGCCCAGTAATGTGACCGCGTTGGGGAGCCATCGCATCCGGCCACCCAACTTGAAGGTCGGATCGGTCCAGTTGGCGGCGATATACCGGGTAAAACGGCTATACCCCCAGGGCCTTGTCGGCGGGCCGTTCCCCTGTTTGCGCAGTCGTAAAGCCGCAATGACGGTCCGCACGTCCAGACGCTCGACAACAATATGCCGCAGCGTTTCGCTTTCCAGATGGACAAGGAGCTTTTTGGCGCGGGCAATAGCCTGCCCGCTTGTGACATCCATGGCATAGGAGCGCCAACGCAACACGTCTTCGATCTGCGCCAGCGTCGCCTGGTCATCCGGTGTCAGTGCCGACAGGCGCATTTCCAGCCGCAAGCGCGACAGCGGCGGCAACTTGCTGGCGAACAGCCGCTCCGAACTCGGCAGGCTGGAAACAAGGGCGATGTAGGCATCCCGATCCGACATGGGTTACTTGATCACCCCTTCCATCACCGCGCGGAACCGCGGCTGAAGGTGCTGCATGAGAAGCGCGGCAATGGCTTCATCGGACAGATCGAGTTCGACATCCTTGCCGGTGACACGTGCCCGGATGCCGCCTTGCAGATCATCGGCAACGTAAAGGGTCACACCCTCTTCGAGCACGTCCTTGGTGAGCCCCAAGACAAAGTCGGTCAGCTTTCCGGACTGGATAAGTTCGGGATCTTCAACGATGGCCTCAGGTCCAACCACCTCGACGGGCAGAATGATGTCCGTATCCTCGCCCGCATCGGCAGCCTCTCGTGCACGCCCAACCAGTTCGATGACCATCTTTTTGAGCATGTCCGGATCAGTGGTCACCTTGGACACCATGCGTTTCACGTCAGCTTCGAACTGGGCTATGAGGCCGGACTTCATCGTCAGAACGGCATCGCGCATGGCGGTGTTCAGCGCTTCTTCGCCAGCGGAGCGGTAGCGATCGGCGGATTTGCGCGCCTCGGCCAGATATTTGTCCGCTTCGGCCTTGGCGGCCGACGTGATTCTGGCTGCCTCGGCCTCGGCTTCCGCCCTGATCCGCTGCGCCTCCTGCTGGCCTGCAGCAACGCCATCTTCACGCAGGCGCGTGATGAGGGCATCAACGCCCTTCGACTTGGCTTCCGGCGTTGCCATCAGCTGATCCCCGCGCTGATAACAAGAGCGAACACGAACGCGAACACGCCGAAGCCTTCGATAATGGCAGCCGGCGCCAGGGACAGTCCAAAGATTTCAGGCTTTTCCTTTGAGGCGTTGATGGCGGCCGCACAGGCACGCCCCTGCCAGATGCCACAATAGAGCAGCGCGATACCAGCCAGCAGGCCAACGCCAAAGAGGCCACCGGCATTGTCCGGCGTCACCGCTCGGTTCAGCGTGAACATGATGACGATGCCGTAAATCACGAAGGTGGACGGGAACGCGGAAATGCCGACGAACCGGCCATAGCCACCATCGGTTTCGACCATGGCACCGATACTCGCCTGACCGGCGATCGCGCAGCCTATGGCACTTGCAACGGCACCAAGCGCCACCGGCGCGAAAATGCCCACCCAACCCAGAGCCAGAACCAGTTCGTTCATTCCTGAACCTCCTTGCGGGCAAGCGGTCGAAAGGCAATGCCTTCCTCCGGCAGACCCCATTTGAAGAACTCGATATAATTGAGACGCAGCCCATGCACGACACCGCTCATCATGGCGAGGCCAAAGTTGAGGACATGCCCGACAAGCAGGATAAGCAGACCAAGCAGCAGCCCCAGACCCGGAACGCCGTCCATCACCTGACGGGCCAGATCATTGAACGTCAAAGCCAGGGAAGCAGATGCAAGGCCCAAGGCAAACAGGCGCATATAGCTGAGCACGTCGCCGAAGGCACCCATCGCACCGCCAAGCGCCCGGATGCCGTCGAACAGGCGCCATGCCCAGTCCAAAGGCCGCATGACAGGGCGATCGCTCGTGAAGACGATGATGACGAGAACCCCGGCCACCAGGAGCAAGACAGCCAACCCGTAGAGCGGGCCCGTTTGACCGCTCAACCACACAAACAATCCGCCAAGGATCGCGGCGATCCAGCCAAGCTTGGCGATCGAAGACCGCTGGCGCCTGTGCACCCAGGCATTCATGGCAATGGCAAAGATGAGGTGGGCGACGCCCACCAGAATGGACAGGCGCATCATCGTGCCGAAGTCGTTGAGGGAGAGGATCGCCAACGGTGCCAGCAACGAACCATCCCGGGGTTCGGCACCGAAATAGCTGCCCACGATGACACCATAGGCAACGGTGGTACAGGCGATGATCAATCCCAGACGTCGCCAGGCTTTCAGCCGGGCCGTTCCGCCAAGTCGCGTCCAACCGGCCAGCAGCCCGGCGAGAATGACCAGGCCATAACCGGCATCAGCCACGATCATGGCAAAAAAGATCGAGAACGAGAGGACCAGCAAACCGGACGGGTCCCAGTCGCGATAGCCCGGCACCTGGTAGAACATGGCAAGATCAACGCCGGCGGCCCGCTCCTCCGGCTGGATCAGCAAGGTCGGCGGTGTCTCATCCCAGGCGGGCTCTTCAACCACCATCGCCAGGGTCTGCTCCTCGGCATGGGAGGACACGGCATCCAGCGCATCCTCCGGCACCCAACCCTGCACGACAAACAGGTCGTCATCGTTCCAGGTCTGTGCAGTCGCATAGTCCAGCTCAGCCCGGGTTTCGGCCTCCGACATATGGGACCGCAGGAGCGTCAGGTACCGTGTCAGCCCCAAGCGCTCGGCATGCAACGCTTCCAGTTCGACTTCCGCCTCGATCAGCTTGTGCTCAAGCTCGCTGATCGGTTCACTGCCCAGATGGCTGCGCGGCACCGGCAGCAGATCGTCCGCAGGCTCGTCTGGAGCAATGACCGCGACATACAGTGTTTTGGGCTCGGCGGATATGATCTGCCACGGGAGGTCCAAAGCATCCAACGCCGCTCGGTCCTTGACCGGCAACTCGTAGAACCAGAAGAGATAGCCGCCAGTCGCCTTGGCTCCCGGAAAGATCAGTTCGCCCCAGGGTCTGAGCGTTTCAATACGGTCGGCGAGAAAATCGCGCCGGTCTCCGACCTCACGCATCTTCTGCTTCAGGCGGAGCACATGATCGACAAAGCTTCGCACATCGAAAGCACGGTCGCGCACAAGCTGACGGCGTTCGCCCTCGAGCGGCGCGAGAAACCGGAGCGCCTTGTAGGCGTCTTGCGCTTCGCGGCTGACGGCCTTTTCAGGCTCTGCCGGTTTGTCGGAGAGGCGCACCAGATGCATGCAGCCAAGCTCCTGAAGACGGGCAAGCGTCTGTTTCTTCTGGGCGTGCTTGCCAGCAAGCGTCACCTTTCTGACCGGCGCAACACTCATTGGTTCGCCCGCTTGTTCTTGGCGATCTTCGAGCGCACCACAGCCGCCATCTCTTCATCATTGAGATGAATCCGGATCTTCTTGATGTTGGCGCGCGTGTTCGGGATCAGCACCTTGTCGAACAGATTGACCCTTTGCGTGATGGTCGTGACGGCCTTGTCGAGACGTCTTACACGCTCCTTGGCGATCTGTGCTTTCAGCCGCACTTCCAGCATATCGTGCAAAAGCTCGGCGACATCATCCACCCAGTGTGGTTTGACCATCGGATCGTAAGGCCGCACCGCCACCTCAATATCCTTCAAAACAGGCAGCCGGGTTCCGACCACGTTTTCAAGACCAAGCTGATAGTTCGTCAGCCGCACCAGGCCATCCAGATTGACGTCTTCATTGCCAAGCATTGGCAACGTATCCCCGACGCGTTGGGCAAAAGAGTCGGCCTCGCTCTGCAGGTCGCGAAGACGCGCTTGTTCCTTGGCCCGTTCAGCCATCAACTGCTGCCGCTTCAGATCGAGCGACGGCAGGAACCGTTCATAAGTCTGAAGTTGGGCTGTTTCGCGTGCCTGCGATGATTTATTCAGCTGCAAGCGCGGCATCGGTCTCTTTCGGGAAATAGGTATCGATGAGCGTTTGCTTCATCAGAAGCTGTTCGGGTTTGAAGCACTCCGCCAACGTTGCCCAGCAAAGGTCGAGCGCCTCTTCCAGCGGCATCGAAACATGAATGTCCATGAAGCGCTCGCGGAACAGGTCGCCAAACGCCAGAAGTTGATGGTCGTAATCCGACAGATCGAAGGCCATCGCCTGTTTCTGCGCCGCACCGCGTGCTTCGGAATAGAAACGGATCATCGTGTTCATGATCTGACCGTGGTCTTCGCGGGTGACCTTGCCGATGACGTTCTGCTTGAGGCGCGACAGGCTGCCGAACGGGTCAATCACACCGGAATGCAGGTAGAACTGCCCTTCGGTGATGTAGCCTGTGTTATCCGGGACCGGGTGGGTGATGTCATTGCCCGGCATGGTCGTGACCGAAAGGATCGTCACCGATCCGCCCTTGGCATAGTCGCACGCTTTTTCGTAGCGCCGTGCGAGTTGAGAGTAGAGATCTCCCATATAGCCCCGGTTGGACGGCACCCGCTCCTGGCTGATGCCGACCTCTTTCATGGCATCGGCATAGGCCGTCATGTCGGTGAGAAGCACCAGCACGCGCTTGCCCTCCTCAACGGCGAATTTTTCAGCCACCGCCAGAGCCATATCCGGCACCAGCAGCCGTTCCACCAGCGGGTCGGATGCCTGATTGACGAACATCACCGTGCGCGAAAAGACGCCCGCATCCTCAAAGGAACGCCGGAAGGTGTGGTAATCATCGAAGATAAGGCCCAGCCCACCGAACACCACGATGTCGGCATCGGCCTGAATGCCGATACGGGCGAGGAACGGATTGAACGGCTCGCCCGAAACGGAGAAAATAGGAATCTTCTGACTTTCCACCAGCGTGTTGAAGACATCAATCATCGGCACATCGGTGCGGATCATCGTTTTGGGCACGATGCGCTCGGCCGGATTCACTGAAGGTCCGCCGATATTGTACTTCGGCTCGGCCGAAAGGTCGGGCCCGCCATCAATCGGCGTGCCCGCGCCGTCGAAAACCCGGCCCAGAATGTTATCCGAATAGGGCGTCTGCATCGGATGACCCAGGAAGGTTGCCGTCGCTTCAGTCGAGATACCCTTTGTGCCGGAGAACACCTGCAGCGTGACATCGCTGCGGTCGATGTTGATCACCTGCGCAAGCGACTGCGCCCCTTCATCGCCTTCGATCACAGCCAGATCGCCAAACCGGACAGCGATAGCCGACCCTTGATCGGTCGGCACGCGAACCTTCAGGGTGTCGCCAACGATCTCCAAGACACGGGAATATTTGATGAAGTCACGAACCATGACCGGCCTTTTCGCCATAACAGATGCACAGCCTAGCTGCCATGGAAACCAACGCGATCAACTGACCTGGCGCAATTGTGGGTGTTACGAAGCAGACTTGGTTGACGCATAGTCAAATCGCTTGATTCATTAAACAAAGACAGATAAATCTAGGATTTTATTCCTTGATAAAGCAACTTTGGAGTGCTTTAACTTCATACCTCACTGCTTTTGGGGGGCGCCGGTATGAAAAACATCAGCCTAATATGCTGCCTCACTGTTGCATCCACCCTCATTGGTTGCGGCACAGCAAATCTGCGGGACTTACCTGCAGAATACAGTGAAACTGTTTCAGCGCTGGGCATTCGTCCGGTTTACCCGCCAAGATCGGAATTCCAAGTTGGAGATATCTACTTCTGGAGCTATTCGCCAGATCGGCCATTTGAAACAGAGGCCGTGTGGATCGGAAGCGCTCCGTGGGCACTTGCTGCTGCTGAGCAGCACATGCGAACGAGGGTAGCATTTGAAAGCACCGAGTTGGGCAATGACGGTAAAGCTACACCTCACACGCAGCCCGATCTATTCACTGCGAATGCCTTACGGCTTCGCCAAGACATTGACGGCAACGAGGCATTACAACTGCCGCAGGTCGGTTTTCCCGAAATCAACGCAGACGCCGGCTTTGTTAGCCAGACGTTCTTGACCGGATTAACCGAAACTTTCGGCCTAGGCTTGGCTGACCGGACCACTGTATCGCTGAATTTCCCAGATGTCCGCAGTTATTGGGTTCCAAAAGTCAGCGTACATTCCCGGGCTGTGAACACCATCCAAAACACTTTCGCTGGGTCGATTGACGCTGCGTATACCGAGCTGACAAGTGAGCTAACGCAAGCAGGTTTTCGCCAAACCGATCCCTGCAGCTACCCAAACAATTGCGGCCTCACCATGATCACTCGAGTGTATCTTACACGGAGAATTCTGTTCACTTTTTCTAATTCGAGGATTGCTCAAGCCGCGCTATCGGTCGCAGGCGCAGCTAATCCCGACGGGTCAGTTGTGACATCGCGCGCACCCCAGGTCACTTTCCAAAACGTGACAGTTGAAAGCGGCAGTAACGATGAATTCGCGGCTCGCTTTGCTGAGCTGGCATCTCTCCTTCCAACAGGCACATCACCCTCAGCTCTTGGGGCTCAATCCAGTTTTGTTGGATGGAACGCACGCGGAATTTCCTTTGAACAGACATTTCCCAGCGCGGTAGCGATTGGCTGGGAAGGCGTTTCTCTCGACTTGATCGAGCAAGGCGTCGGGCCAGTTCGGGGACCACTTCAGCAAGTACACGGATCCGCATCGCAAAACAGATCTGAAGTCATCGTCCTAGATATCCAAGGAGAAACACAATGAGGAAAGGACAGTCCAATGTAGGTTGGCCAAGCCTAGCCTTGATGGTCGCGTTGCTGTTTGCCCCTTCGCCGGCTAATGCAGAAGACCAAATCGCTCAGGATCAGCCTGTTGAGTTTCCGACCACAACGATTCTTAGTGATCTATCGATCAACGAGCACTTCGGTTTGGACGATAGCCAGCACTTTTCGCTCCAGTACAGATTGGAAAACGGCCTGCCAAGAGATGTGACCGTCAATGCCTTTGACGAAAATACAGGGGCTTTTTCATCAAGCAGAGGCAATTGCTTTTACATCGGCGGACGATGGTTGTGCCCTGTCCGCGGCGGATCAGGAGGCCCTATTGGTCCGCTAATGCCAGCTCCCCCGGAAAACCTTGTTCTAGAGTTTGATGCGACTCGATCCGATCTGCTAGGCGTCGGCATATTGGATGGCCAGACCGGCGAAAGAGTTACAGATCTGACCTTCGTACCAATGCAACAACAGATGGAGACGATGGTTGGCCAGTAGTCAAAGGTTATGAAGTTTGCGCGGCGTGACAGGCTAGACACGGCCTCTAAGCCGCATATCGTGCGCTCCAGTGTACCCTGCCGGATTAGGGCCCAATTGATGCAAGAAGCTTGTCGGTCCGTTCCGTCAGCCTGTCCATGGAAAGCACTAATCCGGTTGCGACCTCTTTGAGATAGCTGACGGAAGCGTGCTTCTGGGCGATCTCAAGCCGGACAGCGTTCACCTGATCACGGGCCTAGCGCGCCACGCGCAGCGCTTCGCTCGCCTCGCTGGCGTTATGCGTTGCGCGCATCTGCAGGCTCACGAACCCACCGACAATTCCAATCAGAACCGCTGCGAGGGCAGATACCTAAGCAAGGGTGGCAGGATGTAAGCACCGCGCGAGCGTTGGTTACAGAATAAGCCTATTATAGAAGATGCTCAGATCGGCCTAAGTAAGGAAAGCAGCGCCGTGATGGACGAATACAGAGTAGTTTGGTGCGGGCGGTGGGACTCGAACCCACACGGCCTAGGGCCTCGGGATTTTAAGTCCCGTATGTCTACCAATTCCATCACGCCCGCAGCGTGCTTGTCGCTCAGTCGCCGGCATCTTTCGCGATTGGCGGCACGAAAGAATAGCCAAGGTCCCAAGGGAAGTAGATCCACGTGTCCTGACTGACCTCGGTGACGAACGTATCGACCAGCGGACGGCCTTTCGGCTTGGCGTAGACGGTTGCGAAATGCGCTTCTGGCAGCATCGCCCGCACTTCGGTTGCCGTCTTACCGGTATCGACAAGATCATCGACGATCAGAACGCTTTCACCTTTGGTCTCCAGGATGCTGCTGGATATCGTCTTCAGAATAGCAAGATCGCCCTGCGTCTGTTCGCCGACGCCGCCATGATCGTAGCTGGCGATCGAAATGGTATCGATCTTGCGGATACCAAGCTCACGACAGACGATGGCCGCCGGTACCAGACCGCCTCGGGTGATCGTCACCATGGAGTCGAATGGCCCTTTTTCAGCGAGCCGCCAGGCAAGTGCCCGAGCGTCACGGTGGAACTGATCCCAAGAAACGGGAAAGGCTTTGTCGTTCAGGGCTTCAGTCACGGGGCTTACGTCCTCTGGTATCAGGCAGCGTCGATTTGGGTGCGCAGCTTTTGGGCCGCTTGCGTGGCCGCGTCAAGCGCCTCGGCATCGCGTGAACGCAGCACGATCTCGGTGGAAAAGCGTCCGTCGATCAGTTTTGGATAGCTTCCGATGGCTACTGTGGGAAAAGAAGCGTCGATCTCG
>JANQJE010000147.1 GCA_028281795.1 Cohaesibacteraceae bacterium | reverse complement strand
GAGCCACGCTGATCGGCCTTGGTCTTAACAAAATGCGCCGCAAGAAGACGCTGGAAGACACACCGTCCGTGCGCGGCATGATCCACAAAGTGCGCCATCTGGTGCGCGTGGTCGAAGAGAACTAAAGCCCAAGCAAGGCTGCCGATCCGGTGGCCTTGTTTCCGTCTGGAAGCGAGCGGTGTGCTGATGTCCATCGCGCAAGTGGAGACAAACTGTCATGAAACTCAATGAACTCAAGCCGCAGCCTGGCTCGGCCAAAACCAAGAAGCGCGTCGGCCGTGGTATCGGTTCGGGCAAAGGCAAGACATCCGGCGTTGGTGTAAAGGGTCAGAAGTCCCGTTCAGGTGTCGCTATCAAGGGTTTTGAAGGCGGCCAGATGCCGATGTACCGCCGTCTACCGAAACGCGGTTTCAACAACATTTTTGCCAAGGCCTATTCAGAAGTGAATGTCGGGCGCATTCAGCAGGCCGTGGATGCCGGCAAGCTCGACGCGAAAGCGCCTGTCGATGCCGCTGCTCTGGTTGCAAGTGGCGTGATTACCAAGCTTGGAAAAGATGGTGTCCGCCTGCTTGGTAACGGTGAATTGAAGGCCAAGGTCGAGGTTACCGTTGCCGGTGCGTCGAAGGGGGCCGTTGCAGCGGTTGAAAAGGCCGGCGGTAAAGTCCACATCGAGGAGCGCAAGGCGGACTCCGGCAAAGCTGGCGCGAGCAAAGCATAACACATTGCACGGCGGCCTGGGTTCTCAGGCCCCATGCATGATCCCTACATCGGGCACAGCGTTGCCCGGTCGGGCAGGGCGAACTGGCCAAAGGAATTGAAGACGAATGGCGTCAGCAGCTGAGCAGCTAGCTTCCAACTTCTCCTTTAAAGCGTTCGGCAAGGCCGAAGAGCTCAAAAAGCGCATCTGGTTCACGCTGGGTGCGCTTTTGGTCTATCGGCTTGGGACGTATATCCCGATGCCGGGGATTGAGCCGGATGCCTTTGCAGCCGCCTTCGATCAAGCAGCGCAAGGCGTGGTTGGCCTGTTTAATATGTTCACCGGCGGTGCCGTGGAACGTATGGCCGTGTTTGCGCTCGGCATCATGCCTTATATCACCGCCTCGATCATCATCCAGCTTATGACGACCGTGTCGCCGAAGCTCGAAGCCCTGAAAAAAGAGGGTGAAGCGGGGCGCAAGGTCATCAACCAGTATACACGCTACGGCACGGTGTTTCTGGCTGCCATCCAGGCTTATGGTATCTCGGTCGGGCTTGAATCGTCCGGCACCATTGTGACCGATCCGGGCTGGTTTTTCCGTCTGACCACGGTAATCACGCTGGTTGGCGGCACCATCTTCCTGATGTGGCTTGGCGAGCAGATCACGGCGCGCGGCGTTGGTAACGGCATCTCGCTGATCATCTTTGCCGGTATCGTGGCCGAGTTGCCTCGTGCCTTGGCGCAGACGCTTGAGTTGGGCCGTCAGGGCGCCATCGGCACCGGCATCATTCTGACCATCATCATTCTCGCCATCGTCGTGATTGCCTTCATTGTGTTCGTGGAACGGGCGCAGCGCCGCTTGCTGATCCAGTATCCCAAGCGGCAGGTCGGTAACCGGATGACGCAGGGCGAAAGCTCGCATCTGCCGCTGAAGCTGAACACGGCCGGCGTTATTCCGCCGATCTTTGCCTCCTCGCTTCTGCTTCTCCCGGCCACGCTTGCCGGTTTCTCCGATGGTACCGAAGCGACAGGCTGGATCACCACGCTGACCGCGCTGCTTGGCCATGGCCAGCCTGCCTACATGTTGCTGTACGCGGCAGGTATCATCTTCTTTGCGTTTTTCTACACGGCCATCGTGTTCAACCCTGCGGACACAGCCGACAATCTGCGTAAGCATGGCGGCTTTATTCCCGGCATCCGTCCGGGCGAACGGACGGCCAATTATATCGACCATGTGCTCACACGGATTACAGTCGCCGGTGCCGCTTACCTCACCATCGTATGTCTCATACCCGAATTCCTCATTTCTTATTCCGGTGTTCCCTTCTATTTCGGGGGCACTTCGCTTCTCATCGTGGTCTCCGTGACCATGGATACGGTGCAACAGGTGCAAGGCCATCTGCTTGCGCATCAGTATGAGGGGCTGGTGAAGAAATCGAAGCTTCGGGGGAAACGTAGATGAGATTGATCCTTCTGGGACCGCCAGGTGCGGGGAAGGGAACACAAGCAGCACGGCTGGTTGAAACGCACAGCATTCCACAACTGTCGACCGGCGACATGCTGCGTGCAGCCGTTGCAGCGGAAACAGAAACGGGATTGAAAGCGAAGGCGGTCATGGAGGCCGGTGACCTGGTGTCCGACGCCATCGTCAACCAGATCGTCTCAGACCGTATTTCCGAACCCGATTGCGCGAACGGCTTCATCCTCGACGGTTATCCGCGCACCCTGGCACAGGCCGATGCCGTTGGTGATATGCTGACCGAGAAGGGGCTGGCTCTGGATGCAGTGGTGGAACTGGTCGTTGATGATCGTGCTCTGGTGGGACGTATCGTGAAGCGTGCCGAAGATGCTGCTGCCGCCGGACAACCGGTGCGCAAGGATGACACGCCAGAGGTCTTCGATGAGCGTTTGCGTGCCTACTACAAGAGTACCGCGCCGCTGACCGGCTATTACTACGCAAAAGGCGATCTGAAGACGGTTGACGGTATGGACACGATTGATGGTGTGACGGCGCAGATCAACGCTGCCTTGAAGGCCCACTGATCCTCTTAGATTAGTCTGTTATCGTCTGTGAAAACGGGCTTTTGCCGATGGTTTCGGCCCTCGCGTCTAAAAGTCCCGCTGACGCTTGACAAAACGCGTTTGAGGCTCTAGCCCACACCTTCTTCCAGACAACATGCCCGGCAAACCTTAGGGTGTGCCGGTTGTCATATGAAGGGACCGCATGGGCCGGCCTCCACCGGACGCGGTTTAATCCCACTCGGGCTGTTGGCCCGGTTTTACGGGCGGATCGCCCAGACATGGAGAGATGGTATGGCCCGCATTGCAGGCGTCAACATTCCTACGAATAAGCGCGTGATTATCGCGCTGCAGTACATCCACGGCATCGGCGCCACAAAGGCCCAAGAAATCGTGGAGAAAGTGAAAATCGAACCGTCGCGTCGCGTGAATGAGCTTTCGGATTCGGAAGTCATGCAGGTACGCGAAGTCATCGACCGGGATTATCTGGTCGAGGGTGATCTGCGTCGCCAGGTTTCGATGAACATCAAGCGTCTGATGGATCTGGGCTGCTATCGCGGTCTGCGTCATCGTCGCGGTTTGCCGGTGCGCGGCCAGCGCACACACACCAATGCCCGCACCCGCAAGGGACCGGCAAAGGCCATTGCAGGCAAGAAGAAGTAGTAGTTATGGCGGCGCGGGCTTTGGTCTGCGCTTTGCCTCGGTGGAGCCAGCCGGGCTTTCACGGCGCCATGCAGGCGTTGGGCAACGGTTGGTGGTGAGATCGACAAAGGACCAAAATGGCTAAAGAAGCTGGACGTGTTCGCCGCCGCGAGCGGAAGAACATCACTTCGGGCGTGGCGCATGTGCGCTCGTCCTTCAACAACACCATGATTACCATCACCGATGTACAGGGCAACGCGATCTCGTGGTCGTCCTGCGGTACGATGGGGTTCAAGGGTTCGCGTAAGTCGACCCCTTATGCTGCACAGGTTGCTGCAGAAGACGCTGCCAAGAAGGCTTCCGAACACGGCGTGAAAACGCTTGAAGTTGAAGTCTCCGGTCCGGGTTCGGGCCGTGAGTCGGCGTTGCGTGCGCTCCAGGCTGCTGGGTTCACCATCACGTCCATCCGGGATGTGACGCCGATCCCGCACAATGGCTGCCGTCCGCCGAAGCGGCGGCGCGTGTAGTCGCCGGGTGCAACGGGCCCACTGCCCGAGCATCATCGTTCCTCTGGCATTTGGGGCTGCTGTGCCCATTTGCCGGACTTCCCTTCAAGCGCAGGCCTGGCCCCCCAAAACCAGCCATAGATGCGCAAGACCCAAAGGGGTGCACCCATGATCCATAAGAATTGGCAGAACCTGATCAAACCGAGCAAGCTGGAAGTGAAAACCAGCGAAGATGGCCGTATTGCACAGGTGGTCGCTGAACCGCTTGAGCGCGGTTATGGCCTGACGCTTGGCAATGCGCTGCGTCGCATCCTTCTGTCCTCGATCCAAGGCGCGTCGGTTACCGGCATGCAGATCGATGGTGTTCTGCATGAGTTTTCCTCCATTCCGGGCGTTCGTGAAGATGTCACCGATATCGTGCTGAACGTGAAAGAGATCGCGTTGCGCATGGAAGGCGAGGGGCCGAAGCGCATGATCGTGCGCAAGCAAGGCCCTGGCATTGTCGTGGCTGGTGACATTCAGACCGTTGGCGATGTCGAGATTCTGAACCCCGATCACGTGCTGTGCACGCTGGACGAGGACTCTGAAGTTCGCATCGAGTTCACGGTGAACACCGGCAAGGGCTATGTCGAAGCCGAACGCAACCGTCCCGACGATGCGCCGATTGGCCTTGTTCCTGTCGATGCGCTGTTCTCGCCGGTCAAGCGTGTTGCTTACAAGGTTGAGAATACCCGTGAAGGTCAGATCCTCGATTACGATAAGCTGACTCTCGATATCGAGACCAACGGTGCGGTAACGGCCGAAGATGCCATCGCCTATGCAGCGCGCATCCTTCAGGATCAGCTTCAGATCTTCGTGAACTTCGAAGAGCCCGAGAAGGAAGCAGTAGAAGAAGAGCTGCCGGACTTCCCGTTCTCGCCGGAGCTTCTGAAGAAGGTCGACGAGCTGGAGTTGTCCGTGCGTTCGGCAAACTGCCTGAAGAACGACAACATCGTTTACATTGGCGATCTGATCCAGAAGACGGAAGCGGAAATGCTGCGTACGCCGAACTTCGGACGCAAATCGCTGAACGAAATCAAGGAAGTGCTCGCGTCGATGGGCCTGCATCTGGGTATGGATGTACCCAACTGGCCGCCTGAGAACATTGACGAGCTTTCCAAACGCTATGAAGAGCATCAGGTTTAACCGCCTGGTCGGATAAGGAGACGAGCCATGCGTCACGCCAAACAAGGCCGCAAGCTCAACCGCACATCGAGCCACCGCAAAGCGATGTTTGCCAATATGGCCGCATCGCTGATCACCCATGAGCAGATCAAGACAACGCTGCCGAAGGCCAAGGAGCTGAAGCCGATTGTCGACAAACTGGTTACGCTTGCCAAGCGCGGTGACCTGCATGCCCGCCGTCAGGCGCTGTCGCAGGTTCGCGACGAAGCTGCCGTGCGTAAGCTGTTCGGTGTTCTTGGCGAACGGTATGCGGAGCGCCCCGGTGGCTACACGCGTGTATTAAAGGCCGGTTTCCGGTTTGGCGACAACGCGCCGATTGCGATCATCGAACTGGTCGATCGCGATGTGGAGGCCAAAGGTGCTGCCGACCGCGCCCGTGTCGAGGCCGAAGAAGCCGAAGAGACGGTTGCCGCTTAAACACAGGTGACACACAAAACAGTGAAAAGGGCGGCCTTGGAGCCGCCCTTCTTTTTGCCTAGGATTCAACCGTCCGGCTGTGTCTCGCGGAGGCATGCCGGTGAATGTATATAAGACAACGTAGGGACAGGAATGATCATGAGAGGTCTGGCACGATCCGTTCAGATGGGTGTTGCAGGCCTTCTCGGCTGCCTGCTCATGATGACACCGGTTGGTGCGCAGGATGATCTTCCAGGGCGTTTCCTCGATCTTTTTCTGAACAATGCACCGGCTCTGCTGGATGAGTTGACTCAGGAAGAGGGCACCGCTTCTCCCATGCGTGTCACTCCCCAGTCGTTTGAGCAGGTCCAACTGTCTTTTGCGCCGGTGGTGGAACTGGCGACCCCGGCGGTTGTCAACGTCTATGCCACGCGCATGCAGGAAGTGCGCGACCCGTTCGCACAGATGGACCCCTTTTTCCGCCGTTTCTTCGGTGATCAGATGCGACCGCGCCCGCGCGAACGCATGGCTTCATCTCTCGGCTCCGGTGTCATTGTCGATCCGAGCGGGCTGATCGTCACCAACAATCATGTGATTGAGCGGGCAACCGACGTGCGGGTCTCACTGTCGGATCGCCGCGAGTTTGCGGCTGATATCCTCATTCGCGACGAACGGACCGATCTTGCCATCCTGCAGGTGCGCGAGCTTGATGAGCCCCTGCCAGCGCTGCAGATCGGCGTGTCGGACGACCTTAACGTTGGCGATGTCGTGCTGGCCATCGGAAATCCGTTCGGTGTTGGCCAAACCGTCACGCAGGGCATTGTCTCGGCTTTGGCGCGCACGCAAGTCGGTGTGACCGATTTTCAGTTCTTCATTCAAACCGATGCAGCCATCAATCCGGGCAACTCCGGTGGGCCGCTTGTCGATCTTTCCGGCCGACTGGTGGGCATCAACACGGCTATCTTTTCGCGTTCCGGCGGGTCGAACGGGATCGGTTTTGCGATCCCGACCGAGATGGTAAATGTGGTTCTCGCTGAAGCGGCGAGTGGTGCATCCTTCGTTGCGCGTCCGTATCTCGGTGCGGAAGTCCAGTCTGTCACACCCGCCATTGCTCAGAGCCTGGGCATGCGTCGTCCGAGCGGCGTACTCGTGGCCGATCTGGTTCCGGGCGGTCCAGCGGATGATGCGGGCATTAGGCGGGGCGATGTGGTTGTGTCCATCGATGGGCTCCAGATCGATGATCCGGACGCGTTTGTTTATCGCTTTGCCACGAAGGGCATTGGTGGCACGACCTCTGTCGAGGTCTTGCGCGATGGCCGCCGCCGCGATCTTGAGATCGCTCTGGTCGGTCCGCCCGAGACCGTTCCGCGTGACCTGCGCCGTATTGATGGGCGCTCTCCCTTTGCAGGCGTCGAGGTGATCAACCTGTCACCGGCTGTCGCGCAGGAGTTCGGTTTCGAGCAAACCGAAGGCGTGATGATTGTCTCCGTCGAACGCGGTTCGATAGCCGATCAGGTCGGTTTCCGGGAGAGCGACATGATCTTGCAGGTCAATGACCGGCGTGTGTCCACGACGCGCGATCTTGAGAGCATAGCATCCGTATCGAGCCGAGGTTGGCAGATCGTGTTCGAGCGCGGCGGACGCATTCGTTCCGCGATGCTTCGCTTTTAGAGAAGCGAAGCAGGCATGAACGATCTTTTTGACAGCCCGGATGGCGATGAAACGGAGAGTACCGCCCGTGTGCCTCTGCCGGAACGCCTGCGGCCAACGCGTCTGGACGACGTCGTTGGCCAGGATCAGTTGCTTGGCCCGGACGGCAAGCTGACCAGACTGCTTGCGGGCGTTCGCGATGGCGGTGCCTTGCCCTCGCTTGTTCTTTGGGGGCCGCCTGGAACCGGGAAAACCACACTGGCGCGCCTGATAGCGTCCTATCTGGGCGAGGGAACGCGCTTTGTTCAGCTTTCAGCGCTCACCAGCGGAGTGAAGGACCTTAAGACGGCTTTCGATGCCGCGCGTCTTGCTCGCTCTCAGGGGCAGTCGACGGTGCTGTTTGTCGATGAAATCCACCGCTTTAACAAGGCGCAGCTTGATAGCTTCCTGCCGGTCATGGAGGACGGCACCATCACACTGATCGGTGCGACGACGGAGAACCCGTCCTTTGAACTCAATCCGGCGCTGCTTTCGCGTTGCGATGTGCTGATCCTCGAGCCGCTTGATCCGGAAACGCTCACCCTTCTTGTCGACCGTGCGCTTGAGGCGCTTGGGAAGGCTGATCTGGTCGACCAGGATGCCCGCCGGGTCATCGCCGATCGTGCCGATGGGGACGGACGGCGCGCCATCGCGCTGACAGAGCTGGTGATGACAGGGCAGGGGAATGACCGTGAGGCCTATGCGGCCACGGCTATTGCTGAACGCCTTGGTATGGCGCTTGCCCGCTACGACAAGGACCGTGATGGTCACTACGACCTGATCTCTGCCCTGCATAAATCGGTTCGTGGATCGGATCCCGATGCAGCGCTCTATTGGTTCGCGCGCATGCTGGAGGGAGGGGAAGACCCTCTGTTTCTCGCGCGCCGCTTGATCCGTATGGCGAGCGAAGATGTCGGCATGGCCGATCCGACTGCGCTGCCGGCCGCCATCGCAGCGCGTGAGGCTTACCATGTTCTCGGCAGCCCGGAGGGCGAGCTGGCTCTGGCGCAGGCCGTGGTGCACATGGCGACGGCGCCGAAATCGAACGCCGTCTATACAGCCTACAAAGGCGCCCGAGCCCTTGCCAAACAGGGTGGTTCGCTCGCGCCGCCGTCTGAGATTCTGAATGCACCGACCAAGCTTATGAAGGATATCGGCCGGGGCGCAGGCTACATCTACGATCACGATACGCCCGATGCTTTCTCCGGCCAGGACTATTTTCCCGAGAGTCTTGGCCGTCATACTCTCTATGATCCGCCCGAGCGGGGTTTTGAGCGGGAGCTTGTCAAGCGGTTGCGATACTGGCAGGGCTTGCGGGATGCTAAGGTGGATAAGGATTAGGCGCAGTTGGCGTTGAGCGCAGTGGCATTGGTGTTTGTTGGTGGCGGGGTCGGAGCCGTCGCCCGCTACGGTTTGGTCCGGGTGTCCGAAACAGCGCTCGGCACGGCCTTTCCCTATGGCGTCTTTGCCGCCAACATTGTCGGCTCGTTGCTGATGGGTCTGGTGGCCGGGTGGCTGGTCATCCGGGGCGGTGGGTTCGGTCCGTTCCTCGATTTGGAAGGCCATGACGCTGCCAAGCTTGCCTTGGCCACGGGCCTGCTGGGCGGCTTCACAACGTTTTCGGCTTTTTCGCTTGATGCTGTGCGCCTGTGGGAGGCGGGTGCGCACGGCGCAGCCATCGCTTATGTTAGCCTGAGTGTCGTGCTTGCAATCACTGCCCTGCTGGCGGGCCTGGCGATGGCGCGGGGCGTTTGGGCATGAGGTTGCTGATATGAGCGGCGTTCAAACCCGCAAGGTGACCGGTGAAGAAGATGGCATGCGCCTCGATCGCTGGTTCAAGGAGCACTACCCGGGTCTTGCCTTCGGGGCTTTGAACAGACTGCTGCGCAAAGGGTCCATCCGTGTGGATGGCAGACGTGCCAAGTCGAACGCTCGGCTGGAGTCCGGTCAGACGATCCGTATCCCGCCTATGGATGACGCTGCCGCGGTGTCGCCGCCGAGCCAGCCACGCGCAGATGAGGAAACCCTGAAGGCCTTGAAAGATATGACTCTTTTCGAGGATGACATGGTGCTTGTCCTCAACAAGCCCTTCGGTCTGGCCGTGCAGGGCGGACCGGGCCTTTCGAAGCATGTCGATGGCATGCTGGAAGCTTTACGCGACAAGCAGGGCCGCAAGCCGCGTCTCGTTCACCGGCTGGACAAGGATACAACTGGCGTTCTGATCGTTGCCAAGACAAAGGGGGCAGCGTCTTCTCTCGCTGCCGCCTTCCGTGCGCGTACGACCAAGAAGGTCTATTGGGCGTTGGTGCGTGGTGTGCCGAAACCCAGACAGGGGCGAATCTCCAGCTACCTTGCCAAGGGCGATGACGAGGCATCGCCGGACAAGAAGGAGCGCATGCGGATCGCGCAACATGGCGATCGCGGTGCTGATCATGCCCTGACGCTCTACAACGTCATCGAGACCGCCGGGCGAGGTCTCACCTGGGTAACACTTCGTCCCGTAACCGGACGGACCCATCAACTTCGCGCGCACTGCAATCATATCGGCCATCCGATCATTGGCGATCCAAAATACTTTGACGTCGAGAACTGGGACATTCCTGGCGGTATTCAGCATCGGCTGCACCTGCATGCGCGGCGCTTGCTCATTCCGCATCCCGGTGGGGGACAGATCGATGTGACGGCACCCTTGCCTCAGCATATGCAGCAGAGCTGGAATCTGCTTGGTTTCTCCACCCAGGGCATGGGCGGGGACGATGATGAAGAATGGGAATCTCTTGCCATGAAAGGCGCAAGCCGATGATCAACGAACTGATCCTCTGGGCTGCGCTTGCCGTTCTGATCGCGCTCATGGCGCTGGCGGTCTGGGCAGGCCGGCGCGGTTTGCATTCCCTCGGTGTGGTGGGGCCGGGTCGCCGCAACAACGGGCCGACCGACAAGCAAATGGGCGAGTTGATCGAGGAACTTCGCCGGCTTAATAGCAATCTGGAACGTTTGGTGAGCGAAGAAGAACGATCTCAACACAACCGGGGCGATGATGACCGATAAGATTTCGCCGTTTGATGCGATTTTCGCCGAAACCGGGCTCGATCCCATGGAAGCGGCGCAAAGGTCCATGCGCGCAGATTTGCCCAAGCGGTTTTGGAAAGATGCGACGGTGGAAGAGCGCGACGGCGCTTTTCATGTTTTGCTTGACGGCCGGACGGCTCGCACGCCGGGCCGTAGTGCGCTGGCTTCGCCGCACAAGCCGGTGGCGGACAAAATGGCCGAAGAGTGGAATGCTGTCGGCGAGCGGCTTGACCCGGCCGAACTGCCGATGACCAAACTGATCAACGTCGCTCTTGATATGGGAGACGACGCACGCGTCGCCATTCTGGATGATGTCCGCGCCTATGCCGGGACCGACCTGCTCTGCTATCGCGCGGACCGGCCACAAGGTCTCGTCGACCGGCAGGAAACTGTCTGGTGCCCTTATCTTGACCGGCTGCGCACGCATCATGGCGTCGTCCTGAAGGTTGCTGCCGGCGTTATGCATGTCGCTCAGGATGACGATGTGCTTGATACGTTGCGTGCTCTGGCTGACAGACGGACAGTTGATGCCGAAGCGCTGGCTGCCTTGCATCTTGCAACCACACTGACGGGCTCGGCGATCCTGGCGCTGGCTCTGACGGAACCGGGTGTTGATGACGGACGGGCCAAAACCGTCTGGCAGGCGGCACATGTCGATGAGGACTGGAACCGCGCCCAATGGGGTGAGGATGAAGAGGCAACCCGCTTGCGTGCCTTGCGCTGGCGGGACTTTGAAGCGGCAGCTTTCGTGCTTTCTGTCACCCGCTCTTGACTGACAGCGGCCAGTGTTCAGCCGTTCGGATGGCTGGACAAGACACGGTGCGCTGATAAGCGATAGGGCTAGGTCATGTTCTCATAAATGAGGCTGGATTTGGCGGCTGAAACGGCAAAGAGATGCAAGGAGCGGTTCGAGCAGCGGGCTTTCTGCCCGGTCGAGGGCCGCGACGTGGCAGGTCGACGCCGTTTCGCCGTCCAGAGGATAGGGCCGGTTTGCCCGCCTACCGCGTTGCAAGACCTTGAAAACCATATGGTTTCCTGTGGTCTTGCGCCTTGTAGGCGAACAAACTGGCTCCTACCAAATCAACCTCATTTATGAGAACGTGACCTAGTACAGTTGGGCCGGAGGCAATGGCTATCTCATGAACGTGCTTGAAGAGTTGGAGCAGCGCCGCGCTGAAGCGCGCGCGGGCGGCGGAACACGGCGTATCGAGGCTCAGCACAAGAAAGGCAAGCTAACGGCGCGCGAGCGGCTTTCGGTCCTGCTCGATGAGGGGTCGTTTGAAGAATACGACATGTTCGTCCAGCATCGCTGCGTCGATTTCGGCATGGACGAAACGAAGTTCTCCGGCGACGGCGTCGT
>JANQJE010000138.1 GCA_028281795.1 Cohaesibacteraceae bacterium | reverse complement strand
CCGACTCCACCCGCGACACGATGGCTGCCTGCCGGCTGGCCAGATCAGCTGTGCCCCCATCCACTTCGGGCGCAACGAACGCGGCGGAAAGGTCTTCGGCGGCGCGTCTCACCGCCGGGGCAATCGATGTCTCGGATAAAGCAGCGATGACACCAGCAAGCGACACCGCTTCCTCGGCATAAGCGATGGATCGTGGCTCAATCGGGCCAGTGGCCGATACGATGCGCCGCATCTCGCCCAGATAGCGTCCACCCTGCTCGAACAGGGCATCGGACTCCACGCGCGCCGCACGCACTTCGGCGGCCAGACCTTCAAGCTGACCTGACATCTGATTGAGAAGCTGCACCACGGTCCCGGAGCCGGATGTTCCGGTAAGTGAGCCCGTAGCCTGTTCTTCCTGTGCCAACCGCCGGAAGCGTTCGCTGGCCAGTTCGATGTCCGGCAGGAGGCCTTGCGCAGCAAGCGCATTGTTGTGCGCTTCGGAAAGCCGTGACTGATACTCCTCGGTCGTGTTGGCCAGATGCTGTTCGATGGCTGCACCACCGGCCAGCGCTGCGGCGTTCAGCCAGGACGACATGGCGACGATCATCAGCGAGCCAAGTACCATGGCGATCAGCATAGTGCGGCGCTCGGCGGCATGTTTGACGTGCGGGGTGAACTGAATGAGGTAGGACCAGAAGGCGTAAATGCCGATGGAAACGGCGGTCGAATAGATCAGCGCACCGAAGAACACGACCGGACCGATACCCTGCAACAGACCGCGAACACCAAGATAGGTGTAGACCCCGCTTGCCAGCGCCAGAATGGCCAAGGTGAGCTTTGTGGTGGTTTCCAGCCGGCTGACGCCGCGTCTCAGTGCTTCAGCCATACGAACTCTCTCATGCCTACCCCTCACATTGGGTTTGCTTCAGGCGATTGCCTGACGCGGCACTATGGCGAAAGTCGGACCACATCGTCCAGCATCGGAGGGCCTTAGGGTCAGGACCCATTCATGTGGTTGAAATGGTCGTGGCGCGTTTGTGCGGATGCAAGGAGCAAGCCCGCAGGACGTCTTCCGACGTTCAAGGGATTGCGACACAGCAGCCCGTGCAAACGCGCCCGATCCGAAGGACGCTCGATCTGCCGGCGCCCTACGGCGTCGAAGCCCTTGACCGGGGGATAAACCCCGCTCTTCGGACTTTTCCTTGTATCGCTTGCCATATCGAACGCCATTTCAATCACATGAATGGGTCCTGACCCTAATCCGGGTCTGCCCAGGCAGATCCGGTCGGGTAAAGGTGTGCGGCAAGGCTGTCCGATTTCATCGTAATCGAATAGCCGGGCGCGGTCGGCGGCATGTAGCGGCCCTCCTTCATCACGACCGGGTGCAGGAAATGCTCGTGCAGGTGGTCGACATACTCCAGCACGCGATTGTCCAGCGAGCCTGAGATGCAGACATAGTCGAAGATCGACATGTGCTGGACATACTCACACAGGCCGACCCCGCCCGCATGCGGGCATACGGGTACCTCGAAATGATCGGCAAGCAGCATCACCCCGATGATCTCGTTGGGTCCGGCCAGACGGCAGGCGTCGATCTGACAGAACTGCATCGCTTTGGCCTGGAGGAACTGCTTGAACATCACGGCGTTGTGGCAGTGCTCGCCGGTGGCAACGCCGATGGGAGCGATGACCCTGGCGATCCGGGCATGTCCCAAAATGTCGTCCGGGCTCGTCGGTTCTTCGATCCAAAGGGGATCGATATGGGCCAGCTGGGCGATTGCGTCGATGGCTTCTGTGGCGTTCCAGACCTGGTTGGCATCCATCATCAGTTTGCGGTCCAGGCCGATTTCCTCGCGCAGGATCCTGGCGCGGCGAATATCGTCTTCGATGTCGCGCCCGACCTTCATCTTGAAGTGTGACCAGCCATCCTTGATGGCGTCCTGGCAAAGCGCGCGCATTTTGTCATCGGAGTAGCCAAGCCAGCCGGCAGACGTGGTGTAAGCCGGATACCCTGTTTCAAGCAGCTGTGCGATGCGTTCTTCGCGGCCGGAAACCTGTTCCTCGATCCGCTCGCGTGCATGGCCCGGGTCCAGCGCATCGGCAATGTACGTCCAATCGACGAGATCGATGATCTCCTGCGGCGACATATCGACAAGAAGCTGCCAGACAGGCTTCTTTTCCACCTTTGCGTACAGATCCCACACGGCGTTGATGAGTGCGCCGGCGGCCAGATGAATGACGCCCTTTTCCGGGCCGAGCCAACGCAACTGACTGTCCCCGGTGAGACGCTTCCACATGCCGCCCATATCGGCGAACAGATCGTCCAGCAGCATATCGTCCAGCAGCGGCGCGAGAGCCTCTATGGCGGCAACGCACAGTTCATTGCCGCGTCCGATGGTGAAGGTAAGGCCATGACCTTCCATCCCACCGCTCGTTTCGATCGTGACATAAGCGGCTGAGTAGTCCGGCGCCGGGTTCATGGCGTCCGAGCCATCCAACTCCCGCGATGTTGGAAAACGAATGTCCTGAGCGGATATACGAGTGATACGGGCAGTCATAACAAGCACTCACATGGATCGCGTCCGGCAAAAACCGGGCGCTAAGTTATTGTCATCCATGAGAACAGGAGCCAAAGCTGCTGGCAAGGGCGTCGCTTGCAGGGGGTCTGGCGCTAAACCTTGTATGCCAGTCTTAGCCCACCCCAATGGCGGCCGCGAATGAAGATGGGGACCGAGAGGTCCTTCATGATGGCAAACGTACCCCCGCCCATATCGCGCCGGTACGACTGCATCAGGAAAGGCGCCTCGTTCCGGCCTGCCCGCAAACCGACCTTGTCATCGAAGATTCGGCGGTTGCGGCAGTTGGCGGCATTCCAGAGTGGGTCATCGCCCTGCGGTTTGGAGAACTTGGCGTTGTGGGTTGGCAAATAGCCATTGGTATCCACACACGCGCAAAACACGATCCGATCATCCTTCTGGATAACCGGTTCCTGAATGTCCGGCAGCAGCCGATCGGTGATCGCCGTGAAGCAGGTGGTCATCTGTTCAGGGTCGGAACCGGCGACGGGTTTATAGTCTTGGTCGAAGAAGTCGGCCATCGTCGCTTTGCCGGCTTCGATTTCTGCTTCAAACGCGTCCTCGATCGCCTGAACCGCCTCTCGGGCCATATCGAGGAAGCGACCCTCATCCGTTTCAACGTCGCTGTCGGCCGTCACGCCAACCAGACGGTCCGTTTCGTCCACCGCTTTGCCGATTCGCTGCGCAGCCGAACTCAGCATGTCGCTGTTGCCGCTGACGGTTTCCTGCATGGTGGTGACGTTCGACACGAAGTCTTGCGTTGCCGACTCAATGTCGACAATGCCGGTTTCGACGATGCCGGCTGCCGAGCCGATCTCGCCAATCGCTTCGGACAGTTCTTCAACAACCTCGTCGAGCGCGCCTGTGCTTGTCTGAACGGCCGACACGCCATCCAGCGCTGATTGTCCAAGCCCGATCAGGGTATCGGCCTCGTCGTTAAGCTGGGACAGCGTGTCCTGAATCTGCTGCGTTGCAGAGGAGGTTTCTGCCGCCAACTGCTTGACCTCTCCGGCAACGACGGCAAAGCCACGCCCGGCTTCTCCGGCCCGTGCGGCTTCAATGGTTGCATTCAGTGCCAGCAGGTTCGTCTGGCGGGCAATCTGATCGATGGACTCGGAGACTTCGCCAACGCTCGTCAAGGCGCCCTGCAGACCCTGCAACTGGTTGTTGATCTCGGTGACGGCCGAGATGAGGTTGCCGATGTCATTCGATGCGCGTCCAAGTGCTTCGCGCGAGCGCTGCATCGCTTCACCGGACTGGCCGGCCACCATGCTTGTCGTGGTCACGGCTTCGCGGATGACGCCTGTCTGAACCTGTGTTTCTTCGGCAGCCTGGGAAAGAACGTTAAAGGCTTCGGTAAGCCCTTCCGTTGCAGCGTTCGCGGTTTCGATGGCACCGGAAACGTCGACCATCTCAACGCCGAAGGTCGAAAGGGCTTCGGCAACCTGGGTCAGCGTTTTGGCTGTTTCATCTGATGCTGGCGGGTTAATCGGCAAAGCCGTGCCCGCGTCTTCGTGCTCTTCGGCGGGAACGGGCTCCTCCGGACTTGAGGACTCAACGTTAGCTTTCACACCAAAAGATAACATAACTCACCATCAACTTCTTCCATTGCAGAACAAGAACAACAGTCTTCGTCCAAGATTGTCGAAATTCTGCTATTGTTTACGTATAGGAAGTTTGGTTACGAACACGCTAACGAAGCATCATGACGTCAAACGGAGTCCGGCGATTTGTCGGTCGAGACGAGACCTGATCCAAGGCACGTCTTGCGGTGACGGTCCGGCATTTTTCCGTTCGATTTGATGTCGTCCATAAGTCCGGGCTAAACAAAGGACACTGTCTGGAGCGTGCGACCACGGCACCAGCAATCCGCCGGAACAATCGTCATTGGAACAACGTCTTGGACAAAGCGATTTCGTCTTCTGCCCCGACCGACAAGCGAGCGAGCTATCATCATGGTGATTTGCGTGCTCATCTGATTGAGACGGTGCGCCACCTGGTCGAGGAGAAAGGTATCGATGGGTTCTCGATTTCCGAAGCGAGCCGTCTGGCGGGCGTAAGCAGCGCTGCGCCTTACAAACATTTCGCAGACAAGATGGAGATTGTGCGGGCCGTTGTTCTGGAAGGCATGCGCCGATTGGGTACACAGATGGATGAGGCAGCCAACGCCGCGCCGCCCAAACCTCTTGCGCGACTGAACGCAATCGGAGCTGCATACATTCACTTTGCCGAAGCCGAGCAGGGCGTGTTCCGTCTGATGTTCGGCCTGACCGAGTCGCACGGAAAGAACCCGGACATTGCGGCTGCCGGCGAAGAGACGTTTGGCATCGTCATCCGTGAAGTAACAGCTGCCATGCCCGAAGGTGCGGATCCGGAAGAGATTCGGCGCCGTGCGTTCATGCTGTGGACCTTTGTCCACGGCCATGCTTTCCTGAAGATCGACGGAAAACTCGACACTGATCATCTGCCTTTACCAAAGGGCGATCTGCTTGCCGAGGCCACTCGGCGCGTCATGGTTTAAGCAGGCACTTTAGCCCTTTGCCGGTGTCATCCGCTTCAATGCCGGATTGATCAGGCCGACAACCATCGGAATGAGAACCAGGCCCCAGGCCAGTCCAACGACGCCATCCAGCGCGGCCGTAATGAACCACTGGACGAAGCCTTCAGCCGTTCTAATGGCATGAGCACCGAGATCAGCAACATGATGAATGGAATCGAAGGGCAGGTGCCATCCGAGATCATGCACGCCATGCACCATGATGCTGCCGCCGACCCAGAGCATCGCCGCTGTTCCGACCGTTGAAATAATGGTCATGAGAAGCGGCATTCCCTTGACCAGGCCACGGCCGAAAGCACGTGTCGCCGCCAAACGTCCCGTCTGAGAAAGCTTCAGGCCGACATCATCCATTTTTACAAGAAACGCGACGGCTCCATAGACCAGCACTGTGATGGCGATGGCAACGATGGCGAGTGTGACGCCGCGGGTCCATACATTGGTCGCGTCAATGGCCGAAAGCGTGATGGTCATGATCTCCGCTGACAGAATGAAGTCGGTTTTGATCGCGCCTTTCACGCGCTGTTCTTCCAAATGCGCAGCATCCAACCCATGCTCGGTGTCCACGGCATGATGCTTCTCATGGGAAAAGATATGCCAGATCTTTTCGGCACCTTCGAAGCAAAGATACGAACCCCCAAGCATCAGGAGGGGCGTAAGGAGCCATGGTGCAAACGCACTGAGCAGGAGGGCCACCGGCAAGAGAATGATCAGCTTGTTGAAGAAAGACGCCCTGGCGATCTTCCAGATGATTGGCAGTTCGCGCGCTGCCGGAAGACCCGTCACATATTTCGGCGTGACGGCCGCATCATCGATGACGATGCCGGCGGCCTTGGTTCCGGCTTTGCTCGCTTGCGCCGCGACATCGTCCAACTGGGTGGCCGCAAGCTTGGCAATCGCCGCAACATCGTCCAGCAGAGCCAGTAAGCCGCTCATGAGATTTCCTTGCGTCGTTTGGCCCAGTTAAACCCATCGCCGCGTGATCTCAATACGTCACTATGGAATGAAGGCGCCCACAGACTTGCTACGCAACCGCCTGCATGCGAAGGAGCGGCGCGCATATCACCGGCCCGGGGCGGGCCTCTTTAAGGATGCACAATGTCGGTTCAGTTTGCTGTTGCAGGCCTTGGCTATGTCGGCCTCTCCAATGCGGTGCTCTTGGCGCAAAAGTTCCCCGTGATCGCCTGCGATCTATCCGCCGAACGGGTCGAGCTTCTCAACCAGAAGAAAGCACCGATCAGCGATCCTGAACTGGAGGACTATCTGGCGACCAGATCGCTGAACCTGTCCGCCACGCTGGACACCGCGGAAGCCTATAAGGCGGCTTCTCACGTGATCGTCGCGACCCCCACGAACTACGATCCGCAAACCAACGCCTTTGATACATCAAGCGTGGAAGCGGTGATCGCAGATGTGTTGGAGGTCAACGATCATGCGCTGATCGTCATCAAGTCGACCATACCGGTGGGTCTTGTGTCCTCGCTGCGCGAACGGTTCGAAACGGACAGAATCATCCATTCGCCGGAGTTCCTGCGCGAAGGAAAGGCGCTTTACGACAATCTTCATCCCTCGCGCATCGTGGTCGGCGAACGATCGGATCGCGGCAAGGCGTTTGCAAAGATGCTGGCCGATTGCGCGATCAAGGACGATATCCCGACCCTGCTGACCGACCCGGATGAAGCCGAAGCGGTCAAACTGTTTGCCAACACATACCTTGCCATGCGCGTTGCGTACTTCAACGAGTTGGACACTTATGCCCAGATCGCTGGCATGGATACGTTGCAGATCATCAAGGGCGTGAGTCTCGATCCGCGCATCGGCGATCACTACAACAATCCATCTTTTGGCTATGGCGGATACTGCCTGCCCAAAGACACCAAACAATTGCTGGCCAACTATGATGCCGTTCCGCAGAATCTGATACGCGCCATCGTCGACGCCAACACCACACGCAAGGACTTTATCGCCGACTCGATCATCGCCAAGGCTCCCGCCTGCGTGGGTGTCTATCGGCTGACGATGAAGGAGGGGTCCGACAATTTTCGCGATTCCTCGGTGCAGGGCATCATGAAACGCATCAAGGCCAAGGGCATTCCGGTTATTGTCTACGAGCCCAATCTGGATGCGGTCCATTTCTTTGGATCGGCGGTCGTGCGCGACCTGTCGGCGTTCAAAGCCGAGAGCGATATCATCATCGCCAACAGGCTCTCGGATGAGCTTCAGGATGTAAAAGACAAGGTCTTTACGCGCGACCTTTTCGGAGTCGACTGATGACGGACCGGCGTCCCACAGCGCTCGTAACCGGGTCAGCCGGTTTCATCGGCTCGCATGTGGCAACTGGCCTGTTGAAAGCCGGATACCGGGTCATCGGATTCGATGCGATGACCGACTACTACGACGTCAGACTGAAGCAGCGCCGCCATCAAAGGCTGCTGCAGAACCAACACTTCGAAGCAGTGGAAGAGCGGCTGGAAACCCCGGCGGTGCTCATGGACCTGCTGGCCCGTGAACATCCCGATGTCATCGTTCATCTGGCCGCTCAAGCAGGTGTGCGATATTCCATCGAGGAACCGGAGAGTTATGTGACGTCCAATCTGGACGGCACGTTCAGACTTCTGGAGGCTGTTCGCGCCCATCCGCCACGCCATATGCTGATGGCATCCACCAGTTCGGTCTATGGCGCCAATACCGAGCAGCCCTATACCGAGACCGACAAGGCCGATTTCCCGTTGTCCTTCTACGCCGCCACAAAGAAGGCGGCCGAGGCGATGACGCATTCCTATGCGCATCTGTTTGATCTTCCGATCACCATGTTCCGCTTTTTCACCGTCTATGGTCCCTGGGGCCGCCCGGACATGGCACTCTTCAAATTCGTCAAGGCGATGCTCGAAGGACGTCCGATCGATGTCTACAACCATGGCGATATGCGCCGTGACTTCACCTATATCGATGATTTGGCGGATGCCGTTTGCCGTTTGGTCGAAGTTCCGCCCGTCCGGCCAGAAAGCGCCGATGCGGTTCCCGACGGCGATAGTCTTTCCCCGGTTGCACCCTGGCGTGTGGTGAACATCGGCAACGGTCAGACGGTTGAACTGAAGCACTTTATCGATGCCATTGAGAGGGCACTTGGGCTGAAGGCCGAGCGCAACCTGCTCCCCATGCAACCTGGCGACGCGCCTGCCACATGGGCGCGGACCGATCTGCTGGAACACCTGATTGGTCCGTGGACGCCGACATCTGTCGACGACGGTGTGGAACGCTTCGTGCGCTGGTACCGCGACTACTATCAAGTCTGATGCACGGCTTGGCGCATCATGACGGCCACGCATTTTTGTCTACCAATGACGGCTCACCCCATTGTCGAAACGGGGTGCATTGCTGTAATGCATACGCATGCAAGACACATGGACGGGGGCGTCAGGGACGAGGCCGTACCAGCCAGTGACAACGAGGATCGAGCGCCATGATCACCCATTTAAAACGGGGCAAACCCGAGACCGAACGCTCGCAGGACGATGCCAAGGTGCGCGCCATCGTCGAGGACACGCTGAAGGACATCGAAGCGCGGGGCGACAGCGCCGTGCGCGATCTCTCACAGAAGTTCGATGGATATACACCCGAGCGTTTTCGCCTGACGGATGATGACATCGACGCGCTGATGAACAAAGTCTCCACCCGCGATATGGACGACATCAAGTTTGCCCAGGATCAGGTTCGCACCTTTGCTCAGCATCAGCGCAACTCAATGGTCGACATCGAGGTGGAAACGCTGCCGGGCGTCATCCTGGGCCACAAGAACATCCCGGTGCAGTCGGTCGGTTGCTATGTGCCGGGCGGCAAGTTCCCGATGGTGGCGTCTGCACACATGTCGGTGGCCACCGCTGATGTCGCCGGAGTTCCCCGCATCATCGCATGCACACCACCGTTCAAGGGAGAGCCGAACCCGGCCGTGATCGCCGCCATGAAACTTGGCGGTGCTCATGAGATTTATGTGCTGGGCGGTATTCAGGCCGTTGGGGCAATGGCCATCGGGACGCAGACCATCGATCCGGTTCACATGCTGGTCGGTCCCGGCAACGCATTCGTCGCCGAGGCCAAGCGCCAGTTGTTCGGGCGTGTCGGCATCGATCTTTTTGCCGGGCCGACCGAAACGATGGTAATCGCCGATGAGCAGGGTGCCGATGCCGAACTATGCGCGACCGACCTGCTGGGTCAGGCTGAGCATGGTTACAACTCACCGGCGGTTCTCCTTACCAACTCCGAGAAGCTGGCCCGCGAAACGCTCGATGAAATCGAGCGGCTGCTCGGTATTCTGCCGACGGCTGAAACCGCCCGTGCCTCGTGGGAGGACTATGGTGAGGTTATCGTCTGCGACACCTACGACGAGATGTTGCAGGTTGCCGACGACATTGCCTCCGAACACGTGCAGGTGATGACGGATCGCGACGACTGGTTCCTCGACAACATGACCTGTTACGGCGCGCTGTTTCTCGGTGCGCGGACCAATGTTGCCAATGGCGATAAGGTGATCGGCACCAACCACACGTTGCCGACCAAGAAAGCCGGCCGCTACACGGGCGGGCTCTGGGTCGGCAAATATCTGAAAACCCATTCCTATCAGAAAGTGCTGACCAACGAGGCGGCGGCGCTGATGGGTGAGTACTGCTCGCGGCTTTGTATGCTGGAAGGCTTTGTCGGCCATGCCGAGCAGGCCAATGTGCGTGTGCGCCGCTATGGAGGTCTCAATGTGCCCTATGGTGAGGCCGCTGCGCCGAGACTGGCAGCGGAGTGAGTGGTCGGGCTGCGCAGCAAACCGGAACGAATCCGCGCAAAAGTTGAATTCTATCGAATAAGCGGTTGGGCCTTGGACCAGAGCGTTTCGGCCAGGTAAACATAAGCGGTTGGGGCATCTGCCCAGAGCGCACCGGCTGGGGACCATGAAGAAATGAAACTGCCAAAAACCCCCTCGCAGCGTCTGGATGGAAGGCGTGCCTTCATTGCAGGTGCCTCGCGCGGCATCGGCCTTGGCTGTGCTGTTGCGCTTGCCGAGCAAGGGGCACACATTGTCTGTGGAGCCCGGGGCCTTGCCGAACTGGAAGACGCTGTCGCGGCTGTGAACAAGGCAGGGTATAGCGCCGAAGCGGTGCAACTGGATGTTGCCGACACAGAGGCTGTCAAAGCCATCTTCTCCGAGCAGGCGCCGTTTGACGTTCTTGTGAATTCTGCCGGGATCGCGCGCCACGCCATGGCGCTCGAAACCGACATGGACGACTATCAGGCCGTCATGGACGTGAACGTGCGCGGCGCGTTTGTGCTTTCCACAGAGGCCGCTCGTGGCATGATCGATGCCGGCAAGCCCGGGTCCATCATTCACCTGTCCTCGCAAATGGGCCATGTCGGCGGTGTCGAGCGCGCCGTCTACTGCGGCTCCAAACATGCCGTCGAAGGCATGGTGAAAGCCATGGCCATCGAATGGGCAACCCATGGCGTTCGCATCAACACGATCTGTCCGACCTTTGTTCGCACGCCACTGGCCGAAGTGACTATGAAAGATCCGGAAAAGATGGCTTGGATCGAATCGAAGATTAAGCTGGGCCGTGTCGGAGAGATCGAAGACATTATGGGCGCCGTGGCGTATTTGGCCGGCGATGCTTCAGCGATGGTGACCGGTACGTCGCTTCTGATCGATGGTGGCTGGACGGCGGGATAAGTGCATCTTAAACCGTCCGGGTGCACACTATTTCATCATTGTGGCGATCAGCGCTTCCAGGGGCCATAGCCGATGGCCCGGCGTAAGGTGACATCAATCGATGTCGCGCGGGAGGCTGGCGTTTCCCAGTCTGCCGTTTCGCGCGCCTTTACGCCTGGGGCAAGCGTTGCTGAAGGAACCCGGGAAAAAGTACATCAGGCGGCTGTACGCCTGGGATACCGGCCCAATGCCATCGCTCGCTCGCTGATCACGCGCCGCTCGCACATGATCGGCATGGCGGTATCCTATCTCGACAATCACTTTTACCCCGAACTCGTCCAGGGCATCTCTGATCACTGCCAAAAGCGCGGCTATCACATCCTCCTGTTTACCGCCGGTGAGGGTGATGCCGCGAATCAGGAACTCCAGCGCGCGCTCGACTATCAGATCGACGGGCTGGTGCTAGCCTCCGTTTCGCTGTCATCGGAAATTGCGGATCGCTGTCATGCAGCCGGCATCCCGGTGGTGATGGTCAACCGGGTTTCTGACGCGCCTACGGCTTCCAAAGTCACCGGCGCCAATGAGCATGGCGGGCGCACCATTGCCCATTTCCTGGCCAAGGCCGGTCATACACGGATCGCCTATCTGGCCGGGCTTGAGGAAACCTCGACCAACCGGGATCGGGAGACCGGTTTCATGGCCGGCCTGGCAGAAGCTGGCGCGTCGCTGCATGCTAGGGCCGTCGGTAACTACAGTGCCGAACAGTCGGCCCGTGCGGCCACCGAAATGATGCAGGGCAGCGCACCGCCGGACGCGATCTTTTGCGCCAACGATCATATGGCCATCGCGGTGATGGATGCACTGCGTGAGGGGCTCGACCTTTCCGTGCCTGAAGATGTGTCGATTGTCGGCTTCGACAATGTCGGTCCGGCCCAGTGGCCAACCTATTCCATCACGAGCTTTTCCCAACCTGTCGATGCGATGATCGAGGCTACGAGCGAAACATTGTTCGAGGCCATTGAAGCAGCTGTTGAAGGCGAAGCGTTTGAAGCTGAAGCAATTGAACTGCCCGGCAAGCTCATTGTCCGGCGCTCGTCACGTATACCACCGGGCACAGGCGACACATGGGAGCTGCCAGCCTGATCGCTGTAAAGCGCTTTAGGCAATGCCGTCCGGTAGAGCGACGGAGATAACGCCATCGTGCCGGACGATCTCCTTGGGTGTGCAGCGCACGCCGAATGCCGTGCCGACAAGGTCATCCCTGAGTACGTCGGCTGCCGGACCATCGGCAGCAACCGATCCGCGATGCATGAGCAGGACCCGATCCGCATACCGCGCGGCAAGAGAAAGGTCGTGCATCACCACAACGACCCCGCATCCTTCGCGGGCCTCGCTGGCCAGTCTGTTCATGATTTCGAACTGGTAGCGCGGGTCGAGAGAGGCCAGCGGCTCATCGGTGAGCAGAAAATCAGCCTGCACAGCCAGCGTCCGCGCCACCGCCACTCGCATCTGCTCGCCGCCGGACAGTGTCAGCACGGATCGTTGGCGCAGCGTCGAAAGACCCATGCTATCGATCACATAATCGACCACGTCATCAGGGTTTTGCCCCTTGGCGTCGCCGTGCGGGTATCGTCCCAGCGCGACCACGGCCTCCACCGAAAGCGGCCAGGCGTGGTTCTGGCCCTGCGGCAGATACGCGATACGCTTCGCACGGTCTTTGGGTCGAAGCGTATCGAGCGGCTCTTCGTCAAGCTGCACGTGACCGTCATGCTTCACCAGCCCAAGTAAAGCCCTTACGAGCGTACTCTTGCCGGCTCCATTCGGGCCGACGATGGTGGTCAGTTCGCCGCGCTTGAGAGCCAGATCGGTCGGTTGCAGCAGCGCACGGGTACCGACCGTGACCGACAGGTTGAGGGCCGAGAGCGTCATCATAGGGTGGTTCGCCCGGCAAGCGCGCGCCTTTCACGCAAGACCAGTCCCAGGAAAAAGGGTGCTCCAACCAAAGCGGTCACCACGCCAACCTTGAGCGGCTCGCCGCTCGTCGGCACGATGCGCACCAGAAGATCAGCCGCCAGCAGCAGACATATGCCTGCAAGGGTCGCCGGCAGGAGAACGCGCGCAGGGTCATACCCCACGAGGGGCCGCACCAGATGCGGCGCAACCAGGCCAACAAAGCCGATGGTCCCTGCAACGGAGACGCCTGCGCCCACGGCGAAGGCAACGCCGAAAATGATGAAGAAGCGCAGACGCAGAACGTCGACGCCAAGGCTTGCTGCCGTATCTTCACCAAGACTCATTACCCGCAGCGCACCCGCCTGACTTGCCATCAGCACGGTGCCCAGGAGGATGAAGGGTGCAGCCATCCACACATGCTGGAACGAGCGGTCTTCCAACGAGCCAAGCAGCCAGAAAGCCACCTCCAGAGCTGCAAACGGGTTGGGTGAGAGGTTGAGCGCAAGCGACGTCCCTGCCGCGGCAAAGCTCGACAGGACGAGGCCCGCCAAAAGCAGCACTATGATCGGCGCGTCCCGGCCTGCGAGCAGCATCAGTACACCGACCGAGAGCAACGCTCCGGCCATCCCGGCGACCGGCAAGGCAAAGGACAGGGTTCCCGCCAGGCCGGAACTGATCATGATCACCGCGCCCAGGGCAGCAGCAGACGGCGCTCCGAAGAGAGACGGGGAGGCCAGCGGGTTGCGCACGAGCCCTTGCAAGGCTGCCCCCGCCAGTCCCAGTGATCCACCGATCAACACAGCCAGCACGGTGCGTGGCAGGCGAATTTCATAGACGATCAGCGCCAACCGCTCATCGCTGCCGGCAAGCGCGTCCGACAACTGGTCGAGGCTGAAAATCGTCGTGCCAACGGCAAGCGACAGCGCAAAGAAAACAGCGGCCATACAGCCAAGAATCCCGTTAAGCGCCATCGCCCTGTTCCGCTAAAACGTCCCTCGAATACCGGCATAGGCCGACACGCCGGACGTGTTGTAGCCCGCTATCTCTTCATAGGTCACGTCGAACAGGTTTTCGACTCGGCCGAACAGCTCAAGGTGTTCATGCACTTGGTAAGAAGCGTTGAGGTCGACCCGTGCATAGGCGGCAAGCGGTCCCGATTCGTCTGTCTGGTTGAAGCGCTCGCCACCAACCCAATGAAGCGTGCCGGATAAGCGAAAGCGATCGACGCCGATGTAGGTTAAAGTCAGTTGCGCATCGTGTTCCGGACGTCGCGGCAGACGTAAGCCTGTGGTGGCGTCTTCGGCAACCAGATAAGTGTAGTGCGCCGATCCATCGACATGGCCGGGGATCAGCCTGGCATCCGCCGTGACTTCCACTCCATACAGTTCCGCTTCACCGACGTTGAGCCAGTTCTCGGTTTCGAAGGTAAAGGCCCAATTGGCGCTGTCGAACACATGCAGGTCGGTGATCTCCTGATAGAACCCGGTGACATCCACCGTGAAACGCCCATCGAACAGCGTTTGGGTGACACCTGCATCAAAGCCCCAGCTTTCCTCAGGCCGCAGGGTCGGCGTCGAAATGCGCTGACGAAGGCTTGGCGCCTTGGCGCCGGTCCCGGCGCTGGCATGCAGGCGGGTTTCCGTCTCGAAAAACTCGTAAACGGCGGTCGCCCGTCCGGTAACGAAGGTTCCGGCCTGGTCAAAATCGTCGAACCGCAGGGCGGCCGACAGGTGAAAGGATGGCGACAGCGAGAACTGGTGCAGCGCAAACGCCCCCCAGTAAACCTCTTCGGCATCGAAAACGGTCGTTCCAGCATCAATGTCGCGATACCTCGCGGACTGTTGTTCGATGCTCGCTCCAACCAAGGTCGTTCCGGCGGTTTCCCAGTCGAACTCGCTTGTGTAGTCCAGACCGAGACGAGAGCCGTCATAGTCGTTGAGCCGCTGCGTGGTTGCCGAACTCTCATCGAACTCTCGGTCCGTGGCTGAACCAAAGGCCGTCAGCGTTTGGCGCCAGCGGCCGTCAAAGGCTTCGTGACGGGCGCGGGCATGGCCGGTAATAGCCAAACGATCCGACACGCCGAGCGGGTCGGTGTCCCGCCGGTCGTATTCCGTTTCGACATCTGTGACCTGAACTGCCGCATCCAGAATGACAGTCTCCGACAGAGTCGCCTGGCCACGAAGACTGCCGGACCAGAGACGGGTTCCATCGTCGTCGTCGTTGCCCGGACGGCGTGTGAAGCCTTCGGTGAACAGATGCTCGACACCACCCGACAGGGCAAACGTATCGCCGCCATAACTGGCAGCAGCGACCTCACGATGGGTGCCGAAGCTGCCCGCTTCAACGCTGGCAGAACCGCTCAAACCTTCCCGTGCCTGCCGTGTGGTGATCGCGATAACGCCTCCAATGGCGTCGGACCCGTAGAGCGCTGACTGCGGCCCGCGCAGCACCTCGATCCGCTCGATGGATGAAACCGGCAGCATGGTGAAATCGAAGGCATTGCGCGTCGACGTTGGGTCGGTGACGGGAACGCCATCGATCAGCACCATCGTATGCTGGCTTTCGGCGCCCCGGATGCGCACGTCCGTGTTGGAGCCAATCCCGCCGGACGATGTGAAACTCACCCCTGGAACCGAGCGCAGAAGCTCGGCCACGGACGCCTGTCCCGACTGTTCGATCTCTTCGCGGGTGATCACGCTGACCGCGCTGCCTGCGCGTGAGATCGGCGTCGCAATGCCGCGAAACGGAGCGTAGACCGTCACTTCAATTTGCGCGAAAGCGGGGAAGGGTGTGGCCAGGACAGCCACAAAAAAACCGGCCGCCAAGCCGGGTACTGATACACGTACCATCGTCAGACCTTTACTGTTTCGATCTGGTTCTTCACAAACACCCGTCACGGCATGTGTCCCGGGCCTGTAAGCTTTTGTTAAGGGTTTCGCAGTGGGCATGCAAGCAATCGAAAGGTTTAGAGACGTGCGACTTTTGGGCCTTGTGGGGTTGTTGCTGATCTATGCCGTTACGCATGTTCCGCCGGCGCTCGCGGAGGAACGCCCCGAGCGCATTGTATCGCTGAACATGTGCACCGATCAGCTGGTCTTGGCGCTTGCCGACCCTGACCAGATCGTCGGCCTGAGCAGGTTTTCAGGCAACACGCGAATGTCGTTTGCCGCCGACCAGGCTGCGCCTTATCCCCACATTCCTGCGGCCGCCGAAGCGGCGCTGGTGCTCGAGCCCGATCTTATTCTGGTCGGTCGTTTCACCAACCAGACGGTCAAAACCATGTTGCGCCGATTCGATTATCCGGTTGAGGAGGTGCCGTTCGCGCAGTCGCTTGATGACGCGCGCGAGGCGATCCGCCTTGTGGCCGGGATGGTTGGCCACCCTGCGCGGGGCGAGGCGTTGATTGCCGATCTGGACGACGCTCTTGACGCCGAACGGTCGGCCCCGGTCCTGAGTGCGCTTCTTGTGCAACGTGGCGGCTACACGCGGGGCACAGCGTCCATGACCGGCGATCTGCTGGCTGCGTTGGGCATAGCCCTGGCAAGTGAAGACCTTGTGGGCGCGCGCGGCGGCTTTGCCGATCTGGAGACAATCATCAGCGCCGAGCCTGATGTGCTGATCACAGCCAACCTTGACGCCAACACCGAAGATCAGGGCGCTGCCCTGCTTGCACACCCCGCACTTGCCGACCGCTATCCGCCAAGACGGCGTATTGCTCTGCCGGAGCGGCTGACCCTGTGTGCCGGACCGTCGCTCATCGAGGCAGTGCGCCACATCGCCCGCGAGCGCGATGCCGCTCTGGAGCGTCTGGCTGGTGGCTGAATGGATCACCGCCAACGCGTTGGCTCTGGTTCTGGCTTTGCTGCTTGATGCCGTTTTCGGAGAGCCTGACTGGCTTTGGAAACGGGTGCCGCACCCGGTGGTACTGATCGGCAGACTGATCGGCTGGCTGGACAAGCGATGGAACCTGGCGACGAAGTCCGATGCGTGGCGCACCGGCACCGGTCTGGTCGCACTGTGTGTCGTGCTTGTCGTGGTCGGTGCGATCACACTTGGTGTTTTGGCATTGGCGCAGGCCGTACATCCGGTACTGGCGCTGATCGTTCAGGTGCTGGTGGGTACCGTCTTCCTAGCGCAGCGTTCGCTTCACGACCATGTGGCTGATGTTTATCGGCCACTGAAGGCAGGCGACCTGCCCACCGCCCGCAAAGCGCTGTCGATGATCGTCGGTCGGAAAACGGAGCCGTTGAACGAGGCAGGCGTGACCCGTGCCGCACTGGAAAGCCTTGCCGAGAACCACTCCGACGGCGTGGTCGCACCTGCTTTCTGGTTTCTGATTGGCGGTGCGCCGGGCATAGCACTCTATAAGGCCATCAACACTGCCGACTCGATGATCGGCTACCGGACCAAGCGTCACAGAGCGTTCGGTTGGGCATCGGCCAAATTGGACGATGCGGTCAATTGGCTGCCGGCCAGATTGTCGGTCGGTCTCATCGCGCTTGGTGTGCTCGGCGCGAAGCTGCTGCGTTACCCGGTTGCGCTCGCTTTGCCGCCCGCATCAACCGTCTGGCATGACGCGCCCACACATGCCTCGCCGAACGCGGGCTGGCCCGAAGCGACCTATGCCGGCGCGC
Source organism: Cohaesibacteraceae bacterium (assembly GCA_028281795.1). GTDB lineage: Bacteria > Pseudomonadota > Alphaproteobacteria > Rhizobiales > MH13 > MH13. The sequence continues at coordinate 16,722 of JANQJE010000138.1, read as the reverse complement.
TTGGCGTCGCGCTGGGTGGACCGCGGATCTATCCCGATCACACGGTCGATGCGCCTTACATCAACGATGCGGGCCGCAAGGCTCTTGTGGCGGATGATATCCGGGGCGGTCTTCTGCTGTTCCAGGCCACCTGTGCTGCAACGCTGGTGCTTGTCGCGGCTATTGTTCTTGCCGGCATCTAGCAACCGCCAGAAGACCATCGACATCCAAATGCCTGTCAAGATGGTCCGCCAATCCATCCAGCGCCGCCTCCACGCGCGCCCGATAAGCGACGCTGCGACGTGCACCAAGCTGGGTCAGAAAGGCGGCGCGGAAAGCGTCCGATGCAAAGACCCCGTGCATATACGTTCCCATCACCCGGCCATCGACGGTCATGGCACCATCCGGCCCGCTGTCCAGCCAGAGCATAGGGCGCGCGCAGTCCTCGCCAGTCGTATCACCCAAATGGATTTCGTAACCGCTCACCTCGGCACCGCTTTCACGCGCCGTGCCCTTGGTGAAACGTGTGGTCTTGTCGCCGGCGAGCACTGTCTGAACATCGAGCAGTCCCAGCCCCGTCATCGATCCGGCCTCGCCCTCCACACCGTTTGGGTCGGCCACTGTTCGGCCCAGCATCTGATAGCCGCCGCAGAGACCGACGACGAGACCGCCGCGCCGCACATGGGCAGCAAGATCGATATCCCAACCCTCGGCCTTGAAGGCTGCAAGATCTGCCATCGTCGCTTTGGAGCCCGGCAGGATAACGCAGTCGGCCTCCGGCGGCAGGGGTGCGCCGGGCTCGATGATCCGCAGGTCAATGCCGGATTCCATACGAAGCGGGTCCAGGTCTTCGAAGTTTGCGATGCGGCCAAGACGGGGAACGGCAATGACAACACCCTCCCCGTCGCCATCGGCCAACCCCAGAACATCCTCTGCCGGCAGGTCTTGCGCCTGATCGAACCACGGGATCACGCCAAAACCGGACCAGCCTGTGCGTTCTTCGATCTCGTGCAGTCCATCCTCGAACAGGGATGGGTCACCGCGAAACCGGTTGATGAAGAAGCCATGTATTGTGGCAAGGTCATCGGGCGGCAGCAGAGCGTGCGTCCCGACCACGCTTGCGATCACTCCGCCGCGGTCGATGTCGGCGCAGAGCACAACCGGCACATTAGCCGCCCTAGCGAAACCCATATTGGCGATGTCACCGGCGCGAAGATTGATTTCCGCCGGACTGCCCGCGCCTTCGACGAGGATCAAGTCCGCCTCAGCTTCAAGCTTGGCAAAGCTCTCCAGAACCGGTGCCATGAGTTCGGCTTTGCGCGCTCCATACTCCGCCGCTTTCATTGTGCCCCAGACCTTGCCCTGGACCACGATCTGGCTGCCGACATCGGTTTGTGGTTTCAGAAGCACCGGGTTCATATGAACGCTCGCGGGCGCCTTGGCCGCCTGTGCCTGCAGCGCTTGCGCCCGCCCGATTTCGCCACCATCGGATGTAACGGCGGCATTGTTGGACATGTTCTGCGGTTTGAACGGCATCACGGTGATGCCCTCGCGTGCCAACAAGCGGCACAACCCAGCTACGATGACGGACTTACCGACGTTCGAGCCGGTGCCCTGGATCATCAGCGCGGGGGTGCGAGACACCTTAGAACTCGATACCAGCCTGCGCTTTTACGCCACTGCGGAACGGGTGCTTTACCTGCGTCATTTCGGTGACCAGATCGGCCGCTTCGATCAGCGCGTCCGGCGCATTGCGTCCGGTGACAACCACATGCACGTCCTCCGGTTTCTCTTCGACCAGAAAGCGCACGACCGTTGCAGGATCGATATAGCCATAGCGCAGCACGATGTTCAGTTCATCCAGCAGGACAAGCTTGTGCTCACCGCCTGTGATCAGTCGCTTGGCCTTTTCCCAGGCCGCTTCCGCCGCCGCAATATCGCGCTGACGGTCCTGCGTCTCCCAGGTGAAGCCTTCGCCCATGGTGTTGATGGTGACGAGATCGGAGAAGCGCTCCAGAACCGCTCTTTCGCCGGTCTCCCATTTGCCCTTGACGAACTGGATGACGCCGACCCGCTGGCCATGCCCGAGCGCGCGGAATACCATGCCGAAGGCGGCTGTCGATTTGCCTTTGCCCTTGCCTGTATGAACGATCAACAGGCCTTTTTCGATGGTCTTGGTGGCGATGATCTTGTCGCGCGCAGCCTTCTTTTTGCGCATTTTTTCAGCGTGACGCGCGTCAAGTTCAGCTTCGCTCATTTGGCTGGTGTCGGTCATTCGGCTGCCTCTTGTTGAGATGCGGAAAGGGCTGCGATCAGCCCTTGTGTTGTGTTGCGGCGCGGTGACCAGAGCCCCCGGTCTAGAGCCTCCTGGAAACGCGCCAGCATATCATCCAGCGCGGGCGCATTGGCCTCCTGGATGAAGGCGCGTACAGTTTCATCGGCAATGTAGGCCTCGAACAGCGCGTCGAAATGATGATCGCTGACCGCATGCGTCGTGGCGGCAAAGGCAAACAGATAATCCAGTGTCGCCGCCATTTCGAAAGCGCCTTTGTAGCCATGGCGCATCACGCCGTCGATCCATTTCGGATTGCTCGCCCGGCCCCGCACCACCCGGCCGATCTCTTCGCGCAACGTGCGGGGCATTGGCGACTCGGGCCGCGAATGATCGACGTGGTAGCTGACGGGAGCTGTGCCGCGCAGCGTTTCGATGGTCGCGGCCAGACCGCCCTCGAACTGGTAATAGTCGTCGCTGTCGAGCAGATCGTGCTCGCGATTGTCCTGGTTCTGCACCACGGCCTGCGCACCGCGCAGCCGGTCTTTCAGAAGCTCTTCTTCCGCATCGCCCTGCCGTCCGGCGCCATAGGCAAAACCGCCCCAGGCGATGAACGCTTCGGCGAAGTCAGAGCGCTGGGTCCAGCCGCCCTCGTCGATCAGCGCCTGTAGCCCGGCGCCATAGGCGCCCGGCATCGAGCCGAAGACGCGGTAGCCGGCCATACGGTCCGCATCCTGTGCACTTTTGCCAGCATTGATCAGCGCCTGGTAGTCCGCTCTGGTGCGCGCGGCCAGCGGGTTCATATCTGCCGGTTCATCCAGCGACGCGACTGCCCGCACGGCACTGTCGAAGAGGTCGATCTGATGCGGGAAGGCATCACGGAAGAAACCGGAGATGCGCAACGTGACGTCGACCCGCGGGCGGCGTAGCTGCGAGAGCGGTGTGATCGTGAAGCCGGTCACGCGACCCGACCCGCCATCCCACTCCGGTTCCGCGCCAATCAAGGCCAGCGCCTGCGCGATATCATCGCCGCCTGTGCGCATATTGGCCGTACCCCAGCAGGTCAGCACGAGACTTTGCAGCCAGACACCTTCGTCCTGGAAATGACGGGTCAGGAGCGTTTCAGCGCTCTTTTGACCGATCCTCCAGGCCGCAGGAGAGGGCACCGCGCGAACGTCGACGGCAAAGAAGTTCCGTCCTGTCGGCAGCACGTCGGGCCGCGCCCGGCTTGGCGCTCCGGATGGGCCGGGCGGCACGAACCGGCCGGCCAGTCCGGCGAGCAGGTTGGCCGTTTCATCGTGAGGACAACGGGCAAGGCGCGGGCGCAAAACGCCATGGATCCAGTCCAACACGGCTCGCGATGCCGGACCGGGAGCGTCGATCTGGTCAAGCACCAGTTTCCGCGCAAATCCTTCCAGTCGCTCCACTGTATCGCCAACTGTGCGCCAGACGTCATCGTCGGCCAACGCGTCTGGTTTCGCCAATTGCCAGGGTTGGCCAAGATCGCGGGTCAGCGGATCGAAGTCGAGCCTGAAATCCTCCGCCAGTGCGCGCAACAAGGAGGCATCGCCTGGGGCTGAACCGCGCGGCAGTCGCGCGATGGCCACCAGCAGATCGGCCACCTGATCGTCGTCCGGTGCCTGTCCGTAAATGTGCAAGCCATCGCGGATTTGCAGTTCCTTCAGATCGCAAAGCGCCGTATCGAGCGTCACCAGATCTTCGTTCGTTTTACCTTCCAGGCCGATATCCTCGGCCAGTCCGGTCTCGCGCGCGAAGCCGACGATATCGGCTGCCAGAGCTTTGGCGCGTTTTGGGTCGCTCGCCTCGGCGAAGGCATATTCATCCAGCAGCGCCTCCAGTTCCTGATAGGCGCCATGACTTTCAGCGCGGGTCAGCGGTGGTGTGAGATGATCGAGCACGACAGAGGCGGTTCGGCGCTTCGCCTGGCACCCTTCGCCGGGGTCGTTGACGGTGAACGGGTAAAGTGTCGGCAGATCGCCCAAGATCGCCGCTGGATAACAGCTATCGGACAAGGCGAGGGCCTTGCCAGGCAGCCACTCCAGATTGCCGTGCTTACCGAACTGGATCAGCGCATCAGCGTGCTTTTGCAGATAGGCGTAGAACGCCAGATAGCCGTGCGGCGGGACGAGGTCCGGATCATGATAGGTGCTCGCCGGATCGACATTGTAGCCGCGCGCGGGCTGTATCCCGATCAGCGTGTTGCCATGCTGGTGAAGCGGCAAAACGAAGGCTGCATCCCTGATAGCAGGATCGTCTTCCGGTACACCCCAGCGCGCCGTCATGTCGCGGCGCGTCGTCTCGGGCAGCGTTGCAAAGAAGGCATGATAGTCGGCAAGCGTGAGCCGTTCGCAGCCATGCCCACCAAGCAACTGATTCATCAAAGCGTCTGACGAGCGTGGCGCGTCGCCCACCTGATATCCTGCGTTTCCCATGTCGCCGAGGAACCGGGCAACGGATGTTGGCGTGTCGAGTCCGACCCCATTGCCGATGCGGCTCATTTTGGTGGGATAGTGGGCTAGCACAATGGCGACCCTTTTGTTCTCAGCAGGCAGAGCACGCAGCTTGGCCCAGCGCGCCGTCAGCGATGCCACGGCCTCGACATGCGTCGGCTCCGGTGCGTAGTCGACAGGCGCGAACTCGGTCAGCGGATCGCGTTCGCCTTGTCGCTTGAAGCTTATCGCGCGGCCATGGGCCCGGCCGTCGAGCTCCGGCATTGCGACATGCATAACAAGGTCCGTTCCGGGCAGGCCGCGTAGGCTCTCTGCCCAGGCCTCCCGCGAGAGACCGGAAAGCACGGCCTGGATCACCGGGGCACCGGTTACGCTCAGTGGACCGCCTTCTGCACCTTCCGCGGTGCCGGTCGAGGCGAAAGCCGTGGTGTTGAGGATGACAGGTGGATCGAGGACGGGCAGGAGATCGGTGAGAAACCGGACCGCCTCGGCCTGTTTCAGGCTCGGCACGAAGACCGGTTGCGGCTCGAGCCCGCGTGCTTGCAGTGCCTGGCAGAGTGCCCGGATCGGTGCGGTCGTCGCAGCCTGCAGCAGACTCGCGTAGAAAACGATGGGCACAGCACCGGCCTTCGGTTTGCTCTCCATCGGCTGCAACGTCTGCGGATCGCACAGACCAAAGCGGGGCAGGGGATCAACATCCGGCAGATCGGGCTGCCGCCCGTCAGCCAGCGCTGCCAGAAGGTGCAGAGCATGGGTGCGGTTGGTCGGGCCACCTTCCACACACAGCTGCCAGAAACGGCGCACCAGCGGCATGTTCACGGTGGAATGCTGCGCAAGCGAAGCATCCCACTCCGTTTCTCCCGGCACGATGATGAGCTGCTTTCCCGATCCCCGGCAAAGCGCGGTCAACCGCTCCAGACCGTAAGACCAGTACGCCTCGCCACCGATGAGACGCAGAGCCACCACTTTGGCATGAGCCAGCGTTTTCTCGACATAGAGGTCGACTGAATAAGGGTGTTTCAACTGCAACAGGCTGGCAAGTCGCAGCGAGCATGTCAGGTCCGCATGCCTTGCATCCAGCGCAAACGCAGAGAGCTCAGTCTCGGCAGCGGACAGAAACACGATATCGCCTGGCGCCTGCGCGAGATCGACCGGTTCCTCGCCATCGTCAACCCGGCCAGCCTGGGCCGCAAGCACATGCATCTAGAGCCTATCCTGCTTGGATTGAACCGTTTGAGCGCCGGAGTTTTTTGGTCCGGCAAGGAGCGTGAGGCGATGCGGTGCAGGCACCGTTAGTTTCGCGCGACGCTGTCCGGGGCGGAAAAGACCAAGCTCAGACGGTTGCGATACATGGTTCTGTATCAGCAATGTGACGACCTCTGGCTTGGCGATCTTGTGCACGCCCACGGCGTTAAAATCCTCGCGGGATGCGCGGCATCGCGCTGCGGTCTTTTCCTTGTGGGGCGCACACAATCTCATCCATCAAATCGCTTCAATCCAAGCAGGACAGGCTCTAGGCCGCCGCGCTTTCCAGATCGGACAGGTCGACGAGCGGGCTGGTTCCAATCACCACGAGGCCAAGCTTCTGCGGGCGGCCAGACGTATCGAAATGGCTGGTCACACGTGGTCCGACGCCCTGCACCGCCACCGGGGCTGCCTTCCCTACAATCTGAACGACACCTTTGACCCGCAAAACACCGGGCTTGTTGCAGATAGCGGAAACATATCCTTCGAGTTCGGCTTTGGATGCGAACGGTGGTGGGGTGATCACCCGCGAGTCGAAGTCATCATGGCTGTGATCGTGATGGTGATGATGATCATCGTGTCCATGTTCGTGATCATGATCATGGTGATGATGACCGGCCTCGCGGCCATCCATGTCCTGCTCGGCATTGGCATCGAGCCCGATCAGGAGCTCAGCGGACAGACCTTCCGCAGTCGAGTGGACGACTTCCACACCGGAACGCTTGGCGGTCAGCGACTGCGCCACCGTTTCGAGTTCACCGCTTGCCAGCCTATCCGTTTTCGAGAGCACCACCAGATCGGCGCAACGCATCTGATCGGCAAAAAGCTCTTCGACCGGTGTCTCATGATCAAGGCTTTCATCAGCCGCGCGCTGTGCCTCAACCTTTGCCGGGTCCGGCGCGTAAAGTCCGTGTGTCAGCGCTTCGGCATCGGCAACAGTCACCACGCCGTCGACAGTGGTGCGTGCAGCGACGCTTGGCCAGTTGAAGGCCTGGACCAGCGGTTGCGGCAGGGCAAGGCCGGAGGTTTCGATCACGATGTGTTCAGGCGCAGGGTCGCGCGCCAGAAGCATTTCCATAGTTGGCAGGAAATCGTCGGCGACGGTGCAGCAGATACAGCCATTGGTCAGCTCGATCACATCCTCCTCGCTGCAGCCCTCGATGCCACATCCGGCGATCTGTTCGCCGTCAAAGCCAAGATCGCCGAACTCGTTGACCACCAGCGCGATCCGCTTGCCGCCGGACTTGCGGATCAGGTTCTGGATAAGCGTGGTTTTGCCAGCGCCCAGGAAGCCCGTAATGATGGTGGCGGGAATAGGGGTGTTCATTCAGCGGTTTCCTTGAGAGTCAGCGGCAGGCCCGCCGCAACGAAATCGACATGGGTGGACAGCGCGGCCATGCGTTGATTGAGGCGGCCCTGATACTCGCCGAAACGGCGCGCAAGCGGATTGTCCGGCACGATGCCAAGGCCGGTTTCATTGGAGACCAGAACCACAGGACCACGACGCTGAAGCAGCGTCTCCTCCAGCCGGTCAAACTCCTCATTCATGTTGGCATCGGCCAGCAGCCGGTTGGTCACCCAAAGGGTGAGGCAGTCGACCAGGACGATCTGCTCAGGAGCAAGCTCGCGCACCAGCGCGCTCGCCAGGTCGTGTTGTTCTTCGATTGTCTGCCAGCCGTCATCGGACCGCATGGTCCGATGGTCCGCGATCCTGTTGCGCATTTCATCGTCATAGGCCGCCGCCGTGGCGATGTAGACGCGCTCCAGTTCCGTCGCCCGGCAGAGCGCTTCGGCATGCCGTGACTTACCGGAACGCTGGCCGCCCAAAATGAGCGTGCAGGAAAAAGGTGAGGGCGTGTTGTCTTGCGCCATGGGGCTCGTCACTGACCATCTGTGGAGCCGTGAAGGGAGAGGCGCTGCAAGGCTTGCCAGTCAAACCCAGTATCCGCCCCGGCACACCCCGTCCGGCTGGTTGTCGTTCTTGCCTTGGCAGGTCTCCTGGCTCACAGCGTTGTCCGGTGGATGCGCCTTCCCGCCCTTTTCGGGCAGTGGCTGAGGCATCCGCCGCGCCGCTCACAGTTGCGGGGGCAGCTGCGGATTTGCCGACCATGGGTTTCCCCGGACCGGCGCACCGCATTCCCTTTTCACCATCCATTCAGATGGCACCAAAGCACGTAAGATGTATCAGCATTCCGCAATGCTTGAAAAGGGCGTGCTTTGCCTGTTGGGAGCGATACGGCTAAAAGCCCCGTTCCAGATCGTCTTGCAAGGTATGCCATGCGCTCCACCCATCCGCTTTATACGGGTCTGCCCACGACCATTTTCGAGGTGATGAGCCGCCTTGCGATCGAGCATGACGCCATCAATCTCGGTCAGGGGTTCCCGGATGTCGATGGTCCGCTGGAGGTGCGTCAGGCCGCCGCCGATGCGCTGATCGAGGGGCCGAACCAGTACCCGCCGATGATGGGCTTGCCGATGTTACGCGAAGCTGTGGCCCGCAACGAGCGCCGGTTCTTCGGCATCGACCGCGAGGCAGGCGATGTGCTGATCACATCCGGTGCGACGGAAGCCCTGTCGGACTGCCTGATGGCGCTGGTCGAACCTGGTGACGAGGTCGTGCTCTTCGATCCGTCCTACGACTGTTATGCGCCGCTCATCCGGCGCGCGGGCGGTATTCCCAAACCCGTGGCGCTGAGTCCGCCAGACTGGTCGTTCCGCGATGAAGCTTTGGATGCGGCCTTCTCGGAGAAGACCAAGGCGGTGCTCCTCAACAACCCGTTGAATCCGGCCTCCAAAGTCTTTTCACGAAACGAACTGGAACGTCTGGCCACCAGGCTGCGGGCCTGCGACGCCTATGCGATTTGCGACGAAGTCTATGAGCATCTGGTGTTTGGTGATGCCAAACATGTTCCGCTCGCCACGCTGGACGGCATGGCAGAGCGCTGCGTGCGCATCGGGTCGGCGGGCAAAACCTTTTCGCTCACCGGTTGGAAGGTGGGGTATGTCACCGGGCCTTCGGCGCTGATTGCGCCGATCACCAAAGCACACCAGTACACCACCTTCACCACCCCGCCCCATCTGCAAAAGGCGGTCGCCTTCGGCCTCGATCTGCCGGACCGCTACTATCAGGGCCTTGCCGGTGATCTGGAAGCCAAGCGCGACAGGCTTGCGGGCGGGCTGGAAGGACTCGGCTTCTCGACGCTGAAAGCCGAAGGCAGCTATTTCCTGATCGCCGATATCGGCGAGCTTGGCCTTGGCTCCGATGTTGAGGCGGCGCAGCGCATGACCGTCGAAGCCGGCGTCACCACGGTGCCCATGTCAGCGTTTTATCAGGAGAACCCGCCACACCACCTCCTGCGCTTCTGCTTCTGTAAGCGTGACGAGGTTCTGGACGAGGCTGTTGCACGGCTGAAAGCCTGGCGGGAGCGGGGTTTCAAGGCAGCAGCGTAAGCCGCGTGTCAGGACAGCGTCCGGTTGCCCTCAACGATCAGCGGTTCCGGCACGGAGCGCTGTTTGGTCAGGTCGCCGGTCGCGCGGTCCCACCAATGCATGCCCACTACGGCGCCATCGGGCGTCTCATCCATGATGTTGTCGGAGATCACGCTCGACCCGACTCCATCGACCACCGAGACGGTCACGCCGATGGGTGCGCGGCGAATGATGTTCTGGGAGACGATGACGTTGCGCAGATAGGGGCCCCACCCGGCATTGATCCCAGCATAGGGCGCGTCTTCCACCACATTGCCGATGACGGTGGTATCGGCTTCGACGCCGATCCCGGTTCCGTAATAGGGCTCGCCGGTCGGGTAGCGGGGTTGAAGCTGAAGGTTGCGCACGATGTTGCCCTGCACCACGGCCATGCGCCCGCCATCGAGGAAGTTGGCGATACTGATCCCGTTGGCTGCCCCATCGATCACATTGTTGGCGACAATCGCACCCTGAAAGCCGAACTCGGCAAACAGCGCCACTTCGCCGGATTGCGTGGACGTGTTGCCGACGATCTGAACGTTCGAGGCCGCGTTGCAGCGGATGGCGGAGAAATCGCAATCATGGATCGTGTTGTTGGCGATCATCACATCATCGGCGCGAAACACGTTGATGCCGTTGCCGAACGGACCGGTGCCGCCGGAGGCCGAACGGATGCGTTCGATCCGGTTGCCGGAGATGATCGACGCATCGCGCCCTTCGTTCCAGCGATACACCAGAATGCCGTTGTCGGCACAGTCGGTCACCACATTGTCGCGAATGGAGAGGCCCTGCGCATCGTTGGACAGGAAGGCCGCACCGCGTGCGCCGGATATCGTGCAGTGGTCCACGCGCCCGGCCACGCGGTCGAAAACGACGCCATCCTTAGTCGAGCCGAGGATCATGCAGTCATCCACCGCGATGTTCGCACCGGTCGAGATATGCAGCAGCGCAGGCGCATAATCGGCAAGCGGCCGGTTGTTGCCGTCCAGAACGAGGCCTTCCAGGCGCACATCGCGCACCTGGGTGGCAAACATCAGATGACCGTCACCGGCGTAGCGGATGCGCGAGCGTCCGGGCACACCGACAAGGGTGATGCCCGAGGGCAGATCGATGTTGGAAACGAGATAATCGCCGGCAGGCACGAAAAGCGGCTGGCCATCGGCCGCCGCGCGGTCAATCGCGCGCTGAAAGGCAACGCTCTGATTGTCGAGCGCACCGGGACGCACGCCGAGCGTGCTGACATCGTGCGAACCGCGTAGATCCGCCAGCAGCGTCTGGGCTTTGGCGGCTGCAGGAACGGTCAGACCAGCGCCCAACAGGCTGCCGGCCAGAAAGCTGCGCCGCGATAGGACAGGCTGTTTCTTCATACCCTGAATAGGGCAAGGGTCGTGCCAGACGCATCTGTCTCACAATGGGACAGCTACCATCCGGCTTTCTTAACCAGTTGTTCAACAGCTATGGACGGCGCCAGCGACCCGTCGGCGACCTGGGCTTCCGCCTGCCCGATGGCGGCCCGCAGATCCGGGTCGCGGGTCAGCCGTTCCATCGCCCGTTCGCGCAGCATGTCCCGCATCCAGCCGAGGTTCTGGTCGGTCCGGCGCTTGGCGAAAAGTCCGGCCGCCTGATGCTTCGCGCGATGGTCCTGAATCGTTGCCCACAACGTATCGAGCCCATCGCCTTCAAGGCCCGACTGGGTCAGGACCGGCGGTTTCCAGACACTGGAGGTCGGTGCCAGAATGTCGAGCGCCGCGCGATAATGCGTGGCGGCTTTGCGCGCAGCCGTGGCGTTCTCGCCGTCGGCCTTGTTTATCGTGATGATGTCGGCGATCTCCAGAACGCCTTTCTTGATGCCCTGCAACTCATCGCCCGCACCGGGCAGCATCAGCACCACGAAAACGTCCACCATTTCGGCCACGGCCGTTTCCGATTGACCGATGCCGACGGTCTCCACCAGAACGACATCAAATCCTGCCGCTTCGCAGAGCAGGATTGTCTCGCGGGACTTGGCCGTCACGCCGCCGAGCGTACCAGCCGAGGGGGAGGGCCGGATATAGGCCTGTTTGGACGCGGCGAGCCGCGCCATGCGGGTCTTGTCACCGAGGATCGAGCCGCCCGTGCGCGTGGAGGAAGGATCGACGGCAAGCACGGCCAGCTTGTGCTCGCCCTCGATCAGCATAGAACCGAAGGTGTCGATGGTCGTGGATTTGCCAACGCCCGGAACACCTGTCACGCCGATACGGATCGCATGCCCGGTGTAGGGCATAACAGTCTGGATCAGTGCACGCGCTTTGTCGCGATGATCGGCCCGCTTGGATTCCACAAGCGTGATGGCGCGTGCAAGGGCCGCCCGCTCGCCAGCCAGAACAGCGTTGGCCAGCCTGTCGACCTCAAGGTCGGACGCTTCGCTCACGGCTCCCAGATCATGCGGTTGAGCACGGCATCGTTGAGATCGTTGCCGCGTGGCATGGCCCCGCCACGCCACAAGGGCACCGAATAAACATAGGTGATCGCGCTGCCGGGTCTCCGGCAGACGGCCATCTGGGTCCAGGAGCCGCTGCCTTCTTCGCAGGTCATGGCATTGCCGCCGGTCTGCCGATAGGTCATGCCGACGCGTGCGCCACCCGGCCCAGGCACCTCTTCCGACACGATCTGGATGGCCGAGATGCGCCCATCCGCTCCCTGGAAGCGGGCAAACTGCAGGCCCGATGGGCCGAAAGCTGCAAGCTGGGCAATGACCTGACCTTCATAGGTGGCATTGACCGTCTCGACCCGCGCGCCGTTCAAAGCCGCAGATATCGCACCGGAACCAAAGCGTGTGGACTGATCCACCAGACCAACGCCCGTTTCGCTCAGGGCAATGCCCGGGATGGCGGTTGGCTGGATGGGTACCGACGACGTGGCATATTCGTCGCGCCCGGAACAGGCGGCGACCATCGCGCTGAGCACGACAACAAGGCAAAGGCGGGAAAAGGTCATAAGGCAATCTACAAGCTGACTATGGCTCACCTTGTAGCGGATTCTCTGCTCAGAAAAAGGGCGTTTGGCGAACGTGATCTAGCGCACTGTGACCGCTGTGCCCGACGCCGACACCATCAGCATCCCGCCGCCGCCGCCAACGCTGACGGTTTCATAGTCCAGATCGATCCCGATGACGGCATTGGCGCCGATGGCTTCGGCGCGTTCCTGCATCTCCTGCATGGCAATGGCGCGGGCCTTGGCCAATTCGCGTTCATAAGCAGCCGACCGTCCGCCGACAATGTCGCGGATACCGGCAAACAGATCTTTGAAGATGTTGGCCCCCAGGATCGCTTCACCCGTCACGATCCCGCGATAGTCGGTGATGGTCTTGTCCTGCAGGTGCGATGTCGTGGTGAGGATCATGCTGTGGCTCCTTGGTTCGTCTCTGGTTCTGGCATGTAGGCCCACAACGGCAGCAGCGCAACTCGGCTTGAATTTGACATCTACCATAGAAAGTTCTACGTCAAACTATATAGTTTGATATAGAACTAAATAGATGGAGAACGTCATGCCTGACCAGAAGCCTGTCTCGAACATGGAGAACGTGCCCGACCTCTCGCGCCGGAAGTTTCTACGCGTTCTTGGAATCGGCGGCGTGATCGCCGGTGCCACTGGTCTGGGTGCCGGCACATGGCTGACCACCCGCGATCCGGTGGAAGCCCGTCATCCCTGGACGCAAGCGGGACAGGGTGAGGATGTCCGCGTCCGTGCCCTGTCCTATGCCGTACTGGCTCCCAATGCGCACAACCGTCAGCCTTGGAGTGTGGACCTGTCCGAGCGGGATATCGTAACGCTCTACTGCGATCTCGACCGCCGCCTGCCCGAGACCGATCCGTTCGACCGTCAAATCACGATCAGCCTGGGCTGCTTTCTGGAACTCTTCACTTTGGCGGCGGCAGAGGAAGGCTATGGCACACGCATCGCTCTGTTCCCTGAAGGGGCACCAGACGGCCGTCTGGACGCGCGACCCGTCGCCCGTTTGCAACTAGTGGTGGGCCAGGGGCAGAGCGATCCTCTTTTCGATCAAATTGTGGCCCGGCACACCAACAAGGAACCTTACGACCTTGCGCGCCCTGTTCCGGGGCTCGACGTCGAGGCAATCCTCGCAGCGAGCGGAGCAGCCGGACGTTTGCGGGCCGCCGGGACCCTGGAAGATGACAGGATAGTGGCGCTCAGAGATCTGACATGGCGTGGTCACGAAATCGAAGTGTTCACGCCGCGCACGCTGCAGGAGAGCATCGATCTGATGCGGATCGGCAAGGCCGAAGTGATCACCAATCCGGACGGCATCGACCTGTCAGGCCCCTTGTTCGATACCCTCCGGCTAAGCGGTCTGATCAGCCGCGAGCAGCTTGCCGACACGTCCTCGACCGCTTTTCAGCAAGGGCTGGAGGCTTACCGTGAGATGATCTTTTCCGCGATGGGCTATGTCTGGCTGATCAGCGATGGCGATACGCGCGCCGAGCAGATCGCGGCGGGACGCGCTTATGTGCGCATGCATCTGGAAGCCACTGCACGTGGCGTCGATATGCACCCTCTGAGCCAGGCTTTGCAGGAGTACGAGGAGATTGCCGAGCTCTACGGAGAAGCCAAACAGGTCCTTGGCGCGCGTCCGGACCAGACGGTGCAAATGCTGGCGCGGATCGGCTATGGTCCGCAGATCAACCCCTCGCCGCGCTGGCCAGCCGCGAGCCGCATTCGGACTACCTGATGACCGACAAGCCTGATGATCCCGCGCTCTTTCGCCTGTTCAACGAGATCGGGATCATCAACCAGTTGGCAACCACCATGTTTCATCGCGTCATGCCGCATGATCTGACGATCGCGCAGTTCTCGCTTCTGAACCATCTGTCGAAGCGCGCCGACCCGCAGCCGCCTTTGAAACTCGCCAACGCTTTTCAGGTCTCCAAAGGCACGATGACCTCGACGCTCGGCCGGCTGGAAGAGAAGGGCTTCATCGCAATCACGCCAAACCCGCAGGATGGACGGGGCAAATATGTGGCCATCACCGAGAGTGGCCTGAAGGCGCGGGGTGACGCTATCGCCGCGCTCGGTCCGGAGTTTCGGTGGCTGGGAGGAAAGCTGGATCACGACACCGTTGTTGACCTGACCGGTTACCTCACAGCCATCCGGCAATTGCTGGACGACCGGCGGGATGAGGTGGGCTGATCGCTATTCGGCTGCCTGTTGGGCATAGCCGAGCTTCATGTTCAATTCCTCAAGTAGAGCGCATGCTGCATCGGCAATCACCGTGCCCGGCGGGAAAATGGCCGCGGCACCGGCGTCCTTTAACGCATCAAAATCCTGCGGTGGGATTACACCGCCGACGACGATCATGATATCGCCGCGCCCTTCGGCTTCCAGCGCGCCTTTCAGCGCTGGCACCAGCGTCAGGTGACCGGCGGCCAGCGATGAGACGCCGACGATGTGAACGTCGTTTTCGACGGCCTGCCGTGCCGCCTCTTCCGGCGTTGCGAACAGTGGTCCGATATCCACGTCAAAGCCGATATCGGCAAAGGCGGACGCGATGACTTTCTGTCCGCGGTCGTGCCCGTCTTGCCCCATCTTGGCGACCAGGATGCGCGGGCGTCTGCCATCGGCTTCCTCAAAGGCATCTGTCATGGCCAAAGCTTTGGTGATCGCATCGGACATTTCACCTGCCTCCCGTTTGTAGACACCGGAAATGGCTTTGATTTCGGCCCGGTGGCGGCCAAACACCTTTTCCATCGCATCGGACATTTCGCCAACGGTTGCACCAGCGCGCGCCGCATCGACGCACAGGGCCAGCAAGTTGCCGTCCGAAGCCGCGCCGTTTGCCAGGGCCTCCAAAGCTCTGTCGGTCGTGGCCTGATCGCGTTCGGCACGCAGCCTGGCAAGTTTCTCCAGCTGCTGCTGCCGCACCGCCGCATTGTCCACCTTGAGAATCTCGATAGGCTGCTCGCGGTCCGGCTTGTAGCAATTAACACCGATGATGGACTGCCGACCGGAATCGATGCGCGCCTGTGTCTTCGCGGCAGCTTCTTCAATCCGCATTTTCGGGATACCCGCCTCGATGGCTTTGGCCATGCCGCCCAGCCCTTCGATCTCCGTGATATGCTCCATCGCCCGGTCGGCCAGATCACGGGTCAGGCGCTCGACAAAGTATGAACCGCCCCATGGATCGATGACGCGCGTTGTGCCCGATTCCTGCTGCAGGAAAAGCTGCGTGTTGCGGGCAATGCGTGCCGAAAAGTCGGTGGGTAGGGCGAGTGCCTCGTCCAGTGCATTGGTGTGAAGGCTCTGCGTATGCCCCTGTGTGGCCGCCATGGCTTCCACGCAGGTGCGGATCACATTGTTGTAGACATCCTGCGCCGTCAGCGACCAGCCGGAGGTCTGCGAATGCGTGCGCAGTGCCGTGCTTTTCGCATTCGTCGGCGCGAACTCATCCTGCATCAGCTTTGCCCACAGCAGGCGGCCCGCGCGCAGCTTGGCGACCTCCATGAAGAAGTTCATGCCAATGGCCCAGAAGAAGGAGAGACGCGGTGCGAATGTATCGATGTCCATGCCTGCGCCGACGCCGCGCCTAGCATATTCGATGCCATCGGCCAGCGTATAGGCCAGCTCCAGATCCGCCGTCGCACCGGCTTCCTGCATGTGGTAACCGGAGATCGAGATGGAGTTGAACTTCGGCATGTTGGCCGAGGTGTAGGCAAAGATGTCGGAGATGATCCGCATCGACGGTGCCGGTGGGTAGATGTAGGTGTTGCGGACCATGAACTCTTTCAGAATGTCGTTCTGAATGGTTCCGGCCAGCTTGTCTGGTGCAACGCCCTGCTCCTCCGCCGCGATGATGTAGAGCGCCATAACAGGCAAAACCGCGCCGTTCATGGTCATGGAGACTGACATGGTGTCGAGCGGGATGCCATCGAAGAGCTGGCGCATGTCGAGGATCGAGTCGATGGCCACGCCCGCCATGCCAACGTCACCGGCGACCCGCGGATGGTCGCTGTCATAGCCGCGATGGGTGGCCAGATCGAACGCTACCGAAAGCCCTTTTTGCCCGGCGGCAAGATTGCGCCGGTAAAAGGCGTTCGAAGCTTCCGCCGTCGAAAAACCGGCATACTGGCGCACGGTCCGGGGCCGCTGCACATACATGGTCGGATAAGGCCCGCGCTGAAACGGCGCGGCGCCGGGCGGGGCGTCGATGAAGTCCAACGCTGCCGTGTCAGCGGCGCCATAGGCGGGCTGGATTGGAATGTCTTCCGCCGGGATCCAGGGCGCGCGCTCACC
>JANQJE010000134.1 GCA_028281795.1 Cohaesibacteraceae bacterium | reverse complement strand
GGGCCGTCACGGCGCTGACGCACCAAGCGGTAATCCGACGTCTCGGGGTGCAAGTCGACAAAACTCACCGCATCCACGCTCAAACGATCCCCATGGCTTGTCGGGATCAAGGAGAACCGGCCAGCTTCACCGGGAGGCAGGTCGTCTGCCATGATGCGAAGCTCATCAGCCAAGGCTTCCAGGCGTCCTTCACGGGCCGCCAAAACATCGCGCACGCGGCCCTGCTCACGGGCACGGGCGCGGGCCAGCGCGTCGGCAAGGCGACCGGCACGGCTGACAATTGGGACGACATTGCTTGATTCATCGCTCATGTTTCGACCCTAGCAAACAGATGGATGGGGGCCAATGGCTGTCATGCAGCCAGAAGCTCTGCTGTGTAGCGGGCTATCATGCCTTCTTCGTCGGTCGGTACCACCAGAACACGAACGGCGGATGAGTCCATTTCTATATCGCGCGCATTGTCTGCGTTGGCAGGCTCGGCGATCGATAGGCCAAGCCACTCAAAACCTTCGCATACCATGGACCGGATGGCCGCGGCGTTCTCACCGATGCCACCGGTGAAGACGAGGGCATCCAAACCGCCGAGCACAGCGGTCATGCCGCCCAACTCACGGCGAATGCGGAAGACGAAATAGTCGATGGCCTGCCTAGCACGTTCATCCTCGCTTGCCAGCAGATGGCGCATATCGTTGGTCAGACCGGACATGCCTTTGAGGCCGGACTCTTTGTAGAGCAGAGACGTCAGAGCATCGGCATCCATCCCGTGTTCCTGCATCAGATAGATGAGAACACCGGGGTCGATCTGACCGCAACGGGTGCCCATCGGCAGGCCATCAAGCGCAGAAAATCCCATGGTGGAACCAACGCTGCGCCCTTCCTTCAGTGCACACATGGATGCGCCATTGCCTAAATGCGCGATGACCACACGGCCCGCTTTCAGAGCCGGGTCCAGCGTACCGGACACATAGTCGTAAGAAAGACCGTGGAAGCCATACCGCCGCACACCTTCCTCGTAGAAACGGTGAGGCAGCGCAAAGGTGTCGTTGACGAATGGATGGGTGCGATGAAAGGCTGTGTCAAAACAGGCGACCTGCAACGCATGGGGAAATGCGGTCCGTGCCTGGGCGATGCCATCGAGATTGTGCGGCTGATGCAACGGAGCAAGAGGCGAGAGTTCGGCAAGATCGGCTATGATCGAGTCATCTAAGGCCACCGGCGCGGCATGATGCATCCCGCCATGCACCACCCGGTGTCCAACAGCGGCAATATGATCGAAATCGTCGCATTCTTCACACCAAGCAAGCACAGCGGAAAACGCGCTGGCCAGCTTTCCCGGCTCTGCAAGGAGCAGTGCCGTGACTGTGCCATCGATGGATTTGATCGACACCTGATCGGCAGCAACACCGCGATCGAAGGCGCCGGTGTAGAGACGCTCCGGGACTCTACCTTCCAGCGCAAAAAGACTGAATTTGAGGCTCGATGAACCTGCATTCAGCGTCAGCAGGGCATCGCTCATGTATCGTGCTTCTCACGGAAGAGTTTGGCTTTGGCCGGCTTGCCGATCCGCAACCACACATCGTAGAGCGCTGCCAGTGCGCAGGATGCGAGCCGCGATTTGTCATCGTCAGCCCGGCTGGTCAGGATCACCGGCACCGACGCTCCCACCAATAACCCAGCTGCTTCGGCGTGCGCGAGGAACGTCAACTCTTTGGCGAGCATGTTGCCCGCCTCAAGGTTTGGCGCCACCAGCACATTCGCGCGACCGGCCACCAGACTGGTGATGCCTTTGGTCCGGGCCGCGCTGATATCCACGGCATTGTCCATGGCGAGCGGCCCATCCACAATCCCGCCGGTGATCTGGCCCCGGTCCGCCATCTTGGAAAGGACCGCCGCATCGATCGTCGAGGGAATCGCCGGATTCACGGTTTCAACCGCCGAAAGGATGCCGACTTTCGGCACTTCGATGCCAATAGCCAGCGCTATGTCGATCGCGTTCTGCACGATATCGACCTTGGTCTTGAGGTCGGGCATGATGTTGATCGCCGCATCGGTAATGATGATCGGCTGCGGCCGCCCCGGCACATCCATGACGAACACATGACTGATACGCTTGCCGGTGCGCAGACCGCCTTCGGCTTTCACCACATGTTTCAACAGACCGTCGGTGTGCAGATGACCCTTCATGACGGCGTTGGCGCGTCCCTCATGAACCATGGCAACGGCACAAGCGGCGGATGCCGGTTCATCCTCAATGTCGATAAGTTCGAGGCCATCGAGAGAAACATCAAGCTCATCAGCGGCCTGTTGAATGCGCACTTTGGACCCGACCAGAATCGGCAGGATCAACCCCTCGTCCCGCGCCAATAAGGCACCACCAAGAGAATTCGTATCGTCCGGCGCAACGACTGCAACCGGCAGCGGCTCCAGCGATTGTGCAAGCTCGAGCATGGCATCGAAATGGTGATGCTTTTGCACCTGAAGGTCCGGAACCTCGATATCCGCAAGGTACACGGGCTCTTCCGGCGCTTGCACTTTGGCCTCGCCTTCCACAAGCACCACGCCGTCAGGTCCGATGACACGGGTCACCAGCGTAACCGAGCGGTCCGGGCCGAGTTCGGCAACGGTCACCGTGATGGTCAGTTGATCACCGACCCGCGCACGGCCGAAAAAAGAAAGCGTCTGCGAAAGGTAGAGGGTGCCAGGCCCGGGCAGCTTGTTGCCCAGCACCGAAGATATCAGCGATGCAAGCCACATCGATGGCACCACAGGCGCATCATCGCGACCATCACCGGTAACATCGGTCGAGGGCAGATGAATCGGGTTCATATTGCCCGACGCATGGGCAAAAACGATCAGATCGTTCGCTGTACAGAGCCGTTCCATCCGCACGGACTGACCAATGGCCAGACTGTCAAACGGGGTGTTGGCTAGGACTGTTTCAGGATCACGGGGGGAAAGGTTCATGACAGGAATCCATTTGAGATTACACTGAACCTATCGCGTGAAAAGTGACGATGCCATGTCAGTGTGCATCGAACGATGATTCAACGCGGCGACCGAGATAGGCTGCCAGGGCCGGATGCGGTGGATCGTTCAGCATCGACGCCGTTTCCCCCAAGGCAGCAACATAACCATCCATCACGAATGCCAACCGGTCGCACAGACCGTTCAACTCCGTGGGGGCATGCGAGACGGTAAGCATGGTCAAGCCCTGCTCCTTCTGCATCGCCGAGAGAAGAGATGAGAAGTCCTGACGCATGGATGGGCCCAGCGCCGCAAAGGGCTCATCAAGCAGCAGGATAGGCTTATCACGCACCAACGCCCGGGCAAGCGCAACGCGCTGTGCCTCACCGCCGGAAAGGCTGACCGGACGCCGGTCTTCAAAGCCTGCCAGTCCGACCTGGGCAAGCGCCTCGGCGACTTGGCCCATAGCCTGATGAGAACGTCTGAAGCGCGGCGTGATCCCTAGTCCGACATTCACCGCCACATCCAAATGATCGAAAAGGTTGTTGGCCTGAAAGACCATCGAAACAGGTCGTTGTGCCGGTGCGCTGTGTGTATGGTCCGCGTCTTCGAGTACAATCTGACCGCCGTCCAGTTCAATGAACCCGGCAACCATATGCAACAGCGTCGACTTTCCAGCGCCGCTCGGCCCGATGACACCGAGACTCGAACCACGTTCGACAGTGAGGTCGAAAGCAAAGACGCCATAGTCCGAAAAGTGCTTTGTGGCACCGTTTAGAACAATCATCCGACCACCCTGTGCGTCCGTTCGGCCAGCGCGATGAGCACAAACACGAATACGCCCAAGAGGAAGGCGACACCAGCCGCATCATCGGTGCGATAGCTGCCCATCAGATTGAGGATCAAGACCGGCAGAGTGACCAGATCATAGGCACCAAACAAAGCCGCAGCGCCGAGATCGCCGACGGACAGAACCAGCGCAAACGCAAGTGCAACGGCAAATGGTTTGACAAGCACGGGCGCGTCAACGCGCAGGAAGCGTTGCATGCCCTCAAGACCCAGACTCACCGACAGAGCACCATAGCGCCGCTCGCTGGCCTCGAACGCCGGGGCCATTACCCTGAGGACGAAGGGCAAAGCCATCAGTGCATTGACCAGAACCACGAGCCCGCCAGCGATCAGGGTTTGACCGGGCATGCCACGCAGCGCCAAGAACCACCCCGCTCCCAGCACGATAGGCGGCACGGCCAGCACGGCGGAGCCGACCATGCCATAACCCGCATCGAACAATCGCCGGGACAGGGTAAGCCCGCCAAACCCGCGCGCGCGCCCTGCCAGCAATGCGTACGCCGCAGATGTCGCAATCAGAGAAGCAGCCGTGGATATGATCAGACTGGTGCCGATTGCCGACCAGAGCCGCGCCATCACGAAGAGTCGACCCCAGTCGGCCACAAGGCCGCCGATGATCAAGGCAACCAATGGTGCAACCAAGAAGGCCGCTACGACGATCAGGATCGCAAAACCCCAGAAAGGAAGGCGGTCCTCGCGCCCTATCTGTTCCGTCACCGCGCCGGCGCGATCCTGTGGAGCACCCCCCATCATGGACAACAGAACCAGCAGAGCACCAGCCAAGGTCAATTGAACCAGAGTGTAAAGGGCAGCAAGGGCCGGATCGAAGTCAAAACGCAAGGCTTGATAGATCGCGACCTCAAACGTCGCGGCCGATGGACCGCCCCCCAGTGTCAGAACAATCGTGAACGAGCCGATGCATAGCATCATGATCAAACCGGCAATACCCGGCACATGAGCACGCAGCAGCGGCCATTCCAGCCTTACAAACCGGTCCCATCCGGCCAGACCCAGTTGATCGGCGAGCCGGAAGGTTGTCGCTGGCTGGCGCTCCAGATGTGTCAGCATGAACCGGGCAGCGAGCGGCATATTGAAGAACACGTGCGCCAGAAGCACACCCTGCAGTCCAAAGATATCGATCCGGCCGTCGAATCCGAGCGCCTCCAGTCCGCCCGACACGAGCCCGCTGCGCCCCCAGATATCGAGCAGGCCGAACACCGCCACAAGAGGCGGTAGTGCCAGCGGTAAAGCAAGCAGGCGGATCAAGGCCGTTCTGCCGGCAAAGCCGTGATAGCGATGCAACACGACAGCGAGTGGAAGAGCACCCAGGATCGACAAGGTAACCGAAAGAAAAGCCTGGGTGAGCGTGAACGCAAACACCGAACGGGTGTAATCGCCGCCCAACCGGTCGAGCGGCAACCCATCACCGGCCACCACAAGAAGGTTCACCAAGGCCAGGCAGATGAACGCACCAAATCCTGTGATGACCATCCAGCCGGGAAAGGCAGTCCAGCGCAAAAGGCGCGGCCTATCGACTGACGGCGTCGAGCCACTCATTGATCCAGCCTTGGCGCTCGGCAGCGACCGTCTCGGGATCAAGAAGCAATGCATCCGTTGGCGTCACAAGCCGTTCGAACGGTTCAGGCAGGGCCTCAACCGTTGGGGCCACCGGCAACATCCAGTTGGTGACCGGCAGCACACTTTGCGCCTCAGGCGATATCAGGAAGGCAAGAAACTCCCTGGCCAAATCGATTTCGGGGGAGCCTTCGACAGCGGCCGCCACCTCAATCTGCATATAGTGGCCTTCATCGAATGCAGCGGCCTGATAGCGCTCATCTTCTTCAACGACCATATGGTAGGCAGGTGACGTCGTATAGCTGAGAACCATCGGCGCCTCCCCTTCCGTGAACAGACCATAAGCCTCGCTCCATCCCGGCGTGACGGTGAGAACGCGATCGGACAGTTGCGCCCATTTATCGGCAGCTTCGTCGCCGTAGACGGCCTTCATCCAGAGCAAAAAACCAAGGCCCGGTGTCGATGTGCGCGGATCCTGCAGCACGATAGGCTGGTCGGCATCGCCCTCCACCAGATCGGCAAGGCTGGTTGGCGGCTCGCTGATCGCCTGGGTGTCGTAGACAACGGCAAAGTAGCCGAAGTCGAAGGGAACGAACGTTTCACTTGTCCATGCGACCGGAAGGTCGAGCGAAGAAAGATCGACGCCATGCGAAGCGATAAGGCCGGTGGCTTCAGCTTCGGCAGTCAGGTTGGTATCCAACCCAAGAACAAGATCCGCGTCGGTCGTTTCGCCCTCAAAGCGCAAGCGGTTGAGCACGGCAACGCCATCGCCCGGCGCAATCCATTCAATCTTGCAGCCACACCGGGCTTCAAACGCTTCGGCCAACACCGGCCCCGGTCCCCAATCGGCAACGAAACTGTCATAGGTGTAGATGGTAAGTGTTCGGTCATCCGCCGAAGCTGCGCAGGCCGAAAAAATCGTAGCAAACGCAGAAAAAGCAGCCAACATTCGGGTATGAGCAGTCGCCATAGGGTCGGTCTCCACATCACAAAGCAGGATCACCGAACGGACGCGCAGATGTTTGAGAAAGCGAACCGCATAAAGAGCGACAAGCTGGCCCAAATCCCTCCGCCGGCATGATCCGGATCAGGTTCTACGGGTTGGCACACGCGCCTCTCAGCCTGTCGTCAGGCACCCCGCTGAGCAGTCCTAGAGGTAGGTCGCTTTGAACCGCCTGTCCAGTGGACGCTTGCACGCAGGCGATCACTGGTCCATCTGATGGCGCTTATGACGAAGACTGTCTCCAACGCTTTCACCATTCTCCTGGCCGGTCCGATCACACCGACCGCGCGTTTGCGCTCGCAGATAACGGGGAGCCGGATTATCGCCGCCGACGGCGGCATCAAGCATGCGCGAACACTGGGGTTGACGCCTGAACTCTGGGTTGGCGATTTCGACTCCTCCGATGAAAGGGACGGCAACCTGTTCCCAGTTCTTGAACGTCGGACCTACCCGGCAGCCAAAGCAGCAACGGACGGTGCATTGGCGGTGGAGGAAGCTGTCGCTCGCGGCGCAACATCGTTGACGCTGGTCGGAGCCTTCGGCGGTCGGACCGATCATACATTTGCTCTGATGACGCAGGCATGCGCGTTATCTCACGCGGGCACGCCAACCATGATGACCAATGGCCTGGAGGAAGCCACCACGCTGCTTCCAGCCCCAACACGCTATGACTATCAGGGAGGAACTCAGTTTAGCGTGCTTGCTTTCTCCGCCTTGGAAGGTTTGACGCTCACCGGTGCCGAATGGCCCTTGGAGGCAATCGTCATGCCGTTTGGCGATACGCTGACGATTTCCAACGTGGTAAAGGGCAGACTGACCGCCAGCCTTCAGAACGGGCGCGCACTGCTCTTAGCGCACCTAAGTTAGCCGGTGGCTTGCGCCGCTTCAGTGAGCGTCGGCGAGCCATCCGAAGCACGGCGGACCAGTGTAGGCATCAGGACGTCCCGAAACTGGCTGGGATCAGCACCGTCCATCACCCGGAACAGCATATCGACAAGCCGCTGACCGACTTCCTCGATAGGCTGGCTCATTGTCGTGAGAGGGGGCGATGTAAAGGCTCCCAGGGGGACACCATCATAGCCGGTGACCGACACATCACGTCCGACATGATAGCCCCGGGTGCTCAGGCCCTGGATTGCACCAATGGCCACCACGTCGGCCGGACAGACAACGGCAGTCGGCCGATGCGAGTTGCCACCATCGTAAAGGTCGAAAATCGCCTTCAGTCCGCCGGCAGACGTGTGGGGAACCTGAACCATCGTCACCTGGTCGTCAGGCAGAGCATTACGGGCAACACCCAGTTCGAACCCTGACCGGCGTAAACGCGCGAACGTCGCCGTTTCATCCAGATCGAGATAAGCGAAACGCTTGTGGCCAAGAGCCACCAGATGATCGACCATACCGGCAATACCGGCTTCATTGTCCATGTCCAGATGAGCATAAGGCACGGGGATCGACGCTCGGCCATAAACAGCGAACGGCACCTTCATATCCGATAAGAACTGGATACGCGGATCATTGTCACGCGAGTTCGTAATAATGAAACCAGCGCATTTTCCCGCCGCGATCAGACGCCGATAGACATCCAATTCCTCTTCGCCCTCGCGCACGGTTGCAAACAGCAGATCATAATCACGTTCTGCCAGAGCAGCCGCCAAAGCATCCAGAATGTCGGAAACGAACGGGTCGTTCTCTTGCCGGCTGATTGTGGGAAGCACAAAACCCACCGTCTCCACCCAGCCGCGCGCCAATTGGCGGGCGCGCGATGAGGGTTGATAGTTCAGTTCGCTGGCAAGGGTCAGAATCCGCGTCCGCGTCGCCTCCGCGATATCGGTGTAGCCGTTCAGCGCGCGCGAAACTGTGGCCGGCGCAACACCAGCCCGCTCGGCAATGTCATTGATGTTGACGCCGGTGCGCGCGCGTTGGCGGCGACCCGGCTTTGTCATACCACCAGCAGCACCTGGCACCGGTTTGCGTGTCTTGGGCACGTAGACTCCCCTATATGTGACCTTGTCGGCCATCTTGGTTGCCGGCCTTGTATTGAGCGACCTAACGAAAAGGGTTTCGCTCAACCTGCATCATGCATCCCTCACCGCGCAAGAGCCACGATGGGAATCCCTCTATGATGTCTTAAGACCGGACGGCAGACCACGTCGTGAAAGAAGCGTAAAACGGCTGCCCATCGCAGCCAGCGAAACAAGGCTGGAAATCAGAATCGCCTGGTAGAGACCAGATGCACCGCCATCCAGCTTCAAGGCAAAGAACCAGGCTAGGGGCAGCATAACAAACCAATAGCTGATCAGATGCAGCAAAGTGGGCACCCATGTGTCGCCTCGACCGCGACACGCATGATTGAACACTGACTGACCACCGTCGGCGATCAGCGCCATCACCATCCAGATCATCACAGGCAGTGTCGCACCGATCACCTGTTGATCGGTGGTCAAAAGTCCGACGAAAAACGTTGGAAACAGTATGAACAGCAGGCTCGCCAACGCCGAGAAAACCAGCGAAAGGCCAAACCCGGCCCAACCGGCCTGCGCCATGCCGCGGGCGTCGGCCCGGCCCCACGCGTTGCCGACACGTACCTGCGTCGCGCCAGCGATACCGAAGGATATCATGAACGTGATGGCAAACAGCTGGAAAAGCACCCCCATCGAAGCCAAACCGATGACACCAATCAACCCGGCCAAGACAGTGATGCCGGTGAATGCAGCCGCTTCCAGCCCATATGAGGCACCGCCGGCATAGCCGATCTTTCTCTGTTCGCTGCCCGGCACCGAAATGTGCTCAGGCGGATTGCCGAAACCAAAATGCTGGCGACCGGGCAGCAGAAACCGGACATAGCAGGCAAGCCCGATACCAAGACCGGCACTGGTAATCACCGTGGCGAGCGCGCAACCCCAAGCACCCATCGCCGGGATCGGGCCGAACCCGAAGACAAACACGATGCTCAAGCAAAGGTTGACCACATTGGCAATGGCAACGGCAACGGTCGCGTGAAACGGTTTCTCCAACGCTTCGAGCAACATGGCCGAGACAAGAAAAAGCCCGACCAAGGGCAGGCTGAAGGCCAGCAGCGCCGTGACGGCGCCGCCACCTCGTGCAAGATCAGCGTCTTGGCCGGTGGCTGCGAAGAACCAGGGCGCCGCCTGCACCAGCAGCGCGGCCGACAGGCCGACAACGAGGGAGAAAACAAGCCCGCGGCGCCAGATCATCGCCGCGTAGCGCGGATGACCTTCACCGATGGAGCGTGCCGTCAAAACGGGCACACCAAGTTGAAGGCCAGCCATGACCGCGATGAGACTGTCGACGATAGCATAGCCGAGAACGTAGTAAGCCAGTTCTTGAGCTCCGGCACGTCCCACAACGACGACATCAAGCGTCGTCATCATCAGCACACCGACTCGCGACAGGATCACCGGCCAGGCGAGCACCAGCGTGCGCTGAACGTGCCAGCGCAGTGTATGTGGTGTTGCAACTATGGGGTCGCGGACATCAGACACGCATCGCGCCGCCCGAGAGCCGGATTGTCATGAGCGATCACGCCAGTTGGCGTAGTCCGAGACGAGAAGATGGTTCGGTGCAACATCATCTTCGATGCTGGCAAAGCGTGGAATTTCCTCGCGGAAGATGTTGTCCGTCTCATCATCATTGACGTTCGAAACTTCTCCGATCAACACATCCGCGC
>JANQJE010000126.1 GCA_028281795.1 Cohaesibacteraceae bacterium | reverse complement strand
GCGGGCGCACGGGCGTGTCACTGGGTTGCCACGGTTCCGGCCCAAGCCACCAGGCAAGCTCTTCACCGCACCCGTCGCCCTGAGGCGGCGGGTTCTGGTTTTCGCACCCTTCCATGCCCGCCGGACAGGCAAGCCGGACGTGGAAATGGTAGTGATGGCCGTACCAGGGACGGACCCGGCGCAGCCAGGACCGGTCAGCATCGGAGCGTTCCCAGGTGCAAAGCTGTTCCTTGATCGCTGGATGCACGAAGATGCGCGCCACACGATCATCGCTCGCAGCGAGCCGGATGATCCGCGCATGGCCTTCAGTCCAACGGTTCGGATTGATGGTGCGCGTCCCCTCTTGCAGCATCGAAATGGCGGATATCTCTTCACGCTCCTGACGGGACAGTGTGCGATCGGGCATCGGCATCAGCCAGATGTCGGCGTCCAGGCCGATCTGATGAGAGCGATGGCCGGTGAGCATCGGGCCGCCCCGCGGCTGGCTCATATCGCCGACAAGCAACCCGTTCCAACCTTCCCGCGCGCGTCCGGCGACAGCAAGGTCCTGAAGATAGTCCACCAGAGCCGGATGACCCCAATTGCGGTTACGCGACAAGCGCATCGCCTGCCAGGCAGGACCATCCACAGCCAGCGGCTGTGCACCGGCCAGACAACCGCGGGCATAACCACCGATGGAACGCGCTTCCAGCGGTGCAGGTGTTGGCGTACGCCCGAAAAGCTGGCGCGCGGCGGTGGTCGCGTTGACGGATAAGGGCTGTACAGGCTGTGGCGAGATGTCAGGGCGAGCAACAGGATTGGGGACGCTGCCCGATGTCTGAGCATGAACCAAACCGAACGAACCAGTAATTAGGCCGACTAGGACAAGGTATGTCGCCAGACGTGCGCGGCGTCCTGAAAAGCAATGCGGCTTTGACATGTGAGAATCACCATCCTCCCGGCTCACGCCAGCATGCGATGGGATTGGGGCTGCGTCGAGGCTTGTGACCGGCCCGCCGGCTACCACATCGTCTTTGACGCGCGCTCCGGCCATTCTTCGTCATACGGCTTGCCGCCCACTTCCCCTGCACTTTGTGTGGCCAGAACGTCTCCCGGTGTTGGCAGTCTGGCGACATCGACGTGCTTTTCCGGATTCCAGAGATCGGCCCGGACCACCGCCCTGGCGCACTGGAAATAGACTTCTTCCACTTTGATCACGATCACACTGCGTGGAGGCTTCTGACCGACGGCAAAGCTTTCAAGAACATCCGGGTCGGCCGTCAGATACGCGCTGGCGTTGATGCGCAGCGTCGTGCCGGAACCGGGAATAAGGAAGAGAAGCGCGATACGTGGATCGCGCACAATGTTGCGCAGGCTGTCGATCCGGTTGTTGCCGCGCCGGTCCGGCATCATCAGCGTTTTTTCGTCCACGATGCGCACCAGACCTGAAAGCCCGTTCTCGTGTGCATCACCGCGCGGCGAACAATCCAGACCCTCAGGGCCGGACGTTGCCAGCGCGCAGAAAGGGGAGGCCTCAATGAGCGCCCGGTACTCCGGCGTTATCGTGCCCGAGACCTTGACGAGAGAGGTGCCCCCCGGCGTGCCATAGAGCGCCTCAAGTTGCTCAACCGTTTGAATGCGGTGACTGTCGGTCATCCGTCTCTCCAGCAAGGATCTGTTGTTGACATGTACCCAACGCATGTCAGCGGTATGATGGCAGGAGTACTTCCCAGCGCAGCGCGAGAATCATCTTAGGGCCTGTCGGCAACAAGCTGGATGCTGACGTGCCTCGGCCGGGTCAATTCACCTTACAGGCATGATGATCGAAGCACTCGCGTACATGCTCCGCCGCTGCTTTAACCGGCGCAGAGGGATCATCGCGCACGATCAGAGCCAATGCGCATTCAGGCAGCGGAGGCAGCTCGTTCCTGACGCGCGCTTCGACGATCCGCCCCGTAAGATGCGACTTGGCAATCGGCGCAATAGCAAGATCAGCCAGGATAGCCGCGCGCTGCCCCGAAATGTGGGCGCTCTGATAAGCCACTCTGTAGTCACGGCCATCGCGGTCAAGCGCCTCGAGAGCCGCAGCGCGCCAGGTGCAGCCTTCTTCCCAAAGCGAGATCGGCAACGGCTCTTGCTCTACCGCAACTCCACCAGCAAGCGCGGCCCAAACCAACGGCTCCCGGTGGATAACATCGACCGCCTCGTCGTCCGGTTTCAGCAGGGTACCAACGGTTACGATGGCAAGATCGAGTGTTTGATCATCAACCATCTCTTTCAAGCGACGGGTGCCATCCACCAGCACGTTGAGCATTACGCCAGGATGAGTTTCGGCAAAGTGACACAACATGCTCGGCAGGAAACGCTCTGCCACGTCGTCAGGTGCCCCAAGGCGAACCTCGCCAATAAGGTCGGGCCGCACAAAGCGGGTCATCATCTCACGATTGAGCGCGAGCAAACGACGGCCATGTTGCAACAGCGCTTCCCCGTCGCGCGTCAGGCTGACGGAACGGCTATCACGGACAAAAAGGCTGGCGCCGACAATCTCTTCCATCTTCTTGACCTGCATCGAGACGGCGGAAGGCGTGCGGCCCAAGCGTTCGGCCGCCGATGAGAAGTTACCGGTTTCAGCAATCGCGACCAGGGTTCTCAAAAGGTCCAGTTCAAGCAGCGGTCCAGGTTGTATGGCGGTGGCGATGTTCATCGACGTTCATCCCGGCCAATAAAGGCGCTTTCAATTTTTGTTATAGTTATCTTCAAAACTATTCGTTTGATTGAAACATATATCCGGGGCACTGTCCATCTTGAGACCTTCGCGAAGTCTCCTTACCGGCGACCGGGCCACCTCTCTTGACCCGTGCAGCCCAATCTTTGGAGACAACCATGACCGTTCGACACATAGAGCATACCCCCCATCTGGCTCCGGCTGATACAAGGGCCGCCTGTCGTGCCCTGGTGGGCTCGGCCCTGCGCGCAGTCTTGTCTGTCTGGGGTCTTGCGGAAAATCTTTATGCCAAAGTGCAGCGCCGCCGTGGCATCCGGAACATGCTGGAACTGGATGATCATCTTTTGCGCGATATGGGTGTGACCCGCGCCGACGTTTTACGGGCCGCTAACCTGCCACTTTCTGAAAGCGCGGGCGAGGAACTGGTTCGCGCCAGCCGCCGCAACCGCGGCCTGCGTTAAGCAGAGACATAACCTTTTGGCTGACTGTTGGTCCTTCCCTGTGAACAACACTCAAGCCTCGTCCGGGCACTGGTCAGCGCTGGTGCCCGGACACTTCTTGTTCGCAGTGCAGCCAGTCTAAGCAAGCACTTCCTGCATCACGTTTTCGGCAACCAACTCCGCCGTACCGGCGGACATCGTCCACCCCAGATGGCCATGGCCGCAATGATAGTGGACGCCGGGCGCTTTGCCCCTTTTCAAATGCGGCATCATATCGGGCATCATCGGTCGCAGACCCGCCCAGGGAACGACATGCTCTGTCGGCATGTTCGGGAACAGTTTGTGACACCACTCCACCAGCGGGCGGATACGGTCGGCGCGGATATCGCGGTTGAAGCCGTTGAACTCAGCAGTGCCAGCAACCCGGAAACGGTCTGCCCCGAGCCGGGATGTCACGATTTTCGCATCGTCATCGACGAAGCTCATCCAGGGTGCCGCAGTTTGAGCCGCCTCATCGGGCAATTGGACCGTGATCGAATACCCCTTGACCGGATAAACGTTCACGCGATCGCCCAATTGTGCCCCCAAAGCACGTGAGCCGACGCCGGCGGCAACCACGATCTGATCGAAACGCTCGGTCGTTTCGGCACCGTCCCTGGCGTAGCGCACGGCAATGCCATTGCCTGCCGTGAGCTTACGGACATCGACATCCTGTTCGAACCGAACACCGAGTTTTTGGGCAGCAGCGGCCAGACCAACAGTGAATTTATGAATATCACCCGTGCTGTCTGAAGGGGTGTAGAACGCGCCCTGGAAATCACCGTGCAGAGTCGGCTCCAATTGCCTGGCCTCGTCCGGTGTGATCTCGCGGCGGTCGAGACCGGCGCGATCCAGCAAGCTGTTCACCTTGCGGGCATGAACTGTTGCTTTCTCCGTGCGATAGACGTGCAGAATGCCGCGCTTTTCGTGGTTGAAGTCGATGCCTTCCGCTTCGGCCCAGGCAAGCAGATTCTTGCGCGCCATAATGCTGATCTCGGCAGAGCGCACCGTGTTTTCCTTGTACGACCGCATCGCCAGCATGAACTCTGCGATCCAGGAGTATTTGTGCCAGCTTGGCGTCATGTTGAAGAGCAATGGCGCATCGGCGGAGAACATCCATTTAACGCCCTTCACGATATTGGAGGGATGATTCCAGACCTCTGCATTGGAAGCGGAAAGCTGCCCGCCATTGGCAAAGCTCGTTTCCATGGCCGGATAACGATGGCGATCGAAGACCGTCACCTGAAGGCCGCGCTTCGCCAGGGCATAGGCGGCTGTCACACCCGTTATCCCTGCACCGATTACCGCAACACTGCGCGTACCGGGTTGGGATAGGATGCCGGGAACCTGCTTTCCAACGGCAGCGGTTGCGTTCTTAAGCTGTTCAGTTGTGGTTGGGGCGTTCATCATAAGGCCTTCCGGGCAAGAGCCGCTCTCTAGGTATGCAGACGTGACGAGCCGTTTGGGCGCTTATCGCGCGCACCCAACGGTCCCCATCTGTCCTTGAACCTGAGAGTTTCACCGCCTCAACCCCATATGGGCCACGCAACCATGCGGTGCGCCGTTGGGCGGCTTAGCTCCTTCGGTGGATCAGCTCCTATAGGAGTGATCGCTCTCCAGATTGCCTTGTCACGCCACGGTCTTTTCGCCTGAAAGATTCCGGGGAGGTTGCTTCTTCGGCCCTGCGTCCCGTGCGGCACGCAGCGTCTCCCGTGACGTTTGATAACGATGGCAGGCATGCCACAAATCGCCGAATGCCACAAGATCAGTCACTTGGGCATAGCGAACAAATGATGTGCACATTCCGGTGAGCGTATGCGCGCGCTCGAACTAAATGAGGCCGACGGCCTTGCGAATGTCTTCATCACGCAACGATACGTCGCCGCCGAGATAGGGGTTGGCCTCAACGGTGCAGAGCCAGGCAATGGCCTTTGCCGGCCACTCCGGTGGAATGTGCACGCTCGGATCGAGTTGACTGACAGGGTTGATGCCGGAGACCTTGATCTGCACCTGCATTTCGGTTGCTACGGTGCCCGGCGAGAGACCTACGGTCCGCACGCCTTTGTCGGCAAACTCCTTGTGGAGGCAGCGTGTCAGCGAGAGCACTGCCGCCTTGGACGAGCAATAGTGGCTCCAGCCTTCCAGCGCTCCGGTTGCAGCACCGGAGGATATGTTGACGATGGTTCCGCCGCCGGCTTTCTGCATGGCTGGGAGAACGGCGCGGGCGCAATGATAAACGCCCTTCACGTTGATATCGATGACCTTGCCCCATTCGCCGGGGTCGGACTCGTCCAGCCGCGCGATCGGGTCGATAATTCCGGCATTGTTGACGAGGATGGTCACCGGGCCGAAGGCTTGACCTGCGGCTGAGACGGCCGCGTCGACCTGGCCGTAGTCGGCCACGTCGCAGGCAACTGCCAAGGCTTTCCCGCCAGCAGCCTGAATCTCTGATGCATGCTTCTCGATATCGCCGGTTGAGCGCGCTGCGAGCACGACATTCGCACCTTTTCGGGCAAGTTCGTGAGCCGTCGCTGCGCCGATGCCACGGCTAGCCCCCGTGACAAACGCGGTCTGGTTAGAGAGATTGGTCATAGCGATGGTTCTTTCAGTCTGTCGCGTCTTGGGGCGGCTTTGAACGGACCAATGTGCTCAGAACGGTTGGCGGCGCCTGCGCATCCTTGTCGCCGATTTCGCTTGGCCGGCGACGTCGGCTCGGAGGTTAACCGTCCATCTTCAACGCTTTGATGAACGCTTCCTGCGGGATGTCGACCTTGCCGAACTGGCGCATCTTCTTCTTACCAGCCTTTTGTTTCTCCAAG
>JANQJE010000089.1 GCA_028281795.1 Cohaesibacteraceae bacterium | reverse complement strand
GCGTCAACGATCTCGGCGGCACGCTGATGAATGAAAGCATTTCTCGCGCTGCCGGTGCCAGGAACGGCCAGGAAGTCACCGCTCATGAGATGGTGCAGATCATCCGCTCGGCGGGCCGCACTCCCGTTCAGCGCAACACGCTCTACGACGCCTTGCATCGGTTTGATAGGGACGACCCGGAAATTCAGGCACCGCTTGTGGACCGCAACGGGACCGATCCGCTGGCCTTCCTTGCTGCGGATGAGCGAAAGCGCGCCTGATGGTGAAGGTCACTTTGCTTGCCGGCGGTGTTGGTGGTGCCAAGATGGCAGAGGGTCTCGCTGCGCTGGACGACGTCGACCTAACCATCATCGGTAACGTTGCCGATGACGAGGTTTTTCACGGGCTTTGGGTTTCACCCGACATCGACACCGTTACCTATACGCTGGCCGACCTCATCGACCGCAAGCAGGGTTGGGGCGTGTCCGATGATGGCATGCGGGCGCTGGGAATACTCGAGGCGCTTGGTCAGCCGATCTGGATGACGCTCGGCGATAAGGATTTGGGGCTGCACATCTACCGGACGATGCGCCGCGCACAGGGCGACAGGCCCAGTCAGATCGCCCATGATGTCGCCAGGGCCTTGAACATCAAGCCGCGTATCGTTCTGCCCACCGACGATCGTGTTCAAACACGACTTTTGACGGACGACGGCGAGTTGAGTTTTCAGGAGTATTTCGTTCGTGAGAAATGCGTGCCGGAGGTTTCCGGCCTTTGGTTTGAGGGGATCGGCGATGCACGCCCAACGCCGGAAGCCCTGGACGTCATCGACAGGTCTGACCTCTTTGTCATCGCTCCGTCCAATCCGCTGGTCAGCATCGATCCGATCCTTGCTGTTCCCGGGCTGCAGGATGCGATCGTTCACACGCATAAGCCGGTTGTGGCTGTCAGCCCTTTGATTGCCGGCAAGACCGTGAAAGGCCCGGCCGCAAAGATGATGAGCGGCCTTGGCATGGAACCGACGGCGCTTGGCATCGCCAGGCATTATCAGGGATTTGTCGACAGGCTGGTGATTGACGACCAAGACGCCGGTTTTGTCGAGGCCATCGAAGCGCTCGGCATCGCTGTTTCGGCCACTGATATTCTGATGCCGAACGCTGAACGCAAGGCAGCGCTCGCCAGTCAGGTGTTGGAGTTTGCGGCATGAGTTTGTGTGTCGTCATTCCGATGAAAGATCCGGCAGAAGCCAAGACCCGGCTGGGCGACAGTCTTCCGGCCAAAGCACGAGCCGCGCTGACCCGCACGCTGTTTCGCCAGACTCTGCGGGTTCTGCGCAGCGTCGATGCCAGTCTGCACATTGTGGTGGTGACCAGTTCCGATGCCATCCGCGCGATCTGCTATCCGTTTCGTGTAACCTTGCTGGATGATCCGGGTGAAGGATTGAACGCTGCTGCTCACGCAGGAGCAATGTATGCTGCACACCATCGCTTTGATGCGGTCTGCATTCTGCCCGGCGATCTGGCCGACCCTCAATCATCCGACTTGAGTGCGCTGTTCGCCGTAACCCGAGAGGTTCCTTCTGTCATCATCGCGCCCGCGCATGATGGCGGAACCAATGCTCTTGTTGTCACGCCGCCGGATGCCATCGCCTTTGCGTATGGACCAGACTCCTGTGCGGCCCATCAGAGGTCAGCCGAAGCCGCGGGCCTTCCCTGTCTGGTGAAGCCGTTGCCAAGCCTGCTTTACGACGTCGACCGGTCCAGCGATCTTGGCGCGCGTCTTGTCCGGGGGCTTGACCGGTCGCTTGGAGCGTTTGGGTCATGAGGGGCGCCGAGCTCATCGCTGTTGAGGGTTTGCCCGAGGTTCGAGCCGGGGACGATCTGCCCGGCCTGATTGCTGGTGCGCTCACCCGGTCGGATGTCATACCCCTCGCAGGGGACGTGCTGACCATCGCACACAAGATCGTTTCTAAAGCCGAAGGGCGTGTTCGCAAGCTCGCCGATGTGACACCGGGTGAGGAAGCACAGCGCTATGGCGCGGAACTGTCCAAGGATCCGCGCAAGATTCAGGCCGTTCTGGACGAAAGCCGACGCGTTGTGCGTGCCTTCAAGCATCCTCACGCTGCTGAAGGCACTATGATCTGCGAACATCGTCTCGGGTTTGTTTCAGCCAATGCGGCAGTGGACGAGAGCAACACGGCCGATGAAGGCGAGGTCATTCTACTGCCTGAAAATCCCGATGCCAGTGCTCAAGCTATCCGCAGTGCGCTTGAGGCGCGCTTTGATGTCCCCCTCGGCGTTATCATCACCGATACGTTCGGGCGGCCCTGGCGGCTCGGCCAGGTGAATGTGGCCATCGGTCTGGCTGGCGTGCCGGCAACGCGCAGCGAGGTTGGCGGAATGGATGCGCGTGGCCGCCCATTGCGGGTGACGGAGCCGGC
Organism: Cohaesibacteraceae bacterium; assembly: GCA_028281795.1. Lineage (GTDB taxonomy): Bacteria > Pseudomonadota > Alphaproteobacteria > Rhizobiales > MH13 > MH13. Next base: position 8,476 of record JANQJE010000089.1, on the reverse strand, counting down.
CTTTGCTGACGAAGTCGCAGCTGCATCCGGTCTTGTCATTGGTAAGGCGTCGCAAACGCCGGTGGTCCTTTTTCGAGGCCTTGACTGGTCCGTTGTCGACAATGCCAGGGCAGGAGATCTGCTGCGCGCACAAAATGAGGATGTCTTCCGATGACGATTGCTATTGTAGGTGGAACAGGGCCACAGGGTCGGGGGCTTGCTTTGCGCTTTGCCCGGGCCGGGGTGCCGGTGGCGATCGGGTCGCGCGACCCTGCCCGCGCAGAGGAAGTTGCGGCCGAGCTTGCAGGCCAGCTAGCGGGCGACGCCGCGCCGATCAGTGGGCATGACAATGACGGTGCTGTGGCTGCCGCTGAACGTCTGGTGATCCTCTCTGTGCCTTATGCAGGGCATGATGCGACGCTGGGGCAGATCAAAGATGGTCTGGCTGGTAAGATCCTGATCGATATCGTCGTGCCGCTTGCACCGAACGATCCGAAGATCGTCGAGATGCCGCCCGAGGGTTCGGCCACCGAGGCGGCCCAGGCTCTTCTCGGCGATGCTATTCCGGTTGTCGGCGCGTTGCACAACGTTTCGGCGACGACGTTGAACACCCTCGATTGGGATATCAATTGCGACGTTCTGGTCTGTGGTAACTCGCTGGATGCGCGCAAGGAAGTTATGGCGTTGATCAGGACGCTCGGCGTCGAGGCTTACAACGCTGGTGGCGCCAGTGCGGCGCGTTGCATCGAGGCGATCACACCCATTCTCATCCGCATCAACATTTCCAAGCAGGTTCCGTTCACCCATGCCGGGATCAAGATCTGGCCGCCTGCGCATTAATCGTGTCCAATACAAACAACAATAAGGGGTTTGACCATGGAATTTGGGATCACATTCAAAGGGTTCGTTGAACCGGACCGCGCCCGAGCCCTGGTGCGTCAGGCGGAAAATGCCGGTTTCACCTATTGCTGGTTCTATGACAGCCACATTCTCTGGCGCGAAAGCTTCTCGGCCATGGCGATGTTGATGGAGCATACCAAGACAATGCGCTTTGGTCCCTGCGTGACAAATCCGAACACGCGCGATTGGTCGCTCGCGGCATCCATGTTCGGTTCGCTCGCCAAGCAGTCCAATGGGCGGTTCGACATCGGCGTCGGCCGTGGCGACAGTGCTGTGCGTGTCATGGGCAAGAAACCGGCCAAGCTTGCCGTGCTGGAGGAGTTCATCACCAAGGTGAAGGCACTCGTGCGTGGCGAAGAGGTCACGTATGGCGATGTGCCTGCGCCGATCCAATTTCCGTGGGCGACAGGGTATGAACTTCCGGCCTGGGTGGCAGCCTACGGTCCAATGGCGCTCTCCTCAGCGGGCCGCGTGGGTGACGGACTCATCCTGCAGATCGCCGAGCCAGGCATCTGCAAATGGCTGGCCGATCAGGCCATTGCGGCGGGTGAGGAAGCGGGTCGCGACATGTCGACATTCAGGGTGATGTCGGCAGCACCGGCCTATATCGGTGACATTGTCGAAGCGCGCGAGGCGACAAAATGGTTCCCCGCCATGGTCGGCAATCATGTGGCGGATATCGTGGAGAAGTATGGCGCCGATACCGATCTCGTGCCGCAGAGCCTGACCGCCTATGTGGAAAAGCGGCGCGGCTATGATTATTCCAAGCACGGTCAGAGCGACAATCCGTACCTTGATTTCATCACCGATGACATCATTGACGGTTTCGCCGTCCTTGGAACCGTGGACGATCACATCGCCAAATTGCAGGAGCTGGAGCGTGTGGGCGTGACCCAGTTCAACATCTATCTGGATAATGGCGATGAGGAGAACATCATCGCTCGTTATGGCGACACCATCATTCCGGCCATGCAGAGCTGACGACGTCACGTTGACGTGAGAAGCAGCTACGCAACTGTCCCATCAGGATGGTTGCGTAGCTACCAAAGAGAATGAGCTGCACCGCACAATGTTGCTGCGATGCAAAACCTGAACTTCACACTTAAAATCCTTCAAGCTACTGATATATATAAACAATTTTTTTCTTATCCGAACGGCTAAAGCCCTTCGTGTATTACCCACAAGTATAGGGGGTAGTCCGTACGTACCCGCTTCAAGAATCTCACCAGTTCCGATAGCTTGCGCGCCAGCTTTGGGCTGAAACCGTGCGGTTACCCATTTTCGTTTTGCCGGTTGGCGCGGCGAGATCCGTCCGGAGAGGTGCGGTCCAAGGGCTGGAAACGTCTTTAGGGAGGACGCGTATTGTCTGACAACTCTGATGGTCAGGCCTACTGGAAGGCGAACCTTCGCCTGGTGGGTCTGTGTATGGTAATCTGGGCGCTGGCATCCTTTGGGTTTGCTATTCTGCTTCGCCCGCTCATCTCCGGTATCGCCGTTGGCGGCACTGATCTTGGCTTCTGGTTCGCCCAGCAGGGCTCCATCCTCGTGTTCCTGGTTCTGATCTTCTTCTACGCATGGCGTATGAACTCGCTCGACCGTGAACACGGCGTGGACGAAGAATAGTCCGGGGGGCACCACTTATGGATCAAACAACTCTCAACTTTATCGTGGTGGGCGCGTCTTTTGCGCTTTACTTCGGTATCGCCATCTGGGCGCGTGCTGCGTCGACGAGCGAGTTCTATGCCGCTGGCCGCGGTGTTAACCCGATCGTCAATGGTATGGCGACCGCTGCTGACTGGATGTCGGCGGCTTCGTTCATTTCGATGGCGGGTCTCATCGCCTTCGTCGGTTACAACAACTCTCTGTTCCTGATGGGCTGGACCGGTGGCTATGTGCTCATGGCCATGCTGCTCGCGCCTTATCTGCGTAAGTTCGGTAAGTTCACGGTGCCTGAGTTTGTTGGCGATCGATACTATTCCAACGCAGCTCGCGTTGTGGCGGTCATCTGTCTTATCGTGATTTCGGTAACCTATGTGATCGGTCAGATGCGTGGCGCTGGTATCGCCTTCTCGCGCTTCCTTGAAATTGATATTGAAGCGGGTCTCTTTACTGCTGGCGCTGTCGTCTTCGTCTATGCCGTTCTCGGCGGCATGAAGGGCATTACATACACCCAGGTTGCCCAGTACTGCGTACTGATCACCGCCTATACCATTCCGGCGATCTTCATCTCGCTCAATCTGACGGGTAACCCGATCCCGGGTCTTGGTCTCTTCTCGACCATGGCTGAAGGTCAAGCGGGCGCTGGTCAGCATCTTCTCGTCGTGCTTGATGGGTTGCTTACCGATTTGGGCTTCAGGGAATACACGGCAACAACCAACCCTTGGTTGATGGCGCTCTACACCCTGTCGCTGATGATCGGTACGGCTGGTCTGCCGCATGTGATCATCCGTTTCTTCACCGTTCCCAGAGTGGCCGACGCGCGTTGGTCTGCTGGTTGGGCGCTGGTGTTCATCGCGCTTCTGTACCTCACCGCTCCTGCTGTGGGTGCCATGGCTCGCCTGAACATCACGACCACGATGTGGCCAGCCGGACTTGAAGGCGAGGCGGTTGCCCAGGATGAGTTGCCTGATTGGTTCGAAACCTGGCAGGTTACCGGTCTCTTGGGTGTCGAGGACAAGAATGGCGACGGTCGCATCCAGTACTATAATGATGCGAACCCCGCGATGGCTGAACTGGCTGCCGAGCGTGGCTGGGAAGGCAACGAGCTGGTCACCTTCAACCGTGACATCCTCGTGCTTGCCAACCCGGAGATTGCGCAGCTTCCAGGCTGGGTGATCGCGTTGATCGCTGCCGGTGGTATTGCCGCCGCGCTATCGACGGCTGCCGGTCTGCTGCTCGCCATCTCCTCGGCGATCAGTCACGACCTTATCAAGTCGGTCTACAATCCGGAGATATCGGAGAGAGGCGAGCTTATCGCAGCGCGCATATCGATGGCGGTGGCGATCTGTGTGGCTGTCTATCTGGGGCTTAATCCTCCAGGCTTTGCGGCGCAGGTTGTGGCTCTTGCCTTCGGTCTTGCCGCTGCAACGCTGTTCCCGACGCTGATGATGGGGATTTTCTCAAAGCGGATGAACGCTCCCGGCGCGGTTGCGGGTATGCTGGCCGGTCTGATTTCGACCTGTCTCTACCTGTTCCTGTTCCTTGGATGGTTCTTCATTCCGGGCACAGCTATGCTGGACAGCTCGCAGTATCTGTTCGGTATACCGCCGACCCACTTCGGGCCGATCGGTGCAGTGTTCAACTTCGTTGTCGCCTACTTCGTATCGCGTGCAACGGCTGCTCCGCCGGAGCATATCCAGGAACTGGTGGAATCGGTGCGTATCCCGCGCGGTGCTGCCGGTGCTGTGAGCCACTAGGTTCAAGCATCCTGAGAACGAACAATGACGGGTCCGGCGCAAGCCGGGCCCGTTTTTGTTTGCTGGTATAACCGGCACGAATGCTTTACGCGCTTTGCCCAATTGGCCAGCCATCAGAGCCGTCGCATGGTCGCGTAGGCAGCAGTCCAGCAGTGCCTTTTCGGCGCGCATAACCGAAAACCAAAGGATCCGCGATGCAAGACGCCCTTGCCGGAGCGCCCGACTTCATTCGCAGCCACCATCCCTTCGACTTGCTTTCGCAAGAGGATGCGGATCAGCTTCTTGGTTCAATCGGAGTTGAGTCCTACGCTAAGGATGCGATCATCTATGGCGTCGGACAGGATGTGGATGCGCTGCGCATCATTGCCAAAGGCGAAGTGGAACTGTTGTCGCCGGATGGTGATGTTGTCAGCGAAGTTCGCGCCGGAAGCAGCTTCGGATCACGCGCTCTTTTCAATGATCAGATAGCCAGCCAGTCTGCGCGTGCATCGGCAGACAAGGTTGTCATCTACACGGTTCCAGCCAATATCTTTCATACGCTGGCTAAGTCCAACCGGGCCTTCAAAGCTTTCTTTGGGCGTTTTTCGCCGGTCAAAAGGCAAGAGGCAGCGCCCGGTTCGGATGCAAGCCTCGTTGGGATCAAACTAAACGAGTTGATGACGCCCAACCCTATCTCCGTTCCGCTAGGGACCCGTGTGCAGGACGCTGCAGGCATAATGGCCGAAAAGCACATCTCCTGCGTCCTTGTGGTTGATGGCGAGCGTTTGGTTGGCCTCCTGACAACCGGGGACATCACGAGCCGTGTGGTGTCGCAGGCGCGTGATCCGGGCATCCAGGTCGATGAAGTCATGACAAAGGACCCGATGTCCTTCGCGCCGGATGCATCCGGGTTCGATGCCATGCTTGCGATGAGCAGCAAGGGCATCGGGCATCTTCCCATCACAGAAAACGATAGGCCCGTCGGTATCATCACGCGCACCAATCTGGTGCGCCGTCAGCAGGTGTCTGCCGTCTATATGATCGGTGACATCAGGCGCCAGTCCGATACGGCCGAGCTTGCAAAGGTCATCAACGAGTTGCCCAACCTCCTGGTGCAGCTTGTCGGATCCGGCGTGCCTCCCCATGAGATTGGGCGGGTTATCACCTCGCTTGCCGATGCGCTGACGGTTCGCCTTCTGGAACTTGGTAAGGCCGAGTTCGGGCCTGCGCCAGTGCCCTATCTATGGCTCGCCTGCGGCAGTCAGGGCCGGCGTGAACAGACCGGTGTTTCAGATCAGGATAACTGTCTGATCCTGCACGATGATTTTGATCCAGAGGTGCACGACGGCTATTTTAAGGAGTTGGCCAAGTTCGTTTCCGATGGCTTGGATGAAGCAGGCTATTTCTACTGTCCCGGCGACATGATGGCCACCAACGATCGTTGGCGTCAGCCCGTGAAGGTCTGGAAACGGTACTTCGAAGGCTGGGTGCACAAGCCAGACCCGATGGCACAAATGCTGGCTTCGGTGATGTTCGATTTGCGGCCCATCGCGGGCGACGAGGGTTTGTTCGAAGGGCTGCAGGAAAACACCCTTGAGCTTGCTTCGAAGAACTCCATCTTCCGCGCGCATATGGCAGCCAACTCGCTCAAACATACGCCGCCGTTGGGCCTGTTCCGCGGATTTGCGCTTATCAGGTCCGGCGAACACAAAGACACTTTGGATCTGAAGCACAACGGGGTTGTGCCAATCACCGATCTGGCGCGCATGTATGCGTTGGAAGGTGCGATACCCCAAGTGAACACACGTGCCAGGCTTGAAGCCGCAAGTGAGGCGGGTACCGTTTCCAAATCGGGTGGCAGCGATCTCATCGATGCCTATGATCTGATTTCGACGATCCGTCTGCGTCATCAGGCCGGTCAGATCCGTCATGGAGAAAAACCGGACAATTTCCTCGCGCCTTCCAGTCTGACCGCGTTTGAGCGCAATCACCTGAAGGATGCCTTTGGCGTGATCAAGAGCATGCAGTCTGCGCTGGGCCATGGCCGGAGTGCGGGCTAACGGGCGCCAGCAGTCATCTAGGTCGTCCATCGGTTTGGTCTAAAGGATTGGCTGGCGTATCCATGCATCAGCGGTTACATCACATGCTGATTTCATTCCCTGACATGAGCGGAAGGCATTCATGTTCTTAGGTTATGTTGGTGCGATTGCTGGTGGGATCGGCGTGGCCGCGACGCTTCTTGCGCTCTCCAAGCTATTTCGATTTTCGCTGCCGAAATGGATGTATCCGGCTGCTGCAGGCCTGGGTATGCTGCTCCTTACGATCCATATCGAGTACAGTTGGTTCGGCCAGGTTCAGGACGGCCTGCCTCCCGAGATCGAAGTCGTCGAGACCTTCGATTATTCGGTGTTCTATCAGCCTTGGACCTTTGTCTTTCCACGTGTGAACCGGTTTGTGGCGGTTGACCATGCGACTGCCCGGCTCAATCCTGAGGTTGAGAACATCGTGCTTATCGACGTCCTTCTCATGGAAAGGCTCTCTCCCGCACTTAAGGCCGTCCAGTTCATCAATTGCGCAACCGGGGAGCGGTTGCTGACCGGTGATGACATGGAGCTGGACGCCAATGGTATGCCATTGGATGCCGATTGGGTTGCCGTGGGTCTGGACGATGCACTCATCCGTTCGGTTTGCACCCGGCACGGCACTTCGGCAGAAGCGGCGGAGGGTTGAACGCAACCAAAGCCTTAAGCCGGGGTTGGTGAAGATCAAATCGGCTGTGTATCTTAGCCCTTAATCTGCATGCGTTGGATCGCAGAAAACCCAAAAAGGGAACGCCATCCAGCAACAGCGTCTGCAACCTGTGGGAGGGAACGCGTGCCATGACGAGGCCGACGACAACTGCAGAACCGGCAAAGGCTGCCCGAGGCCTTTTTCTGCCTGCGCTGGCCTTGGCCGCGACCCTGCTTGTGCTGTCCGGGCTGCTGGTTTGGGGTGGTGGCGATAGCGGCCTTGTACGGTCGCTGGTTCCGATCGTTGCTTTGGCGGCGGCCGCATTGTTCGGCCTGATCTTCTTTCTCATGAACAAGGTGCAAAACACCGCGCTGGCGCCGGCTTACCGTCTGCAAGGAGCGTTAGCCCGCGTGCCGGAAGAAGGTGCGGCGGCTGTTTCAGGTCTGCGGGACCCCGGGTTTCTCGGCGGTGTGGTTCGCGAGATGAGTCAGTTGCTGGAGACGCATCTGACCATGGGGCAGGACGATGCGAAAGCCCGAGAAAGCGCTGTGCGCACGCGGCTTGAAACCGTGTTGCGCGATTTGCATGACGGCGTGCTGATCTGCACCCTTGAGCATCAGGTGTTGCTCTACAATCGCCGCGCTTTGGAGATTCTCCATGTTACCGGTGATGTCGGTCTTGACCGGACGTTGTTCGAAACCTTGGCGGAACGGCCTTTCCGGCATGCCCTGTTGCGGCTTCGCTCCCGCTTTATGTCAGGCCGGCACGAGGATCATGCTGATGGTTTGAGCATCATGCTGATCGCTGGAACCGTCGATGGGCGGCATACCATCAAGGGGCGCATGTCGCTGATGATGGACGATGCGGAGGAAAAACCCATCGGCTACGTGGTAACCTTTGAAGATGTAACGAATGTGCTTTCCACCGACCTCTACCGTGAGCGGGCGCTCTTCGACATCCGCGATGACCTGAAAACGCGCCTTGCGGACCTTATGAGACACTCGCATGAGGACAGCGTCAAAGACGAGGTTCAGGCTGTCACTGATGAGGTGGAGCGCCTTGATGCCATTCTTCTGGATGTTTTGGCTGGTGCCTGGCCAATGAGCGCGGTTTTCTCGTCAACACTGTTTCACTGCATCGCCGAGCGGAATTCCGAAGGCCGGGATCTGATGTTCGCCGTCGAAGGCGACCCTGTCTGGCTTCACTGTGACAGTGCATCCGTCACCGATCTGATCGATCGTCTTGCCAATCGGATTGCTGTCGACTTTGAGGTCGACGCGTTCCGCATGATTGCCACGCGTACTGCCGACGGGCAGGCGTATGTTGACTTGCTTTATCGGGGGCAACCTGTGAATGACGAGGTTCTTGACGGCTGGTTGCAAGAGCAGTTGGAGCCGGACCTGGGGGCGCTTACGGGCAGCGATATTCTACACCGGCATCGCGCGCAGTTGCGTGTCGATGGTGAGATTGGG
>JANQJE010000072.1 GCA_028281795.1 Cohaesibacteraceae bacterium | reverse complement strand
AGATGATGCGGATGGGCGGGTCGCCGGGTCGCATGAAGTAGCCGTGAAGGGAATGCGGTTGGCGGTCATCGCCGACGGTTTTGCAGGCGGCCATCAGCGCCTGGCCGATGACCTGACCGCCGAAGACGCGCTGCCAGCCTGCGTCTGGCGAGATGCCGCGGAAAAGATTTTCCTCCAGCGGCTCCAGGTCCAGAACGCGCATCAGCGCTGCCATGGATGCCGTGCCGTTTGCGCTTCCGCTCATTGTCTGCCGTTCCTTCCATCTGTCGTGCCGGTTTTCAGCCAGGGTGAGACAGACTGCGTCCTTTAAGTTTGGCTTCGCTTGGACCATGCTATGAGCAACACAACAAGCTCAGGACGTTTCTTATGGCCCGTGCCGCCGCATCCAAGTCATCGGGGACGAAAAAACCGAGGACGAAGGCATCCCGAACCAAAGCCTCCGGCAAGGTTCCCGACACGGTTGATGTGTTGATTGCAGGCGGTGGTTATGTGGGCCTGTCGCTGGCTTTGGCCATCAAGGTGGGCGCGTCCGACCTGACGGTTGCGGTCGTTGATCTGCGTGAACCGGCTCAAGCCGATAAGGATGGCCGCGCGTCCGCCATCGCAAGCGCGGCTCAGACGATGCTCGATACGCTTGGGGCATGGGATGGTTTGGCCGATCAGGCCCAGCCGATCAATCAGATGATTATCACCGACTCCGAGACGCGTGATCCGGTGCGGCCGGTCTTCCTGACGTTTGACGGAGAGACCAAAGAGGGCGATCCGTTTGCGCATATGGTGCCCAATGGCGCGATGACCGCAAGCTTGCGCACCCGCTGTGTCGAAGAGGGTGTGATCATCGAAGCACCTCAGACGGTGGATGACTTTCAAAGTCACAGCGGTCATATCGATATAAACCTCGGCGATATGCGGCAGGTGTCGGCGAAGCTTCTCGTGGCTTGCGATGGTGTACGTTCGCGGCTTCGTGATCTGGCCGGTATCGATACGGTGGGCTGGATGTACGGCCAATCGGGGATTGTCTGCACCGTCAAGCACGAGCGTGACCATGAGGGTGTGGCGTACGAGCATTTTCTTCCAGCCGGTCCGTTCGCCACGCTGCCGTTGCCGGGCAATCGTTCGTCAATTGTGTGGACGGAAAAAATCGCCACCGCCGATGCGCTGGTCAATGGCGATGAGTTCACCTTCATGCTGGAACTGGAGCGCCGGTTTGGTGCTGTGTTCGGAAACCTGACGCTCGATAGCCGCCGGGTCGCCTATCCGTTGGGTTTGAAGCTTGCCCGTTCGTTCATTGCACCCCGCCTGGCGCTCGCCGGCGATGCCGCCCATGGCATTCACCCGATTGCCGGCCAGGGATTGAACCTCGGTTTCCGCGACACCGCAGCGCTGTCTGAAGCCGTGGTCGATGCCGCCCGGCTCGGTCTCGATATCGGTTCAGCCGATGTTCTGGAGCGTTATCAGCGCTGGCGCCGGTTCGATACAGCGCAGATGGGCGTGGTAACCGATATACTGAACCGGCTTTTTTCCAACGATATGGCACCGGTGCGTGCGATGCGGTCCTTCGGCCTTGGCCTTGTCGACCGGTTGCCGAAACTGAAGAGCTATTTCATCGACGAAGCTGCCGGTCTTGCCAAGGATCGCCCGCGTCTGATGAGCGGCGAGGCGATTTAGCGTTGGCCAACAGTCCTCTGCGGAGGTCGTGAGGTTCTATTTCGCCTTGTGCCTGGCCAGTTCTTGATCAGTCAGTTCGCGTGCCTCTTCGATCAGCATGATCGGGATCGAATCGCGGATCGGATAGGCGACCTTGGCGGCATAGGAGACCAACTCCTGACGGTCATGATCGTAATGCAACACCGATTTCGTGACCGGGCAGACCAGTATATCGAGAAGTTTACGGTCGATGGTAAGCCGGTTCGGGCTGCCGGATTTGAGGTCTGTTTCGCTCATGTGACTCGTGCCTATTGCAGGGTTGAGCGATCATCCTGGTTTTCGCGCGCGAGGGAAAGCTCGGTGATCGCAATCAATGTGTCTGCCCGGGCGCGCAAGTCCTCAGCTTCCAGAAGGGCCTGCTTCTCCGGTGGGCCGTAAGGACTCATCATACACAATGCATTGACCAGCGCTTCATTGGACGCTTTCTCGACACCCGACCAGTCGGCTTCCAGATCGTTGGCTTCCAGATAGGCTTTGAACGTGCTCAGCAGGGTGTCACGGTCGACCAGCTTCTCGCCGGCACCCTGTTCGAAGTCCTGTTTGTATGTGTCGGTTTCGATGCGGCAAAGCCGGAACGGCGTGATCGCCGTCTCTTCTTCTTCGATCTTGAACCGGCAGATTCCGGACAAGGTCATCAGATAGCGGCCATCGTCGGTTTCCTGAAAGGCCGAGATGCGGCCCAGACATCCGATATCGCAAAGCGGCGGTGTGTCTGGATCAAGGCCCAGAATCGGCGATCCATCGCGTTCAAACTTCGGTTGCACCATACCGATCAGCCGCTCATGGCCGAGTGCATAATCCACCATCGCCAGATAGCGCGGCTCAAAGATATTAAGCGGCATTTGTCCCCTCGGAAGAAGCAATGCCGATGACAGCGGGAACACCGGAACGATGGATGGGATGCGCTGCGCCAGGCCGCTATGTGAGGATGCCATTGTGCCTTGCCATTCGGACGCTGAACGCCGCTCTTTCTAAGAGAACAGGACCCTGGAGAGTTTCTTGCGACCGGCAATGCTGGCCGGATCGCTTGGCCCCCAGGCTTCAAACAGACGCAAAAGCTCCTTGCGTGCGCCGTCATCATTCCATGACCTATCGCGCTGAACGATCTCGACAAGGGCATCGCATGCCGCCTGCCGGTTGTTCATGGCGTTGTGAACAAGGGCAAGATCAAAGCGGGCCTGATGATCGTCCGGATCGGCGTCCAAGCGAGCCTGCAGTTCCGCCGGGTTGCCGAGGCTGGCTGCTTTCTCGGCGAGGTCCAGCGCGGCCTGCGCAGCCTGGATGCCGGGGTTTGCTTTCATCTCGTCGGTGAGGCTGGAAAGTGCGTTTCGCGCGGTCTCCAGTTCTCCGGCTGCAACATAGACTTTCAGCATACCGGCCATCGCGGCCATGTTTTCCGGTTCGACCTGCAACACCTGGGCGAAAAGACTGGCTGCACCCTGTGGATCGCCTTCGCTCAGCGCCGCCTCGCCAGCGGCAATCATCTCCTCGGCCTGACTTGGACCTTGCGGGCCGATCAGTTTGTCGATGAAGGTTTGAACCTGGGCCTCGCTCTGCGCCCCCATGAAGCCATCCGCAGGTCGGCCGTCGACGAAGGCGAAGACCGCCGGAATGGACTGAACACCCATCTGGCCGGCGACTTCCGGATTTTCGTCGATGTTCATCTTGGCAAGGCGGACCTTGCCACCGGCCTTGGCGATGGCTTTTTCCAGCGTGGGGGTCAGTTGTTTGCATGGGCCGCACCATGGGGCCCAGAAGTCCACCAGCACAGGCCGTTTTTTCGATTCTTCGATGACCTCGGTCATGAATTCTGCGGTCGTCACGTCGACCACGTCGCCACCAGCGGTGGAGGCGGAGCTTGGCTCACTGGTTGAACCGGTTCCGATCAGCATGGGGATATCCTTGGGACAGAAGAAGCTGTTTGACCGCAAATGGGCGCTGGAGGCCTTTTCTACAAGGCGCCCTGCACGCTGTCGACCAGATCGCTCTCAAGGTCGACGACCGTTACCTCGTGGCCTGTCTTTTCAACAAACCGGACAAGATCGTCGCGGGCGATGGACGTGGTGGCGGTGTTCTCGAGCGGATGGGCGTTGATGATGTCGGCCTGCATGAGGTTTTTGTCGAGCACGAAGCCAACTGCCCTGTCCACATCGTTGATAACAGCGAGTGCCGTCACGGACCCCGGTGTGACGCCGAGAAATGTCTGCATCAACTCGGCATTGGCAAAAGACAGCCGCCCACAGCCGAGTTTCTTATGGAGATTCTTCAGGTTCACCCTGGTTGCATGGTCTGCAGTGATCAGGAGCAGAGTGCCCTTTTTGTCCTTCAGGAAAAGGTTTTTGGTGTGGCTTCCGGAAACTTCCCGATGCACCCGGGTCGACTGCTCGACAGTGAACAGGGGCTCATGATCCACCGTTCTGGTTTCTATGCCCCAGGACGCCATCTGGCCAAGAAGTGAGGTGCGCGTGTGATGGGCTGCGGTCATGGCGGATCGATCATCTGCATCTTGCAAAGCAACTCTCCTAAACCGCGTCCCGCGACGTCACAAGGTGGTTGCAAAACGAAACGGCTTGATGCATAGAAGCGCCTCGCACGGACAAGGCCGTTTTCAGCGGTCAGGTAGCTGTGTCGGAGCGGTGCGGGTGTAGCTCAGGGGTAGAGCACAACCTTGCCAAGGTTGGGGTCGTGGGTTCAAATCCCATCGCCCGCTCCATTTTCCCTTTTTATTGGTTTGTCGCCAGCTCACGGTGTTTTTCGTGGAGTCTGCTGCCGTTCGCGCAGCGACGGGCCTCGCTTTTTGTGCAAGGCTGCAGCGTGACAAACGGTCGATGCGAGAGGCGCCTTCAGACAGAGCGCCCCTCGCGTGTGATTGAACGTTATCAGGCCGCGTCACGCACCTTTGTCAGGAAATCCGCCATCGCTTCACGCATAGAGCGCGACCGCTCGTGAAGGCCCTGGATGGAACCATTCATAGCGGTGCTCATTTCACCCGTACTTCCAGCAGCGTCACGCATTTCTTCCATCGAGCTGGTAACCGTGCCGGTACCTTCGGCTGCTTCGCTGACGTTGCGTGCAATTTCAGCTGTTGCGGCGTTCTGTTCCTCGGTGGCGGCTGCCATGGCCGACGTACGCTCGGCGATGCCTTTGACCATCTCGGCGACAGATTCGGTTGCAGCGATGGAATCGTCGGCAGCGCTCTTCATTTCGGAGATTTGCGCATCGATCTCTTCGGTTGCCTTTCCGGTCTGTTCGGCCAGCGCTTTAACCTCGGTAGCAACAACGGCGAACCCTTTGCCAGCTTCCCCGGCACGTGCTGCCTCGATTGTCGCATTAAGGGCCAACAGATTGGTTTGTTCGGCAATGTCGGTGATCAGCTTGGTGACGTCGCCGATACGCTCCACCACCTGCTGCAAGCGGGCCACCGACTGGTTGGATCGATCAACGCCGCCTGCTGCATCGTTGGCTGCGGTCGAAACGCCGTGAACCTGTTGATTCAACTCAGCAATGGATGCCGTCAGTTCTTCCGTTGCGCTGGCCACCGTGTTGACGTTTGTTGTCGCATGCTGCGATGCGTCGGCCACACTCTGCGATCGTGCTGAGGTTTGCTCGGCAAGAGTGGAAAGCTCGGTGGCCGATCCATTGAGGTCATCGAGTTCTGCAATCATCGATTCGGTGACTGACAGGACCGTGCTCTCGAAGCGCTCTGCCATCTCATTCAACATGGTTTGCCGGCTTTTCTCGGACTCTTCACGCGTTGCGGCTGCTTCAGATTCCAGTTCCTGGGTGCGCTTCAGGTTCTCACGGAACACATTCAGCGCATCTGCGAGCTCACCGATTTCATCACGCCGGCCGCCAAAATCGAAAGATTGGTCGGTATCGCCACCAGCCAAACGTTCCGTCATCACGGAAAGGCGGTTGAGCGGAGCCGAGATCAGCCGATGATTCATAAAGCCGAAAAGCAATGCGAAGGCGGTCACCAAACCAGCACCAACCCAGGATATCTGGATGGCACGGGTAAGTGCTGCGTGTTTGATCTCAAACATTTCGGCGTTGCGCGCCCGGGTTTCCTGACCCAGGCCATCGAACGCGCTGGTCAATTGTGCCAGTCTCGCATCGCCTTGACCGGTTGCTTCCATGGCGCGTGCAATGTCGACGGTAAAGGGATCACGCATATAGCCGAACTGTGCCTGCGCGTGTTCGCTCAGCCAGCTTTCCCAACGCTCTTCAACGTCGGCGAGACGCTGGGTCACTGTGCTTCCGACCTCGCCGCTGCGATCCTCCAAGTCCGAAAACCGCTGCTGGATCTGAGAAGTCAGGGCATTGCTGTAGTCCAGCATGGCCGGATCACCGGTAAGCACGAACGAGCGTGCGGAAAGCGCTTGATCCAGAATTTCCGATCTCAGAACTTGCGCGTCCTGTGCGTAGGCATTGGTCAGGTCCAAAGCTGCGGCGGCTTTTTTGCCCTGGGTGATGCTTTGAAAGGCAATAAGGCCGCTGATCGACGCGATCAGCGCCAGACCCAGAAAAGCAACGGCACCCTTTTTTGAAACAGACAGATTGTTGATCATTTTTAGCCCCTAGCGCTCGCTCTAGCTTCCGGCAGCGCGCCGACGCTGCAGTTCGGTCAAATTTACCTCGATGGTAGCGGCTCCAATCGCTTCGGTGCCGTCCTCGCTGGGAATGCTGAGATTGAGCTGCGCTCTCCAGATACGCCAATCCTCGTCCCACTCCGCTTCGTCGATGAAAACGGCGTTTGGGCCGACGCTGAACGTGTTTTGGAATTTGGCTTCATCACCTTGCCAATAGTCCCCGGTAATAGCGCTCTGGCCGACATTCAGCCCTTTTGCGTCGACGATGAACATCTCGGTGTAGAGCCCGAGTGCACCGGCCTGAATCCGGGTCAGATAGCTGGATAAAGGCGTTGACAACGTTGCTGCGATCAGCGGCTGGTCATCCATCTCGCGTTCGGCGCGCCATTGCTGGTCCAGAGCGTCGATCGCTGCCTGGTCGAGAGATGCGTGACGCTCCGACTGGGCTGAGACCATCATCGCGACAATAGGGTTCGACAGCCACGCGCGCGTCTCCTCGATGAAAGCGGGTGTGATCAGCGTGGCCGGATCGGGGGCACGGCCCTGCGCGCCCGCGGGTAAACTCGCTGCCCCGTAGGTCAACGTCATCCCGGCCAGTACGGCAAACCATCTGTTCTTCACGAACCACCCTTCCCCATAGATTCCGAACAAAGATACGGGGTTATGCGGATGATTGTCTTACGGTATCGTTAACCGTCTTAGTTCTGCCCTTGCGCAGAACGAACGGTACAGGAACAGCACGTTTTGATCGGTCAAAGCTCCCTGCCCATTCTGTAGTCGAGGTCGGCGGGTGCCGACCGGCTCTCCACCAGTCGAGCGTTGACGAGATCATTGGCCCGCGTTCGCCGCAATGCGTCAGCCTCGGAAAATCCATGGCCGCGCCAGCGCTGAACGAGCCGTTGTTCCAACTCGTTTTCGAGCACGGAGATTTGAACGGTCAAACTGTAGAACGTTTTCAGGTCCCGCCATCCTGGTTCCTGAAGAAGAAGATAGTTGCCCTCCACCAGAACGATGCGCACGGATCGCTCGATCACGCGAGCACCTGCCCGCGACAGTTCCATGGAGCGATCGAACAGTGGAACGGCAATGCACGGTTCGGCGTTTGTTTTCAGGCGCCGATGCAGATGGATCAGGCCATCGATGTCGAATGTCTGTGGTGCACCTTTGCGTGGCAGCAGATTCCTTTGACGTAGAACCTCATCGTCATAGTGAAATCCGTCCATCGGCAGGATGGCGCATGATCCCTGGTCGCTACGATTGAGATGCCTGGCCAGTGTTTCGCTCAGCGTCGACTTGCCGCTGCCCGGCGGCCCGACAATGGCAACAAGATGCCGTTCGTTGACAGACAGCGCGGTGATTGCGTCCAGCAGAGCCGCCAGCGCGGTAATCACCTTTGGCATGGAGGACACCTTCAATTCGCAGACGCATTCACTTGGCTTATGCTGCTTTGGGGATAGCTTCTTCAGGTGGCTCTTGCGCGCCAGTCATGAACGCCACCGCGTCCGACATGGTGTAGTCGCCGGGCTTGATCACACAAAGACGCTTGCCCAGCCGATGGACATGAATGCGGTCGGCCACTTCAAAGACGTGCGGCATGTTATGGCTGATCAGGATGATCGGGATGCCCCTGCTGCGGACATCCTGGATCAGTTCCAGCACACGCCGGCTTTCCTTGACGCCCAAGGCGGCCGTCGGCTCATCAAGGATAATGACCTTCGATCCGAAAGCTGCGGCGCGCGCCACAGCCACGCCCTGGCGCTGGCCGCCGGACAGCGTTTCGACAGCCTGATTGATGTTCTGGATGGTCATCAGTCCGAGTTCGGAGAGTTTGTCGCGTGCAAAGGTCTCCATCTTCTTGCGATCCAGTTGACGGAAAAGGCTGCCCAAGGGCCCGGATTTGCGAATCTCGCGCCCCATGAACATGTTGTCGGCAATCGACAGCGCCGGTGACATGGCCAGTGTCTGGTAGACGGTCTCGATGCCCGCTTCGCGTGCCTGAATCGGCGAGTTAAAGCGTACCTCGTTTCCCTCCAGCTTTACGGTGCCGGCATCAGGTGTCATAGCGCCGGACATGACCTTGATGAGGCACGATTTGCCGGCAC
The DNA here is from genome assembly GCA_028281795.1 of Cohaesibacteraceae bacterium. Taxonomy (GTDB): domain Bacteria; phylum Pseudomonadota; class Alphaproteobacteria; order Rhizobiales; family MH13; genus MH13. Next base: position 12,473 of record JANQJE010000072.1, on the reverse strand, counting down.
CATTGTCACCGATCACCGCAAGAATTTCGCCGGGTAACAGATCGAAATCGCAATTATCGAGCGCGGTGACTTTGCCGAAACGCTTCACGATGCCACGTGCTTGAAGGACGGGTTCCATTAGCTCGCTACCTTTCTGATCCACTGGTCAACAGCGACAGCGGCAATGATGAGAACGCCAATCAGGAGGAACGTCCATTGGGCATCTGCTCCCAGAAGGCGAAGTCCCAATGTAAACACGCCGACGATCAATGCGCCGAAGAACGTCCCCAGAATGGACCCGCGTCCGCCGAACAGCGAAATGCCGCCGATCACCACAGCGGTGATGCTCTCGATGTTGAGGAGTTGGCCGGATGTCGGCGAAACGGAGCCGATCCGTCCGATGATGGCCCAGCCCGCAAAAGCACAGATAAGCCCGGCAACCGCGTAGACAGAGATCAGTGTTTTTTTGACGTTGACGCCTGAAAGCTCAGCAGCTTCCGGGTCATCGCCAACAGCGTAAACATGCCGCCCCCAGGCTGTGTGCCGGAGGACATAGGCCAGCACGGCCACCAGCAGGATCATGAAGATGACGCCAAGCGTGAAAATCGCGCCGCCAATGTTCACACTGGTTCCAAGCAACTGCAGAATGGGTGCTTCTGCCGCGATGTCCTGGCTACGGATTGTCTCATTGGCGGAGTAGAGGAAGTTAGCGGCCAGAACGATCTGCCACATGCCCAGAGTCACGATGAAAGGCGGTAGCTTCATTACGGCGACCAACCAGCCATTGAGCGCACCGATGGCTGTGCCAAACGCCAATCCGCAAAGGACGGCCAGTTCCGGTGGCAGGCCATAGCGAAACGCGAACTGGCCCATGATCACTGATGAAATGACGGCAATGGCGCCAACGGACAGATCAATCCCGGCTGTCAGAATAACGAGGCTTTGGGCGGCCGCGACGATGCCGACGATCTGCACCTGTTGCAGGATCAGGGTGAGCGCGAACGGGGAGAAGAAGCGTTGGCCCAGCAGCATGCCGAAAATGATGATGGAGGCTACCAGAACGATCAGGGGAACCAGGGCCGGTGTCGTATGCAGCGCGTGCTGGATTTTGCCGATAATGCCTTTTCGCTCGTCCGTAAACTCGGCAACCTCGGTCGCTGCACCGCTCAGCGCCGCCTCGTAATTGTCTTGCTGGGACATCCGTTTCCTCGACAGATCAATAGGATGGTCGTTTAGACTCTTGTTTGAAAAAGGCGGGCCGGAGCCCGCCTTTTTGCACGAGTGTCATGCAACCGTTGAGTCAGATCAACCCCAGCAGCGGGCCATACCTTCAGCGGTGTCGATACTGTCAACGCCGTCCACCGGGTTGTCGGTGACAAGGGCAACGCCAGTGTCGAAGAAGTCCTTGCCCTCGGTCGCCTCTGGTGCTGTCCCGTCGGCTGCCCATGCGGCGATCGCCTCAATGCCGAGGGAGGCCATCAGCAGCGGGTATTGCTGAGAGGTTGCGCCGATCACACCCTCGGCAACGTTCTGAACGCCCGGGCAGCCGCCATCGACAGAGACGATGAGCACATCATCCTGCCTGCCGATGGCACGCAAAGCTTCGTAGGCACCGGCAGCGGCGGGCTCGTTGATGGTGTAGACCACATTGATCGTCGGATCGACAGCCAGAAGGCTTTCCATGGCGCGGCGGCCGCCTTCTTCGTTACCGGCGGTCACTTCGTTGCCGACGATGCGCGGATCGTCCTCATCGCCCCAGCGGTTGGGATCGCCAAGATCGATACCAAAGCCCTGCAGGAAGCCCTGATCACGCAACACGCCAACGGTCGGCTGGCTGACCGCCAGATCGAGCATTGCGATGCGTGCGTTGGCGGCGTCGTCGCCAAGGGCAGCGGCCGCCCACTGGCCAATCAGTTCGCCAGCAAGGAAGTTGTCGGTCGCAAATGTCATGTCTGCTGCGTCGATGGGTTCAAGCGGCGTGTCGAGCGCGATCACCAGGATGCCTGCATCGCGGGCCTGCTGCACGGCGGGGACAATGGACGATGTATCCGACGCGGTGAGCAGAATGCCGCTGGCGCCGTTGGCGATGCAGGTTTCAATCGCAGCCACCTGCGTTTCATGGTCACCGTCGATACGACCCGCGAAGCTGGACAGCTCAATGCCAAGCTCTTCAGCGGCTGCACTGGCGCCTTCGCGCATTTTCACGAAGAACGGGTTGGTGTCGGTTTTGGTGATCAGGCAGGCTGAGACGTCGCCGTGATTGTCGGCCGATGCAATGGTTGCGGTACCGGCCAGACCTGCGGCTGCCACGGCAACGAGGGCCGTGGATGCGATAAGTTTCTTCATGGATTCCTCCCAGGATTATCGAATGGACTTTGCCATTTCGTGCGGTGCCTTTATGGCCTTTGTCGCGAAACGGACCCCTAGGAAAGCAGACCTGCCAGAGGTCGTCAATAAATAAATAAACTTGATTTAATAATCATACGGCCTAATCTGGCGGCAGAGGATCCTATGGAACAGAGCTCAAGACCGGTGCCCGGACGCCCTTCCTACGCTGCCGATGGGGCGAATCCGTCCCGGGTCCGTAACCACAATGAGCGGCTCGTTCTGTCTGTTGTGAAGAATGAGGGCCAGGTGGCCAGTTCGCAGATCGCGCGGCTGACGTCCCTCTCTGCGCAGACAGCTTCGATCATCACCCGATCTCTTGAAGCCGGCGGCATGCTTCTGCGCGGTAAGCCGCAAAAGGGGCGAGTCGGTAAACCGTCGGTTCCGATCCTCCTCAATCCGGAGGGGGCGCTTGCTTATGGATTGCGCATTGGCCGGCGTGGCGCGGACATGATCCTGATGAACATTGTTGGCGAGATCGTCGACAAGCGCGCGATGCGCTACGATTATCCCCTGCCGGAGACGATCGATGCTTTCGTACATGAAACGATCGATGCGATCGGTGGTAAACTGCCCGTGCATCTGAAGGACCGCATTGTCGGGATTGGCGTGGCCACGCCCTTTGGTCTTTGGAACAAGCCTGCCGAAGCAGGTGCACCCGGCGAGGTGATGGCGGCCTGGCGGGCCTATGATTTCGCTACAAGCTTCGCGGTTTTTACCGATCTGCCCGTTATCCTCGCGAACGATGCCAGCATGAGCTGTACCGGCGAACTCGTCTTCGGAGACGCGAGCGGGCTTTCCGACTTTCTTTATTTCTACGTCGGGGCCTTTGTCGGTGGCGGTGTGGTGCTGAGCGGGCAGGTTCTTTTCGGCCGGACAGGCAATGCCGCCGCTTTCGGTACACTCATGGTGGCTGGGATCGACGATCAGCCCAATCAACTCGTTCACACCGCTTCGATTTACGTTCTGGAGCGGGACCTGTCCGCACAAGCGGGCCGGGAGGTTCGCCTTCGTGGCGATTCCAATGAATGGGATCTCGCCAATCCGTGTGTCGATGCCTGGGTCACGCAGACCGCGCGCACGCTGGCCACGGCTGCCGTGTCCGCTGCTGCCATTGTCGATGTCGATATGGCGGTGGTTGATGGTGGATTTCCCGATTCGATCAAACAGGAGATTCTTACGCGTATGCGGGCGGCGCTCCTGCAGCTCGACACGCAGGAGATTTCGCCGATCACGGTCTATCCCGGACGGCTGGGGCGTGATGCCGCCGCCATGGGGGCCGCCTATCAACCGATCCTTGCCGCGCATTTTCTCGAAGGCAGCAGTTTCGGCCCGCGTGCCGCGGCGGTTTAGGTCAGGCTGCTTGTGAAAGACCGAGCGTTGCGCGGGCTTCCTGCCACGTCGCGACCGGGCGTTCATGGCGCTCACAGATTGTCACAACTCGCTGGACCAGCGCTGCGTTGGATGGGGCGAGGGTGTCCCGGTTAAGCCGTACATTGTCCTCCAGTCCGGTACGTGCATGGCCGCCTGCAGCGACCGACCATTCATTGAGTTCGATCTGTGCCGGGCCGATACCGGCGGCGCACCACTCACCGTCTGGAACCAGACGCTCAACCGTCTTCACGTAGTAATCGAACACATCCTTGTCGGCGGGCATGGCATTCTTCACACCCATGACAAACTGGATGTAGGGCGTGTCGACGATCTTTCCTTCGGCGTGCATCTTCGCCGCCTGATGAATATGCGACAGGTCAAACGCCTCGATTTCCGGTTTGACGCCATATTCCCGCATTTCACCCGCGAGCCACTCCACCAGATCAGGACTGTTCTCATAGACGCGGTTGGGGAAGTTGTTCGATCCGACCGAGAGCGAAGCCATGTCCGGTTTCAAGGGCAGCATGCCTCCCCTTTCCTCGCCTGAGCCGGAGCGGCCACCGGTGGAAAACTGAATGATCATGCCGGGACAGTGCTTCTCCAGACCTTCCTTCAGCCGGGCGAACTTGTCCGGATCGCTGGACGGCGTTTCGTCATCGTTGCGCACATGGGCGTGGACGATGCTGGCTCCTGCTTCAAAGGCTGCCTGGGTGGACTCCACCTGTTCATCGACCGTGATGGGGACCGCCGGATTGTTGGCCTTGCGCGGCAGAGAGCCGGTGATTGCGACGCAGATGATACAGGGTTTGCCAGCCATTCTTAGGTGCCTTTGGGAACGAGAACGAAATCGTGGACGACCTCATAATAGGGACCGTCCATGCCGTTCTCGGCGATACGCGTAACGTCTTCAACCCATTCGAACCTGGCCAGCAGACTTTCTTTCACACCGAACACGGCATCGGAGTGGATATAAGGATCGTCCGGATCGAAGATATGCGTGATCAGCGGTTCAAAGTCGTCGGCTTCAAGGATGTAGTGCAGGTGAGCAGGACGGTAGGGATGACGTCCGAGGCTCTCTAGCATCTTGCCGACCGGCCCATCGGCCGGGATCGGATAGTATTTCGGTTTCACGCCTTTGAAGTGATAGCTGCCATCGGGACCAGTACGAAACACGCCGCGCAGATTGAAGTCGGGCTGGATGCCTTTCTGCTGGACATCATAGAAGCCTTCATCGTTGGCTTGCCAGACATCGATCTTGGCTTGATCGATGGGGTGGCCGCCGGTGCTGAGGATTCGGCCCTTCACCAGCATCGGCTCGCCCTTCTGATCCAGGCAGATGTTCGAGCCCATAGGCAGTTCAGGTGCGTCCTCCACATGGAAAGGCCCAAGCACGGTGGACTCCGAAGCGCCTGTCGGTTTGCGGTTGTTGATCGCATCAACCAGCATGGAGACGCCAAGTACGTCGGAGAGCAGGATGAACTCCTGCCGCCAATCGTTGCACATGTGTCCGGTCTCGGTGAGGAACAGAATGGCCTGCATCCATTCCTCTTGTGTCGGTTCAATCTCCTTGACCGCTGCGTGCAGATGCCTGGTCAGGATGCCGATCACTTCGGCAAGGCGGGCGTTTTGAGCGTTGGCATTGCGGCTGACGACAACCTCGGCGGAGTTTTCCTCGGTGAAGTAGCCCTGTTCCTCTGTGCTCATGATCCTGCTCCTTCTAACTTGGCCGATGCAGAAGCGCGGTCAGCACACGGGTGAGCTCGGCTTGCGGATTGTCGACCATATCGTCTGCGCGCCAGGCGATGTGCTGATCCGGCCGTACAAGCACACAGCCGGCCTCATTCACCTCCCGGGCTCGCGCCCAATCTCCGTGATGATCGATGATGGCACGGCGCGGCCCGATGATATGGCTGCGGATATCGAGCCCGAGAGCATGACCGACGCTGGTAGCGGCATCGGCCCAGGCCTCACCATTGATGCCGGTGAGGACTGTAAACTGGCCCTGGCCGACCAGGTCGAGCGTTGAGTGCTTGCCACCGTCATGGTCATAGACCCAGGCGTGCGGGATGCGCGCGCCTGGCCATGTGGTCGGCTGGTAATGCAACTCTCCGTCCAGTTCGAAGGCCGGTTCCATCTGCCCGTCGGTGACGATGGCGCTCGACTTGTAGCGCTGGTTCATTTCAACGCCGTGGGTGTCGAACTCGTACTTTTTGAAAGCGATGGCCTCACGAATGGCGGCGCGCTGTTGCTCGGCTTCCCTGTTGGCATCGCAGCGCTTGTCCATATTGGCCTGCATGATTTCCGGATCGGTGGACTCGGTCAGGCCGAGCGCCTCGAAGATCGGCCCGAACTCACCAATCGACTGGTTGGCGCGTGTCACGATTTGTTTGGCGACCGGGGCGCGCTCTTCGGAGTAGCTGTCGAGCAGCGTCTCGCCGGCCTGCCCCTTCAGAACGGCGGCGAGTTTCCAGGCGAGATTGAAGGCATCCTGGATGGAGGTGTTGGAGCCCAGGCCGTTGGATGGCGGATGGCGGTGAGCGGCATCGCCCATGATGAATACCCGACCGGATTGCATATGCGTTGCGTACATGTTGTTCACCGTCCAGGTGGATACCGATGTGATCTCCGGTTCGATGCTGTCGTCGCCGACCAGATCGCGCACCACTTTGGTGGCGAACGCGTTGGTGACATCCGGGGCGGGCTGATTGATGTCGTAGCCCCAGACGATCAGCCATTCGTTCCAAGGCCGCACCATGCGGACGAGACCCATACCGATACCGCCGACATCGGCACCCGGCTGCACCACCCAGTAGAGGACGGATGGACGGTGGGCGACATATCTGGACAGGTCGGCCTTGAAGATGATGTTCATCGACCCGCCGACGCCCATCTGACCCTCAAACGGCAGGTTTTCCAGCTCGGCAACCTTGGAGTTGCCGCCATCGGCACCGACCATGTAGCGTGAGCGGATGGTCACTTCCTTGCCGGTCAGCCGGTCTAGACAGGTGGTGATAACGCCTTCGTCATCCTGCTGGTGGTGCAGATACTCCGTGGACATGCGTGCTTGCGTCCCGCGCGAGCAGGCTGTCTTGAACAGCAGCGGTTCCATGAAGGTCTGCGGCAGGTCGTTCATCATGGTCGGTGAGGAGAGCAGATGTTCGGCTTTCGACATGGGATGGTTGCCCCAGCTTTTCATGCGGCCGATTTCCTCGCCTGCCAGGCTTTCGCAGAAGACGTTCTCGCCCATCAGTTCCTGGTGCGCGGCGAAGAGATAGGCTTCCTCCTCCACCCCCTGCCCAAGGTCGCGCAACACTTCCATCGTGCGCTGGTTGGTAATGTGGGCACGGGGTGTGTTAGCAAGCCAGCGGTAACGGTTTACCACCATGTTCTCGATGCCGTAGCTGGAAAGCAGCGCTGCCGTGGCTGAACCCGCCGGGCCGGTGCCGATGATCAGGACGTCGGTTGTGATGTCAGCCATGGGGCGTTTCCTCATTCAGTTTTGTTGTTTGGCGATTTTTGTTGGCCGAGCCTGCCGCCTGTCAGGCGTCGGCGTACTGGGAAGAGTTCAACGCCGGTTCGATCGGAGATCAGGCCCCACAGGCCGCGCGGAGCAAACAGCATGATGATGATGCCGATGACACCGAGGAGCATGAGATACCAGGTGCCGTAATCGGCAAGCAGCGATTGCAGGATGAAGAACACCAGAACCCCGATGATCGGGCCTTCGATGGTGCCGATACCGCCGATGACGACGATGAAGATGACGTAGGCCGTCCAGTCCTGGACCGAAAAGGCGGCATCGGGAGAGATGCGGGCCTTTTGAAGGTAGATGAGTGCACCCGTCAGACCAGTGCCGAAAGCAGCGACCAGAAAGACGATCCACTTCATACGTGTTGCGTCGACGCCGACGGATTTGGCCGCTTCGATGTTGTCGCGTACGGCCGCCAGCGCAAGGCCGCGCCTGGTGCGTAACAGCCAGTAGATGCCGCCGATGGTGGCTACGGCCAGGATGACGGCGAGCCAGTAGGAAAGGATGTCGCGGGCAGCGGCGCTGCGCACGCCAAAGAGGTTCTCGATGGCGTCCGCAAACCAAAGCTCACGGGTGGCTGAGCGCGGCAGTGAGGTTCCCGTGCCTCCGCCGACAGCTTGCCATTGCGACACGACGAGTCGGACGACCTCAGCGATTACCCAGGTGCCGATGGCGAAGTAGGCGCCTTGCAGGCGAAAGGCAAAGAAGGCGGTCGGGATAGCCAAAAGAACCGCGATGACACCGCCAAGCAGGATGGCCGGGATGGGATCGAGGCCTGCGAGAATGACCACGCCGAACATGGCGTAGGCGCCAATGCCGACAAAGGCCTGCTGACCGATCGAGACAAGCCCCCCATAGCCGGCCAGCAAATTCCAGAACTGGGCCAGCACCAGCATAGTCAGGATGAAGAACATGTCCTGGATCAGACTGCGGGAAGCGAAGGCCGGCAGCGCGACCAGCACAACGATCAATCCAAGAGCGAGCACGCCTGCGACCCTGGAGGCATTGGTCCCGGTGTGGGCGGCGTAAGGTGTTGTGTTCGTTTGGTCGGCCATGGTTTGGCTCCCTAATCCACCGCCCGCGGGAAGAGCCCGCGTGGACGAATGAGGAGCACGATGAGAAAGGCGACATGCCCGGCGAGAATCTGCCATTCAGGATTGATAGCCGCGCCGACGGTCTGCGCGACGCCGATGATGATGCCTCCAGCGAGCGTACCCCAGAGCGAGCCCAGGCCACCGATGATGACGGCTTCGAAGGCGTAGATCAGCCGGGCCGGGCCGATGTTCGGGTCGAAGTTGGACCTCATGCCGAGATAGAGCGCGGCAATGGTGACGATGATCATCGCGATGCTGGTTGCCTTGGCGAAGATGCTTGCCGGTTTGATGCCCATAAGGCTGGCGGTGGTGGCATCGTCCGATGTCGCGCGGAACGCCCGGCCCAGAGACGTGCGGTAGAAGAGCTGGTTCAGCCCGACAATCACCAGAACGGCGGACGCAAAGGTGAGGAGGGGCAGGACGCCGAGATTGATTCCCGCCACTTCCACCGATGCGGTGGACAGCGTGCCGGCGGGTAAACGTTGGCTGTCGGCGGAAAAACCTTCCAGAAGCGCGTTTTGCAGAACGACCGACAGACCGAACGTCACCAGAAGAGGTGGCAGGATGTCGTCACCCAGGACCCGGTTGAGCATGAATTTCTGCAGTCCATAGCCGAGCATGAACATCAACGGGATCGCAATGGCGGCTGCCAGGAAAGGGGAGAGACCCGTCATCGTAACGAGCAGCAGGATCAGATAAGCGCCGAGCACGATGAGGTCACCATGGGCCAGGTTCACAAGCCGCATGATGCCGAAGACGAGTGACAGCCCGGCTGCGAAAAGTGCGTAGAGCCCACCGAGCAGGATGCCTTGGAGGATGGTGTCAACCCAGATCATACCGCTGCTCCGAAGTAAGCGTCGTGGATCGCCTCGCGTGACAGCTCGTCGGGCGTGCCTGACAGCGTGACCCGGCCCTCCATCATGCAGTAGACGCGGTCGGCCACCTGCATGGCCTGGCCGATGTCCTGCTCGACAACGATCAGTGAGGCCCCGGCTTCCTTGATCTTCGGGACGGCTTTGTAGATGTCGCGAATGACCACCGGTGCGAGGCCAAGCGAGATCTCATCGCAAAGAAGGACGCGCGGATTGCTCATCAAAGCTCGGCCGATGGCGACCATCTGTTGCTGGCCGCCGGACAGGGCCGTGCCCGGATTGGCGCGGCGTTCCTTCAGGATTGGGAACAATTCGTAGACCGTCTGGAGGTTCCAATGACCGCTATGCTGGCGGCCATACGTGCCGATCAGCAGATTTTCTTCCACCGATAAGGAGGGGAACAGGCGGCGGCCCTCCGGCACCATGGCGATCCCCATGGCCATGATCTCATCGGCCGGTCGGTTGCCGATGACCGAATCCGAAAAGGTGACCGATGGCTCTTCGTTGATCAGGGTGCCCGCAATCGAGCGCATCAGCGTGGTCTTGCCTGCACCGTTGGCGCCGATGATGGCGATCGTCTCGCCTTCGTCCAGCGTGATGTCCACCCCGAAAAGCGCCTGGAAGTCCCCGTAATGGGCAGTGAGCTTGTGGGTTGCGAGGAGCGCCATCAGATGTCGATCCCCAGATAGATTTCTTTCACCTCACGGGAATTCATGATCTCGTCCGGATCGCCGATGCCGATCACGCGGCCGAAGTCGAGCACCAACAGGCGGTCGACCACTGAGGTGAGCGCGTGCAGCACATGTTCGATCCAGATGATGGTGACGCCTTCGGCATGGATGGCCTTGATCGTCTCCACCAGAGAATGACACTCGCCTTCGGTCAGGCCGCCAGCAATTTCATCGAGCAGAAGAAGTTTTGGATGCGTGGCCATGGCACGAGCCAGCTCAAGTCGCTTGCGTTCTAAAAGTGATAATGAACCGGCGGTCTGATTGGCGCGGCCGATGAGTTCGGTTCGCTCCAGAATGACGGCGCACTGGCGCATTACGTCCTTTTCCGCGCGCTGTCTGCCGAACGTCGCGGCGACCACGAGATTCTCGTACACGGTGAGATTGGTGAAAGGCTGGGGGATCTGGAAGGAACGGCCGACACCGGCGATACAGCGCTGCATGGCAGGTGCCCGCGTGACGTCGCGGCCTTGAAGATGGATGCCACCCTCGTCCGCCGATAGGTTGCCTGTGATCAGATTGAAGAGGGTGGATTTGCCTGCACCGTTTGGTCCGATGATCCCAAGCGCCTGACCTTCCGGCACGTCGAACGACACATCGTCGGTTACTTTCAGAGCGCCGAAGCTTTTCGACACGTTCTGCAGGGCGAGCATGGTCATGGCCGGCAGCTTTCTTGAGCGGATGCAGGATAAGTGGGCATGCCCGAACAGGTGTGGTCCGGGCATTGGCCGGGGGGTTTGGTCAGGCGATGGCTTCCATCGTGCCGCCGGTCGGGATCGATGGCTGATCGGAGTTGTCGACGATCACCAAGTCATAGCCACCGCTCTCTTTCAGGCGCCACTGGCCGCCGACCAGGGGTGTCTTGCAGATGTTGCGCGCTGCGAAGGGCGGCAATCCCGCCCCGTTGAAGGCAATTGGTCCGACGATCGTGTCGAGGCTGGAAGCAGCAATCGCTTCGGCCACGGCATCGCCGTCGCCGGCATCGTCCACACGCCCCATCACATCGACGGCCAGTTCGAACAGGGCGTGCACGAATCCGATGGGTTGGGTCCATTGCTTGCCGGTCTCGCCTGTGTAGGCCGCGGCCACCTGACCTGCGGTGAGGCCGTTGATGGAGGAGGTGAAGGGATGGCTTGGCGACCACCAGACCTCCGAGGAGAGGTTGTGGCCGGTGTCGCCCAGTGCTTCGACCGCCTGCGGGAACAGGATGGCCTTGCCGATGGAGGCAGCCTTTGGCGTAAAGCCCTGCTGCTTGGCCTGGTTCCAGAAGGTCGTGAAGTCCGGCGGGATCGGGACGCCGGTGACGATCTCGACGGCGTTCTGCTTGAAGGCATTGATCTGTGCCGAAAAATCATCCGTCAGATTCTGGTAGCGGCCCGGATCGGTGAGTGTGTAGCCCTGTGCATCGAGCACCGGCGGGAAGCCGACATTCGGATCTCCCCAGGCGTTGCCGTCGCCGTCGTTGGGGAAGAGTCCGCCAACGGATTTGTTGGTGTCGAGTTGCGCCCACATGGCGGTAAAGACGGAGATGACGTCTTCAAGACCCCAGAAAAAGTGGTAGGCGTAGTCAAATGGCTCCCAGGTTCCCGGATCGCCCGGGTTTCCCTGCTGGCCAATGAACCATGGTTGCCAGGGTGCCACGGTCGAGATCACCGGCACGCCCTCGAATTCGGCCGTGGTTGCCACCGGGTTGGTGGTTTCCGGCGTGGAGGCAACCAGAAGCATATCGACTTCATCGTCAATGATGAGTTCCTGCGCGACATCCGCAGCCCGGTTCGGGTTCGATTGGCTGTCCTTGACGATGACCTCGAAGTTCTCCGCCACGGCGGACTGAGCGAAGTTGGACAGGATGAAATTGTCGGCTTCGGCGAAGGCCGCCAGCGGGCCGGATTGCGGACTGACATAGCCCAGCCTGATTCTGGCGCCTTGCGCGATGGCCGGCATGCCGAGGCCGCCGGTAGCGACGGTCGCGCCCGCGATAGCGGTGCTTTTGAGCAGGGTGCGGCGTGTGATCATGACATCCTCCCAGATGGTCTTGGCGTTGCTTGTTGTTTCAGAGAACCGGCGTTTCACCCGCCCATGCCGCCTGCAGCAGCTTGGCGATGGCCTCGCGTTCGATGGGGCGCGGGTTCCAATAGGGTTTGGTGGTGGCGAGCCTGGCGGCCTTGTCGAGGTCGCTCTCTTTCAGGCCGAGCTCTTTCAGGGCCATTGGCGCCCCGATTTCTTGAGCGAAGGTATGCAGCGTCGCACCGGCATTGGTGCCACCGAAGATGTCGCAGATCGGCGCAAGCTGATCGCTGACGGCACGCGCATTGTAGGCAATGGCGTGCGGCAGGATAATCGCGTGGGTTTCGGCGTGCGGCAGGTCGAACGAGCCGCCCAGCGTGTGGCAAAGCTTGTGATGCAACGCCATGCCGACCTGGCCAAGCACCGTGCCGCAAAGCCAGGCGCCATAGAGCGTTTCGCCGCGCGCCTGCAGGTTTCCCGGGTCCGCGATCACGCGCGGCAGAGC
>JANQJE010000041.1 GCA_028281795.1 Cohaesibacteraceae bacterium | reverse complement strand
ATTCATCCCGATCTTGAACTGGCCCCACGTGACATCGTTGCCCGCGCCATTCATCGCGCCGTTCAGTCTGGGAAAGGGGCGTTTTTGGACTCCCGCAAGGCAATCGGTGCGGCATTCCCGGAGGCGTTTCCGACGGTTTATCAGAGTGCCAGGGAGGCAGGACTTGATCCGGTGACCGAACCGCTGCCTGTGGAGCCCGCTGCGCATTACCATATGGGCGGCATTCTGACCGATGCGTTCGGGCGCACCTCGTTGGATGGCCTTTGGGCTGCAGGCGAGGTGTCTTCAACCGGCGCACACGGGGCGAATCGTCTGGCATCCAATTCATTGCTTGAAGCCGTGGTGTTCTCTGCACGCATTGCTGAGGACATTGTGCGACTGATGCCGGTTTCGGAGCTGCGCCATGCTGAAGTGGGTCAAAGCTCCGGCTCGGTGGTGCTGTCCCATTCCGACGACGAAGCGATGCGGGCAATCCGCATGATTATGGGCCAGAACATGGGTGTGGTGCGCTCAGGCGAAGGGTTGAGCGCCGCGCTGGAAACGCTGAACAACATCAAGGACAACGCAATCAACCTGTCGGTCCGCAACATGGCGCTTGCCGCATGGATCACCACGGCCAGTGCGCTTCTGCGCACCGAGAGCCGGGGAGGGCACGCACGGGCAGATTACCCCGATGCCGATCCCGGTCAGGCACACCGCTCCTTCTGGACGCTTGCCAATCTGCGCGCAGCCGTGGAAGACGTTGCGAAAGCTGCCTGACCTGCCACCCTGTTTACCCCGAGTTCGCGTATGACCCTGACGCCCCTTCTGGCCCAGCCCGATCTGCCGCGTCCCTTGATCGATGAGATCGTTCGCTCTGCATTGCTGGAAGACCTTGGACGTGCCGGCGATGTAACGAGCCAGGCCTGCCTGTCACCGGATGCACAGGCCGAAGCGGTCATCCGGGCAAGGCAGCCGGGGGTTGTTGCCGGTTTGCCGCTGGCGCAGGCGTCGTTCCGCCAGATCGGCGATCATCTGGCCTTTGCTGCCGATATTTCAGATGGCGCGCGGATCGAGCCGGGTCAGGTCGTGGCGCGTGTTGCCGGTCCTGCGCTGCTGCTCCTGTCCGCCGAGCGGGTGGCGCTCAACTTCCTGACCCATCTTTCCGGCATCGCAACCGCAACGGCGCGCTTTGCCGAGGCTATTGCGCACACGGACGCCAAAGTCACCTGCACCCGCAAGACACTGCCCGGCCTGCGTGCCTTGCAGAAATACGCCGTGCGCAAGGGCGGCGGATCGAACCATCGTTTTGGCCTCGATGACGCAATTCTGATCAAGGACAACCACATCGCCGTTTGCGGCGGCGTGGTCGAAGCCGTGCGCGCCGCCAAAGCCTATGCAGGACATCTGATGGCGATTGAAGTCGAGGTCGACACACTCGATCAGTTTGCGTCGATCCTCCAGCTGACCGACATGGAACGTCCCGACGTTGTCATGCTGGACAACATGGCACCGGAGACGCTCGCTGAGGCTGTCCGGATGAACAGAGATGTGCCGGGTAAACCCGTCACACTGGAAGCTTCTGGCGGAATCACGCTGCAAAGCATTGTCGGCGTTGCCGAAACCGGCGTTGATTACATCTCGTCCGGCTGGTTGACGAGTTCAGCGCCCGCGCTTGATCTTGGTCTGGATATCGAGATTCGCTGAGACGGTTTCAAAAACGCGTTTCAGGACACTGGCTGCCGCCGTTTCAGGCTCCGGCGTCGTGTCTTGCGCAAAATGGTGCGTGTCGGTCCGGGAACGTTTGTTTCGACCAGCGTGAACAGCCGGTCCACCCGTTCGAAACGTGTGCGCAGATAAAGAACGCCGCGCCGCGCCGTTTTCGATGTCGAGATCAGCATCACAAGGCCGACGGCAAAAAGCGGAATGCCGAACGGCAGGGGCAAGATGAACAGGATGAGCCCCGAGATGGCGAGCACCCACCCCAGCACATTCACCAAGGTTTTCTTGATCGTACGTCCCACAGGACCTTCACCTTCGCCGCTTCTCGCACATCGATGCCTGCCAACGATGCATCTTGGCCCGCAGAGCGCAGCCTTGATCGGAAAAACGCATATGGCGTTCTACTTCGTCTTTTCAAAGGCGAGCACCTTGGAAAAGAATGCCGTGTCTTCATACACCACGCGCAGGCCGGCGTCGGTGAACAAAGCAATCAGATCCGTTGTCGCATAGCTTGTGTAGTAGGGCTCATGGAAGAGCTGCGGGAACAGCTCAAGCAACCCATCATAGTCCGGCGTGTCACCGGGCTGCAGGCTATCGACAAAAACAAAGACCCCGCCGGGTTTCAAAACCCGTGCGATTTCCTGCGCCACGGCCACACGGATTTTTGGCGGTAGCTCATGGAACAGAAACACAGCCGACATGATGTCGAGCGCCTGATCCGCAAACGGCATCTCTTCGCCTTTGGCGACCATGCCATGCTGGTGCCGCGAGCGTTTGACCCTGCCGAGGGCATGGCGGGCATAGGCTTCGGAAAGGTCGAGCGCGAGAAGGGGCATACGCGGGTAGGCGTCCGCCAGACTGGCAGCGAAGTTGCCGGGCCCCGTGGCAAGATCGACAGCGTGTACGGTGCGTTGATCTTTGCCTTTCATGAAATGGGCAACGGGCACCAGGCCCATGCGTCGCATGGTGGCGGTTGCACCGGAAAAAAGAACCTCGACCTGCGTGTCGTAAAGCCGAGCCGACTCCTCACTCATCCAGCCATCGGTCTGGAAGTGAAAGTTCTGCTGATAGTAGCGTGGCCGCTTGTCGGCTTTTGGAGCGTCGCGCGCATCCTGATGGCGTTTGTCGGCGCGGCGACGAGCGACCTCCGGCAGGTCCTCGAAAAAGGCCCGAGCATCGCGGATACGGTCGGACCAACGCTCGTCCGCCCTTGGAGGCGGATAAAGACCGGCTTCGATATTGGCGAGGTCACGTGCCGACAGCGCGGCAACGCCGCGCAAAAGCTCGGCCACACCCGGCACTTTGCTGTCCGGTGCTTTCACATCGGGCTTCAGGCTCGGGTTTTTCTCAACGGCCTGACGCTGAAGCCGTCGCATGCGATACGCCTGTCCGGCATACCAGGTGACGCGGCTGCCCTGTCGCGCGATGTAGCGCGCACGGGCGGCAAGCCTGGATAGGTTCAACGGTTCGCGGTCAGGCGTGGCCATCCCTCACATCTCTCCCGTCGGTCTTGAGAACACCAACAGGAGTGTGGGGTGGCTGGCGCAATCAGGCAAGACCGCGCCACCGCCATTGTTGTCGCAGGCAGGTGCCTTTCTAACTTCCCAGACGCGCCAGACGTTCCAGCTTCGGGAGGGCCGTTTCCGGGCTCTCCTGATACGCGATGGTGCCCACCAGTTGGTTCTCGGTGTTCATCAGGAAGATCGAGGCCGTGTGGTCCATCGTGTAGTCGCCGTCGTCGAGCTCCACCCTGCGGGCATAGACCCGATAGTTGGCAATGGCCTCGTCGATTGCTTCGCGCGATCCCGTCAGACCGATGATGTCATCGGAAAAGGCGGCGACATACTGTTCCAGAAATTCCGGCGTGTCGCGTTCAGGGTCGACCGTGACCATGATGGGATGAATGTTGTCAGCCAGCGGTCCGAGCCGTTCCAGATAGGTGGCAAGCTCGAAAAGGGTGGTTGGACAGACATCCGGACAGTAGGTGAAGCCGAAAAAGATCGCCATGGGTTTGTCGGCAAAGTCGGTTTCACTGACCGTCTCGCCGGTATCGGAGCGAACCAGGGTAAAAGGTCCGCCGACGGTATCCACGCCCTCGTACAGGGCCGACTGGTCCGGTGCCTGCGAGCGTATGAAGCTGAGAGTCGCAAAAGCTCCCATGCCGATCACCACAAAGCCGACAAGGCCCCAAAGGGCATACCGTAGTCCGCGCATCAGTGGTGGCTCCCATGATCGTCGCCGGACTCATGCCCTTCGCCATGGGGCATCTCCATCGTGCGCGCCCGCACCGGCAATACGATCTCTTGCTCATCGCCATTGGCGAACGTCAGCGTGACCGGAACCTCTTCGCCTTCGACAAAAGGCTGGCTGAGGTTGATGAACATCACGTGCAGGCCACCCGGCTCCAGATCGACTTGAGCGTTGGCCGGAAGCTCGATGCCGTCTTCCAGCTCGCGCATACGCATGACGTCGTTTTCCATCGTCATGGTGTGCAGCTCAACGCGCTCGGCGATGGGGGAGGAGGCCGATATCAGGCGATCAGGCTCGCTGGAATAGTTGTAGATCGACAGGAAGCCGCCCGCATTGCGCGCATTCGGCGGCGTTTCCAGGGCGCGGCGGTTAAACAGGTGCAATTCGCCGACCGCGATGGTGTCGGCACCATGGGTCGCAACAGCCTCGGAATAGGGGGCATGCTCGCCCGAACACATGGCCGCGGTTGCGCCCGGCAAAACGGTGAGTGCGAAAGCCGTCGACGCTGTGACAACAGCCTTGGTCAAAAAGGTCCTGGTCATTGAATGTGTCCTTCACAACACAAAAAGGGAAAGGGTGTTTAGCTGTGAAGGGCGGCAGGTGGCGCGCGAGCCGGAGGCGGACCGGTTGAGGGTGCGGCCAGATGGAAGCCGTCGCCTGCCAGGGCAAAACGTTCAGACTCTAGTATGGGTGCTTGAGAAACCGTAACGGAAGGTGGCAGGAAACCTGCCGCCAACTGCAAGGTACAGGGGCAAAAGCCTGCACCGTCGACCATGTCGAACGGATCATCGTCGGCGGATGGCGGTCCACTCAGGCAAAGCGAGAAGCCCGACTCGATGGCCAGAGCCGGCGATGCCGTCAGAACAAAGCCAACCATCTGTTGAGTCAGCAAGGCGCAAAGCGCCAGGGTTGCGAGCGGCCGGCGTAGCGTCAACAGGATACGAAACGCATGCATAGGGCGCTTTTACGCCAATCCCTCCCCTTGGCAAGCGCAGCCGATGTCGCAGCTTAGGGTCAGGACCATTTCAACCAGATGAATGGGTCCTGACCCTAAAGCTCTGGCCTTCCTTCTTCTTCATCGAAGGTGACAGGCTCCGGCTCGACCAGATCGACATCTTGCTCGGCAAGATCGGTGTCCGCCAGCACGGCTCCCATGGGTGCTGTCGCCGCAATCGAGAAGTCTTCCTTCTCTTCCTCCGGCACCGCCTCGCGTGTTGTCAGGCGCAGCAGAACATAGGCTCCAAGCAGCGCTTGCGCGATGCCCATGAAGAGGAACAGACCCCCCGGTCCCAGTTGCGCCAGGAAAACCGACGCACCAAGCGGGCCGACGATGGAGCCGATGGCAAAGGCAAGCAGCAGGCCGGCCGCCATGGTGACATGCTGGTTTTGCTCGGCATGATCGTAGGCATGGGCGATCCCGATGGAGTAGGACGGCAAGGCGACCAGACCGAACGCAAACCCGGCCAGCAGAAGGTGTGGCAAGGTGGCCGGTCCCAAGACAAAAATGGTGACGGCCACGGTCGCGGCTGCGGCTTGCAGGCCAATGAGCACCAGACGCCGATCGATCTTGTCGGACAAACGGCCGAACGGCCATTGGCCCAAGGCCCCGGCGCCAACGGCCACGCTCATGAATATGGCGACCTGATCGGTCGTGAGGCCCGACCGCGCGGCGAAGACACCGCCGAATGACCAAAAGGTGCCAAGCGCCATCCCCGTCATCAATGTGCTGATCAGACCAATGGGCGAATTGCGGTAGAGCGCCTGCAGATTCAATCGCACGATGAACAGGGGAGCGGGTTGGGTCGCACGGCTTAGCGCGAGCGGAATCGCGGCAAAGGAAATTAGCACCGAGGATAGTGTGAAAAGGGCAAAACTGCTTAGCGGGTAGGTCATCAGCAGGAGCTGGCCGAACGTCACGGTCGCAAAGTTGATGACAATGTAGGCCGACATAACAAGGCCGCGATTGGCATTGTCTGTGCGTTCGTTGAGCCAGCTTTCGATGATGATATAGAGCCCGGCAAGGCAGAAACCGGTAGCAATGCGCAGAGAGACCCAGACAAGCGGTTCGAGGAACAGCGGGTAGATCAGGATGACGCCCGACGCCATGCCGACAAGGGCGGCAAACACGCGGATATGCCCAGCGCGCGCCACCAGCATCGGCGCGAGTACGCAGCCAAGCGCGTAGCCGAGAAAGTAGCTGGATCCAAGCCCGCCGACCCAGAAGGCGCCAAAGCCTTCCGACTCGCCGCGCAACGGCACAAGAGAATGCTGCAGGCCGTGGCCAGCGATCAGCAAGGCCGTCGAAAGCAGAAGTGCCGTGAACGGCGCGAGCGCGCGCATCGCGCCCTCCCTATGGGCTGACGCTAAGCGCGGACGGGACTCACCGTTGGCTCCAGTTTCTCACGGCCGAGAAGGCGGAAGACGCTTGCGACGATGCCTGCGCTGTCAAGACCCGCTTCCGCTACCATCTTGGCCGGGCTGTTGTGATCGATGTAGCGATCCGGCAAGGTGAGCGTGGCCAGCTTCAGGCGTCCATCGAGCAGCGCCGCATCGTTGAGCCTGTGCAGAACGAAAGAGCCGAAGCCGCCGACCGAACCCTCTTCCACGGTGATCAACACCTCGTGCTCGCGGGCGAGGCGGGTGACGAGGTCAACGTCGAGCGGTTTGGCAAACCGGGCATCGGCCACGGTGGTGGAAAGACCTTCCGTTTCCAGCACATCCGCAGCGGCCAGCGCATCCTTCAACCGGGAGCCCAGCGAGAGGATCGCCACTGTCGAGCCTTCGCGGACGATGCGTCCTTGGCCGATGGCAAGGATATCGCCACGATCCGGCAGGTCGACACCAACACCTTCTCCGCGCGGGTACCGGAAAGCAATCGGTCCCTCCTCGTAAGCTGCTGCCGTGCGCACCATGTGAACAAGCTCAGCCTCATCGCCAGCGGCCATGATGGTGAAACCCGGCAGGCAGCCGAGATAGGCGATGTCGAACGCACCGGCGTGAGTCGGCCCGTCCGCACCAACAAGTCCGGCCCGGTCTATCGGAAAACGCACCGGCAGACCCTGCAGGGCCACATCATGGACCACCTGATCGTAGCCGCGTTGCAGGAAAGTGGAATAGATCGCGCAGAACGGGCTCATCCCATCCGCCGCCATCCCGGCGGCAAACGTCACGGCATGCTGCTCGGCAATGCCGACATCGAATGTGCGCGTCGGAAACGCCTGACCGAACATATCGATACCCGTGCCCCCCGGCATCGCCGCGGTGATGCCGACAATGCGGTTATCCTCTTCGGCCTCACGGATCAGCGACTGACCGAAGACGCGGGTGTAGGCCGGGGCGTTCGGTTTTGACTTCGATTGCTCGCCGGTGATGACGTTGAATTTCGAAACGCCGTGATACTTGTCGGCAGATGCCTCCGCCGGGCCATAGCCTTTGCCCTTTTGCGTCACGACGTGGACAAGGATCGGCCCCTGTTTGCTGTCGCGCACATTCTCCAGCACGGGCATCAGGTGGTTCAGATTGTGCCCGTCGATCGGGCCCACATAGTAGAAGCCAAGCTCTTCGAACAGTGTCCCGCCGGTGAAGAAGGACCGGGTGAACTCTTCGGCCTGCGCGGCCTTTTTCTGCAGCGAGCGGGGCAGCTTCTTCGACAGGCTTTTCAAGGCCTCGCGCACCGAGCGATAGGTCTTGCCGGATACGAGCCGCGCCAGATAAGCGCTCATGGCACCTGTTGGAGGCGCGATGGACATATCGTTGTCGTTGAGGATGACGATCAGGCGCGAATCCATCGCTCCGGCATTGTTCATCGCCTCATAGGCCATACCCGCCGACATCGAGCCGTCGCCGATAACGGCGACGACATTGTTCGCCCGCCCTTGCAGATCGCGCGCGACAGCCATGCCCAGACCGGCGGAAATCGACGTGGATGAATGCGCTGCACCAAAGGGATCGTATTCGCTCTCGGCGCGTTTGGTGAAGCCTGACAGCCCGCCGCCCTGGCGCAGGGTGCGAATCCGGTCGCGCCGTCCGGTGAGAATCTTATGCGGATAGCATTGGTGGCCAACGTCCCAGATCAGCTTGTCGCCCGGCGTGTCAAACGTCGCGTGCAGGGCAACGGTCAGTTCCACCACGCCAAGCCCGGCGCCGAGATGGCCACCAGTTACGGAGACGGCCGAGATCATTTCAGCGCGGACTTCGTCGGCGATCTGGCGCAACGCGTCCGGAGACAGAGTCTTCAGATCGCGCGTACTATCGATGCCATCGAGGAGTGGTGTTTCAGGGCGTTCAATGATTTCCATCGGATCACACTAGTGCAAAAGGGCCGTCGAAAAAGCGCGTCCAAACGGCGCGCCAACCAAACAACATCACTCATCCTAGCGCCGCTCGAAGTGTAAAGAAAGTCTGACAGTCAAATTGTCAATTTTATTTGACTATAGTCTTAGAGCAGTCCTCTCAGCGGGCCTGTTGCCCTCAATCCGGCAGGGGGATGAACTCTTCCTCATCGCCCGGTACGATATCGAAACGCTTGGACTTCCAGTCTTCTTTGGCCTGCTCGATCCGCTCTTTAGACGAGGAAACAAAGTTCCACCAGATGTAACGTTTGGAATCCATCGGCTCGCCGCCAACGATGATGAAGCGGGCATCGCTTGCCGCTTTGACGGTGATGGTATCGCCGGGCTTGAACACCAAGAGCTGGCCGGGCTCGAATGCATCGCCCGCGATGTCGATCGTGCCCGAAACCGTATAGATGCCGCGCTCCTCATACGTCGCATCAAGCGGAATGCTGGAACCTGCAGCCATGGTCGCATCGGCATAGAGGGTCGGCCAGACGGTTTCGGTCGGCGCCTTCATGCCCAGCATTTCGCCAGCAACGACACGCAGCGCCACACCATGATCGTTCAACAAAGGCAGTTGATCCGTACCGTAGTGGACGAAGGCTGGCGCGCTCTCCTCATGGCTCTCCGGCAGCGCCACCCAGCTTTGGATGCCAAACAGTTTCGGCCCGAGAGAACGGGCTGCCTCGGCCGTGCGTTCCGAATGCACGATGCCGCGGCCGGCCGACATAAGGTTCAGCTCGCCGGGCCTGATCGAAAGCTCCGTGCCCAGCGAGTCGCGGTGAACGATCTCGCCATCGAAAAGGTAGGTTACGGTCGCAAGACCGATATGCGGGTGCGGCCGCACATCGATACCGCCGCCAACGAGAAATTCCGCCGGTCCCATCTGGTCGAAAAAGATAAACGGACCAACCATCTGCCGCTGGGCGGATGGCAGCGCTCGACGCACTTCAAACCCACCCAGATCGCGGGCGCGGGGGATGATAACCGTTTCAATCGCATCGCACGAACGTGCATCGCCAAGAACGGGGTCAAGATCAGGCCGCCAACTCATCGTTTTGATTTCTCCAAAAACAAGGGTGGTGCAAGTTTAGGAGCGCCGTAGCGGCCTGTCGATGCCGCAAAGCCTCAACGCAGTGTTCTCAAGCGGTGAACAGCCTACGATCGGACCCTACATGAACAGCGCGCCGACCATAAGGCAGCCAAATGCCATATAACCCGGCAGCGCATCGGCAGCCGACAATTGCCGGACCAGAAGACAACGTGTGGGGTCGTCGGGATCCACCCGAACCGGCAACTGGCTGCCTAGAGGGAAGCGTTGCAGAAAATCGTTCGCCTCCTGCTCACTGGCGTAAAATGGTTCGCGTGTCGCGCTGTAACGGCTGCCGACATAGGTCTGATCGTCCACGGTATAGGCGTAGCGTATGACAGCCCGAAATCCGTGTTGGGTGATCCAGGGGCGATAGGGGTCGGTTTGCTGTGTCGGTTCCACCAGTGTACCGCGCACGGTGCCTGGCAGGCTTTTCCAGCGAACGCTGGCGATCCAGTCGCGAATGAGGACCACCCACCCGCCCATGAGCATAAGCCCGCAGAAGATCGCAAACACGGCCAGCATGTTGCCACCTAAGGGTCGAGCGGCTCTGTCCCTGCCGCCTCGCCGGACGAGGAAAGCCGGATCTTTTCCACCCGCTCTTCGGCGGCCTTCAGCAATGCCTCACAACGCCCTTTAAGGGCCTCACCGCGTTCGTAGATCGCAATGGAATCCTCCAGCGCAACCTCGCCGCGCTCCAAC
>JANQJE010000277.1 GCA_028281795.1 Cohaesibacteraceae bacterium | reverse complement strand
GATCGCGCTCGGCATAGCCGGGCTTGGCTGGCTGATCCTCAGCCGCAACATCTATGGACGGCGCGTGGTTGCTGTCGGCTCCAACCCCGAGGCGGCGCGGCGCGTCGGCATGCCGGCCCGCTGGACGATCACCTCGGTCTACATTCTGGCCGGTGTTGCATCGGCCATTGCCGGCCTTCTGATTGCCGCCCGGCTTGGCTCGGGCTCCTCCAATGCAGCGGTCGGCTTCGAACTCCAAGTGATCGCAGCGGTGGTGCTTGGTGGAACGTCGCTGTTCGGTGGGCGCGGATCGATCCTGGGAACGGTGCTCGGGGCGCTGACCATCGCGGTCATCGGCAACGGGCTGATCCTGATGCACATCTCGCCCTTCTTCACCCAGATCGTGACCGGTGCAATCATCCTGATCGCCATCTGGCTCAACACACGGATTTTCACCGCATCCTTTTCGTTCAAGCGCAAGGGTTGACGGGCGACAGGCCACCATCACGTGGTGCAGACAGGACAGGCTATGCAAACCATTTCCAGCAACGATGGCAGCGCCATCCGCGACATCTTCGGGCGGCCCAAGGCCCTGATCGGGATGATCCATTGTCCGCCGTTCCCGGGCAGTCCGCGCTATCGCGGGGAAAGCATGCAGGCGATCTACGATGCCTGCCTCAATGACGCTGAGGCCCTGCTTCAGGGCGGCATGCACGGTCTGATCATTGAGAACCATGGTGATGTTCCGTTCGCCAAACCCGAGGATATCGGACCGGAGACCACCGGTTTCCTCGCCGTGGCCGCTGACCGCATACGCCGTGAATTCGATGTGCCCATGGGCGTCAACGTTCTGGCCAACGCGCCCATACCCGCCTTTGCCGTTGCCAGAGCGGTGGACGCCGCATTCATCCGCGTCAACCAGTGGGCCAATGCCTATGTGGCCAATGAAGGGTTTATGGAAGGCCGGGCCGCCGAGGCGATGCGCTACCGTTCAGCCCTGCGCGGCGAGGGGATCCGCGTGTTTGCCGACGCCCATGTCAAACATGGCAGCCACGCCATCGTGGCCGACCGTTCGGTGCCTGAACTCACCCGCGATCTCGCCTTTTTCGATGTCGATGGCGTCATCGCTACAGGCCAGCGGACCGGCAACAGCGCCACGCTGGAGGAAATCGAGGAGGTGGCCGGCGCCACCGATCTCCCGGTTCTCGTTGGTTCGGGCGTGACGGCGGACAATGTCGTTGCGATCCTCGGCGTTGCCGATGCGGTCATCGTTGCATCTTCGCTCAAAGACGGCGGCGTCTGGTGGAACCCTGTCGAGGCGGACCGCGTGCGTGCCTTTGTGGATGCGGCCAGACCGGCTTTGGAGGCTGGCTCGTGACTCTGTCTGACAGGATTCTGGCCGACAATGAGAGCATCTTGAGCGAGATGCTGACCCACCGCTTTGTCGAGGATATATGCGCCGACCGGCTGCCCCGCGATGTGTTCCACCGCTATGTGGCCTATGAAGGTGCCTTCGTCGAAACGGCCATCGCGATCTTCGCCTTCGCCGTCGCCCGGGCGCCGGATATGGAATCCCGCCGATGGCTCATCGGCGTGCTCGATGCGTTGGCCAATGCCCAAATTCCCTATTTCGAAGAACGGTACCGCAAGCTCTCCATCGATCCGCACGCCGATCTTCCACCCGACGCGGCGGCGTTCGATCGGGGCATGCACGCGCTTGCGTCCGATGGCAGCTTTGTCGATATCCTCACCGTCATGTTTGCCGCCGAATGGATGTATTGGACCTGGAGCCAGCGTGCGATCGCGTGCCCGCTCTCCGATCCGGATGTGAAAGCGTGGGTCGAACTTCATGTCGAGGATGGGTTCGCGGCGCAGGCCATGTGGCTCAAACAGGCAATTGACCGCTACGGCACGGACGCGGACGCCCTGCGTCTGTCCACTGTTTTCCAGAAGGTGACAGAGCTGGAAATCCGCTTTCACCACGCGCCTTACGCCGACGTTGACATGCGGGGTAAGCTGGCATGAACCATCGTTTCAGCGAAACGGTGATGACGGTTCTCGGCCCGGTCAAAACCGGGGACCTCGGCCCGACGCTCATCCATGAGCATGTCCTCAACGACTGCACCTGCTGGTGGCGCGGTCACGATCCGGCTTTTGCCTCGCCCATTCGCGATGTGCCTGTCAGCCTGGATATGCTCTGGCTTCTGCGCAACGACCCGTTTGCCAACAAGCACAATTGCGCGCTCGACGACGAGGCCCTGGCCATTGAGGAGCTTGGCCGTTTCGTCGCCGAAGGCGGCCGCACCGTTGTCGACCCGACTTGCCGGGGCATCGGCCGCAACCCGCAAGCTCTGATGCGCATCGCCAAGGCGACCGGCCTCAACATCATCATGGGCGCTGGGTATTATCTGGAATCCTCCCACCCGGCCCATCTGGCCGCCATGTCGGCTGAGGATGTGGCACAGGAAATCATCGGCGAAGCGCAGGTTGGCGTCGGCGACACGGGCGCGCGGATCGGCCTGATCGGTGAGATCGGGGTATCGGCGGACTTCACCGCTGAGGAACGCAAGGTCCTGCGCGGTGCGTCAATTGCAGCGGTAAAAACGGGTCTTCCACTGATGATCCACCTGCCGGGCTGGGAACGGCTGGCCCATGAAGTGCTGGATGCGGTCGAGGCTGTCGGTCAGCCGCTCGACCGGGTGATCCTCTGCCACATGAACCCGAGCTTTTCAGACCCCGACTATCAACAGAGTCTTGCCCGCCGCGGCGCCTTCATCGAGTACGATATGATGGGCATGGACTTCTGGTACGACGATCAGCAGGTCCAGTGCCCCAGCGATGAGCAGACCTGCGCTGCCATCGCCGGGTTGTTCGCCGACGGCTTCGGACGGCAGATCCTTCTGTCGCAGGATGTTTTCCTGAAGATGATGCTCTGTGCCTATGGCGGAAACGGCTATGCCCATGTGTCCCGCCATGTGCTGCCCCGTCTTCAGCGGCTGGGCCTGAGCACCCAAGACCTGTCCATGCTCATGGTGGACAATCCGCGCCGCGCGCTGCTGCAGCGCCAGACAGAGGACTGAAGAATGACCAACATACTGCTTGTCGGTGAAAGCTGGGTCAGCTCGGCCACCCATTTCAAAGGCTTTGACCAGTTCGGCAGCGTGACCTTTCACACCGGCGCCAAGCGCTTCCTGTCGGCGATGAAGGACAGCGGCTTGACCGTCACCAACATGCAGGCGCATGAGGCGGCCGAGGCCTTCCCGACCACGCTGGAAAGCCTCGCCGAGTACGATGTGATCATCCTGTCGGACATCGGTGCCAACACGCTGCTGCTTCATCCTGATGTCTGGTTGCGCGGCGAGCGTGTGCCCAACCGCATCGCGCTGATCGAGGAATGGACGCGCGCCGGTGGCGGCCTGATTATGATCGGCGGCTACTTCTCCTTCCAGGGCATTGACGGGCGCGCCCGCTGGCACAAGACGCAGGTTGAAACCGCCTTGCCTGTGCAATGCCTGCCGACCGATGACCGGATCGAAATTCCCGAAGGCAAGACGCCCCAAGTGGCGATGCCCGATCACCCGATCCTGCAGGGTGTGCCGGACGACTGGCCGTATCTGCTCGGTATCAACGAGGTCGAACTGAAAACCGACCGCCGGACGGACTGTATCCTGACTCTGCCGGAAGCCCAGCGCGGCCTGCCACTTCTGGTCACGGGTGAGCATGGCGCAGGGCGCACGGTCGCCTGGACATCGGACATGAGCGAGCACTGGCTGCCGCCTGCTTTTGTTAATTGGCCTGGCTATCAGCGTCTCTTCGCCAACATGGCCAACTGGGCGGCCGGCAAGCTCTAGGCTGTCAGATTGTCTCTAGCCGCTACCTTGATCGCCTGCGTCAAAGGCTGAAGCGGCTTGGCGACAAGGCGGCTCACCTGCCAGTAGAGGGGTGTCAGAAACGGTTCCGGTGA
The DNA here is from genome assembly GCA_028281795.1 of Cohaesibacteraceae bacterium. Classification (GTDB taxonomy): domain Bacteria; phylum Pseudomonadota; class Alphaproteobacteria; order Rhizobiales; family MH13; genus MH13. Next base: position 1,528 of record JANQJE010000277.1, on the reverse strand, counting down.
CAACAGAACCAGTTCGCCTGACGCGATCAGATCGCCCACAAGAACCGTCGGGTTCAACCCCCATCCAAGGCCGTGGCGGGTGGCCGATACAAAAGCTTCGGTGCTTGCGATGCGGTGCACCGGCAGCGGCACGCGCTTGCCGAACTCGCGCTGCACGAACTGAGCTTGCAGAGCGTCCTTGGCGTTGAAGGTCAGCGAAGGCGCGCGACGGACAGCCGCTTCGGTCAGGCCATCAGGAAAGTGTTTGGCCGCAAAGCCCGCGCTGGCCGTGGCCAGATAGGGCAGGGACCCCAACGGATGGGCATCGCACCCCTGCACTGGATCGGCACGGCTGGTGATCGCTGCCGCAACCTGACCGGTGCGCAGCCAGCTTGCCGAGTGGTCCTGATCGTCGATCACGATATCGAAAAGCACATCATCCACCGCCGAAAGCGCCGGAAGAACCCATGTGGCGAGGCTGTCTGCATTGAGCGCAATCCGCACGGTCGGCCGTCCCTCGGTATGGCCGATATCGCGCAGCGTGGCGCGCTCGATCAGTGCGATATCCTGCGTATGCCGCACCAGACGCGCACCGATTTCGGTGGGTGTGCAGGGCTGACCACGTATCAGAACAGGCGCGCCCAGCCGGTCTTCCAGCGCCTTGATGCGCTGGGAGACCGCCGATTGCGTAATGTTGAGACGGCCGGATGCAGCCTCGAATGTACCGGTTTCGAAAACCGCGACCAGCGCGGCCAGTTGCAAAGGGTCAAGCATCAGTCCGTCTAATTCTCTGGTAGAATTTTGAATTGGGCTAATGATAAGCGTTTCGCTAGTCAACGGCCATGTCTATTCCGTTCCTTGCCGGTTTCAGCCTCAGCCTCTCCCTGATCGTCGCCATCGGCGCACAGAACGCCTTCGTTCTGCGCCAGGGGCTTCGCCGCGAACACATCCTGCCGGTGATCCTGATCTGCAGTCTTTCCGACGCGGTGTTGATTGCGCTTGGCGTGGGTGGCTTTACCGCGATCATGGGCGTCGCGCCCTGGATCGAGCCTCTCTTTATCTATGGCGGTGCGGCGTTTCTGTTCTGGTACGGATGGCGCAGCTTCAGAGCGGCCTGGAAGGGGGGCGATGCGCTGCAACCCACCGAGAACCGGATGGTTTCCCTCAAAACGGCGGTGTTGACATGCCTGGCGCTGACCTGGCTCAACCCGCATGTCTATCTCGACACGCTCGTGCTCTTGGGCAGCGTCAGCGCGGAGTATGATGACAAAATCGCTTTTGCTTCTGGCGCGATCCTGGCCAGCTTCGCCTTCTTCGCCATGCTCGGTTACGGTGCACGGCTGCTGGTCGGTATGTTCGCCGATGCGCGCAGCTGGCAGATTCTCGAGGTGCTGGTCGGTACCGTGATGTGGGCAATCGCGCTGAAACTGGTTCTGGCCTGATCGCTCACGTCACACAGGCCGTACGCCCTCACCGCAGCTGGAGAGTAGCCGAAAAGCGGCTGGAGATCCTGCGGTGGAGGGTGTTGGAGCGGTGTTGTGACGAGCCC
>JANQJE010000235.1 GCA_028281795.1 Cohaesibacteraceae bacterium | reverse complement strand
GATCGCGGGCAGCTTCCTGGATGGTGGCAAGCAACTCGGAGCTCTCGCAAAACGCCTGCATGGAGATACGAGGCACAGGGGCTATGTCAGACGCGCTGCCGATCTGATCCCCTGTGTTTTCAGGCGAATCTGAGGCCGGTGTAGAGAGGTCGTTCTGGTAATCGTCGTGCATCACTGACCAACCTGTGCGATGGATGCCGCACTGTCTTCGCTTGACTGAGTCGCCGTCGGTTCAGCTCGGCGATAGGCTGCTAGCACTTCGGCACGCCGGCCCGCGTCTGGATAGCCAACACCACGCGGACGCACCAGATCCCGTGGATCGGCCAGCATCGCGCCAAGGTTCGCTTGGGTCGCGCAGCCGAAATTGTAGTAATCTGACTGCTCCAAAGGTGGATTGATGGTGTCGCTCCAGTCGCCACAGGGATTGGTGACGGCTTCGAGCCGGTCATAAACCACCATAATAGGGGCATGTGCCGAGGGATTGCCGGCATGATAATGTTCGACGCGTATGGCGCTCGGGTTGCCACCGGAGGACGCCACGACATCATGGATATCTCCCAGCGCGCGGCGCGCTGCACTTGCGTTCGCTGAGCCTTGTGGAACACGTATCCGTAGTGCGCCTTCGCCCTGTGCGGCATAAGACTGCATGAAACCGGACAGAGCTGTCCGATCCCCACTGGTCAGCCCCGATGCATGAGCGCCCACCAGCAAAGGCAAAACATTCTCTTGCTGCTGAAGCGTTAGAGCATGCCTTTGATCGTAATTCATGAAGCGCGGATCATAGGTGCTCATGCTGGCGCTTGTGTGATGACAAGCGCTCAACGCAACCGCCGCCACGCCCAGCAGTCCAAGGCGCAGAGCAGCCCGACGCCGGGCCATTCGAGTAGATGAGTCTTGTTTACTGGTCATACGCACACATCCTCGGCGCTTACGCGTTTATGGAACAATGAAGCCTGCATGGCCGTGATAGCGACCCGATGGCGCTTGCCCCTGTACTCCGTACTGCTCGATCAATCGATTGAAGAACAAAGTGGAAAGGTCGCTCGCCGGCCGCAGGTTTTCATCGGGGCGCACCAAATCTTGCCGGGCGACTGCCTGCGCCAGGTAGGGGGTGATGAAGATCGCCAACTCGGTCTGTGAGCGCTGAAAATCGGAGGACCGGAAAAGCTGGCCGAGAACAGGCAGGTTCATAAGCCCTGGAATGCCGTCCATGTTGTGGCGCAGCCGTTGGTCGATCAGACCTGCCATCACGATTGAGCCGCCGGACGGGAGCTCGACCATGGTTGAGGCTCGGCGGACGCGAAGACCGGGAATGGTCAGGTCGTTGCCGTTGTCGCCACGAAGTGTGAAGGCGCCCTCACCCGTCAGTTCCGAGACTTCAGTCTCGATCTGCAGTGAGATGCGGTCGCCGGCAAGCACGACAGGTGTGAAACCAAGGCCAACACCAAAAGGTTTGTATTCAACGACGACATTGCCCTGGGTGTCCCGGCTGACGGGTACTGGAAACTCGCCCCCAGCCAGAAACTGTGCGGCTTCACCGGAGATCGCGGTCAGGTTCGGTTCAGCAAGTGTTCTAATGATACCGTCTTGTTCAAGGGCGCGGATGCGCGCCGAGAACCCATCCCCGACAATATCAAGCGCGGAGTTGGAAATGGCTTGGCCCGAGATCGAAAATGGATTTGAGGTCAGTGCAGACAGGGTAGCGTTGCCAATTTCCTGGGTTACCGGCTGCGCTGTTGTTCCCGTGAAGTTGCCGATATTGATACCAAGCTGGCGAAGCGCTGTGCGCTGCACTTCGGCGATCGTCACGCGCAGATGAACCTGCTCGCCGCCGGCAATCTGGAGCGCGTTTACAACGCGGCTGGCTTCACCGACAAAGCGCGTGGCAACATCGACAGCCGTCTGTGCCTGAGCAGCGCTTTCCACTATTCCACGCAGAATAACGCCGTCATTCACCGGCTCGACGGCAATGTGCGCACCGGGCATGAGGTCGGCTATTGTTGCCTGAATGCCGGTAACATCGCGCTGCACGGTCAGGTTGAGCACCGCGATCTGGCGATCGGCGCCGTCGAACAGAAAGATGTTCGTGTCGCCTGCGCTCATTCCGATAACAAATACCCTGCGGGCTGTACGGACGACGGCATCGGCAACAGCTGGATTGGACACCAGAACGTCGCGTACATCGGCCGGCAACTCGATCACCATCGACTTGTTGATGCCGAGTGACAGAGTCCGCGTCTGCCCGAAGCTGGTTATGGTCAGCGCGTCCATGTCAGTCCCGTGTGCGGTTCGCACGGGCAGAGCAGATGCAGCCAGAGTCAGCACAAGCGCACAAAGTGTGATCCAGCGCATGACGGTATCCTTACAAACAATTGGAAAAACAGGGCGATAGCCAGCCATCATGATGTCAGCCCCCCTGAATGCCGAAGCGGATCAAGCGGACAGCGCCGCCTTCTCCGCCGCCACCGCCACGCAAGCGCCGCTCAACATCGCCGTCGATGCCGCCGTCGCCATCTTCCAGATCGGCAATAGAGCGCAGCGACAAAGAAAGCTCGCCCATTTCGTTGGCCAGAGCGATCAGCTCTGCCTCGCCCGGAGAAAGCTCCAACGTCGCGATTTCACCGGAAACGAATTTCTCGCCATCGCGTTCTTCGAAGGTCTGGTCGATAGCCAGAACGCGCACATTCTGGAGAATGGTTTCCGAGGAGAAGAGATCGCCGCCATCCCGCGAGGAACCACGCTCGACGCGTGTCAAAATGACATCAATCCGATCGTTTGGCAGAATGAATCCGGCGGCCCGTGCTTCGGCTTCAACCCGTACCGAAACCGCGCGGCGTCCCGAAGGAAGGATCGCGGACATGAAGCCGCGTCCTGCGGTCGCTATGATGGGTGAGCGGATCGGTTCCCCAGCATAAATCGGCGCTGTAACGATGCCCTGATCATATTCGCGCATTGCGTCAGGGTTGGTGTCTTCGGAAATGAAAGCCTGTGCCACGTTCGCTGCCGGCCAGTCCTGCCATTCCATGGACGCCTCGTTGAGGCGCTCACCGATTGTCAGGTCGTACCGTGCAACCAAAATCCGGGTGGAAGGAACACTTGGTGCTTCAGCAACCACTTCAGGCGCAGGAGGCGGTGCGCTTAGATTGCCGGCAACGAGCCAAGCCAATCCACCTGCGACGGCAGCGACGCCGAAAACAATCACTCGGGAGGACTTCATTACGCATTCCCTTCAACGCAGGAGCGCGATGTCTTCCACACAAGACTCTGTGGGCCGGAAACCGACCGACGACGCGCCAAACTTGAAGGCCAATGTGCGCTGGAAAGGTATAGGTAAGGTTAATCGAATGTGAGCGTGTCGAACGATCGACCCTTACGACAGCTGTGGTCTAAGGGGATGGTTTACAGCGCAACTGCTCGCGCGAACCAGGGGCTGCTGGTGAAAACAACCATTGCAGCTGCCGATAAAGCGATACCGTAAGGTATTCCAATTTCAGGGGACAGGAGTCGTGCCGCCCAAGGCACACGGGCGGCTGCAATCTGAAATTGATCAGTGCGCATCATAACCAGGCCGATGGTCAATGCACCGCCAAACAATGCCGTTAGGATGGCGAAGTCGAGTGCAAGCGATGGTCCGAGCCAAAGCATGATCGCTGCAGTCAGCTTAGCATCGCCGCCGCCAAACACGCCGCTTGCGAACAGGATAAAAGTGAGGACGAGAGTGCCAGCGGCCGTCAAAACATGCACACCCACCATCATCGGGGCCATATCTGCAAAGGGCACGGCAAGAAAAAAAGCGGCAACAAGAGCCAGGCAAAGTCTGTTCGGAATGGTCATGGTAAACATGTCCATTGTCGCGGCTAATATTACGAATCCCGGAAAAAGAACTAAAATGAGAAATTCAAACATTTCGTGGCCTTGAATTTCAATAAAGAAACGACAGCACGTTACATATTAACGCACTGTCGTTTACATATTCTATTTAAGGAACTGATAACTTAAGTAGCCGGGGCGGCTGCTGTCAGCCGGCCGGAGATACGGCCAAACAGACCGCCAAGGTCAGTACCGACCTGATTGACTGCCACGATAATGGCCACCGCAATGCCAGCGGCGATCAAGCCATATTCGATTGCCGTAGCGCCAGACTCGTCTTTAACGAAACGAGCAAGAACCTTTTTCATATCCAGACTCCATACACACTGTGTTTTTCTGATCCGATCCGATGCGCAAGTGCCCGGAACACGCACAACTTAGGTCAGAGCCGTTAAGCGCCGGTTTTCGAATAGCAGCAGATTGTGTTTATTTGCATTCATACTTCTGATGACGTCGACGTCATAGAAATCCGTCAACGAACTGTTAGACATCTAGTTGTTTGAAAATAAAGGATTTTCGAAGAGTATCAGCAAACACAGACCTTGCCTTAACGCGCTGTTCACCAAAACCCTGCATCATGCAGTTCACATGGTATCGGAGGTTGTAACGTGCGTATCCGCCATAACAGAACGCCCTTGAGGGTAACCATTGCTGGTGCTTCGCTTGCTGGACTGGGCGCGGCAATGCTGCTCCCAACCCTTGCAACCGATGCGTCGAGAACAGGCTCTGTTCCCATCATCACCAATTCTATTGGTGAGGTTGATACCAGCGAACCGACGCGGACGGGTATCCCGCCAGTACCAGACTTTGACCAAGCCGCGCCGCGCCAGATACTGCCGCAAGCACCGGAAGCTGCCGTTGTGTCCATGCCGGAGCGGACCGC
>JANQJE010000226.1 GCA_028281795.1 Cohaesibacteraceae bacterium | reverse complement strand
CATCGCGGTCGGCATGGATCACCGTTTCCATCTTCATCGCCTCAACAACGAGAAGCGGATCACCGGCTTTCACGGAATCGCCCGCCCTGACCGACACTGTCGAGATGACGCCCGGCACAGGTGCGGCGATGTGGCTGTCATCGTCGGGATCTGCCTTGCGCCGCTGGCCTGCACCGGTCGCGCCATGGCTGCGGTCGGGCACTTTGATGGTGCGGGGCTGGCCGTTGAGTTCAAAAAAGACACGGACCATGCCGGTCTCATCGGCCTCCGAACGGCCAAGGCAGCGGACAATCAGCGTCTTTCCCTTTTCCAGTTCGATGGCGATCTCGTCTTCGGGGTCCAGCCCGTAGAAATAGACAGGTGTCGGCAGCACGCCGACCGGGCCATAGGTTTCAGCCACCCGGGCAAACTCGGTGAAGACTTTCGGGTACATGAGATAGGAGGCGAGTTCCTGATCGGAGACTTCGCGTTCCAGCGTTCCGGCAATATCGCCTCGCTCGGCATCCAGATCAGCGGGGGCGAGGCGCGCGCCGGGGCGTTCGGTGTAGGGCGTGTCGCCCTTGAGAACCTTCGCCTGAATGACCTCAGGCCATCCGCCCGGAGGCTGGCCCAGATCACCGCGCATCATGGACACCACGCTTTCAGGGAAAGCGATGTCCTTGTCCGGGTCCATGACCTCATCCGCCGTGATACCCTGGCTGACCATCATCAGCGCCATGTCTCCGACCACCTTGGAGGACGGCGTGACCTTTACGATGTCGCCAAACATCTGGTTGACCTCGGCATAGGTCTTGGCAACCTCATGCCAGCGGTTGGCCAGGCCGAGCGAACGGGCCTGCTCCTTCAGGTTGGTGAACTGACCGCCTGGCATCTCATGCAGATAGACTTCCGAGGCCGGAGCCTTCAGATCGCTCTCGAACGGTGTGTATTGGCGGCGGATGTCCTCCCATGCGAACGACACCTTGCGGATGGCTTCCGCACCGAGTCCGGTCGCGCGTTGCGAGCCTTCCAATGCCGCCACGACAGAACCGAGCGCCGGCTGGGACGTCATGCCCGCCATCGCATCCATCGCCGCGTCCACGGCATCCACACCGGCATCGACGGCAGCGAGAAGCGTTGCACCGGCGATACCCGACGTATCGTGCGTGTGCAGATGCAGCGGAAGATCGGTGGCGTCTTTCAGCGCTTTGATCAACTCCGTTGCAGCGGCCGGCTTTAATAAGCCTGCCATATCCTTGATGCCGATGATGTGGGCACCCGCTTCTTCAAGCTGCTTGGCCAGATCGACATAGTAGGCCAGCGAGTATTTGGCACGGCTGGGATCATGAATGTCGCCTGTGTAGCACAGCGCGCCTTCGCACAGCTTCCCGGCTTCGCGCACCGCCTCCATCGACACGCGCATATTCTCCACCCAGTTCAGGCAATCGAAAACGCGGAACAGGTCCATGCCGCCGTTTGCTGCTTCAAACACGAACTGCCGCACAACATTGTCGGGATAGTTGGTGTATCCAACCCCGTTGGAGCCGCGCAGCAGCATCTGGGTGAGAATGTTGGGGGCACCTTCACGAATGTCGGCCAGACGCTCCCATGGATCTTCGGTGAGGAAGCGCATGGCAACGTCGAACGTCGCGCCACCCCAGCATTCCAGAGACAGGAGTTCGGGAAGAGCGCGAGCATAAACCGGTGCCAATGCAACAAGGTCGAACGAGCGCATGCGGGTGGCAAGCAGGCTCTGGTGACCGTCACGCATGGTCGTGTCGGTGACAAGGACGCGTGTCTGGTCCTTCATCCATTGGGCAAAGCCTTCAGGCCCGCGTTCGTCCAGTATCTGCTTGGTGCCGGGTTTTGGATCGCTGGCGTAGATCGGCAGGGCCGGTAGAGCTGCATCGGCCGGCGGCAATGGCCGGCCTTTCGTTTCGGGGTGACCGTTGACGGTTACGTCGGCAATGTAGGTCAGAAGCTTGGTGGCACGGTCCTGACGCTTGACCGCTTCAAAGAGTTCCGGCGTTTCATCCACGAAGCGCGTCGTGTAGCTGCCATCGATGAAGCTCGGGTGACCGATGACGTTTTCCAGAAAGGTGAGGTTGGTCGCAACACCGCGGATGCGGAACTCGCGCAAGGCGCGGTCCATGCGTTTGCGGGTCTCTTCGGGTATCGGCGCCCAGGCCGTCACCTTTTCAAGCAGCGGATCGTAGAAGCGGGTGATGACGGCGCCAGAATAGGCCGTGCCGCCGTCCAGCCGGATACCGAAACCTGTTGCGCCGCGATAGGCGGTGATGCGGCCATAGTCCGGGATGAATTTCTGATCGGGGTCTTCTGTGGTGATGCGGCACTGCATGGCGTGACCGTAAAGCGTGATCTGGTCCTGCTCGGGTACACCGGACTTGGGATCACCGATGGTCAGTCCTTCAGCGATGTGAATCTGAGCTTTCACGATGTCGATGCCCGTGACCTCTTCGGTCACTGTATGCTCGACTTGGACGCGCGGGTTCACCTCGATGAAGTAGAAGGCCCCTGTGTCGGCATCCATCAGGAACTCAACCGTGCCTGCACCGCGATAGCCCACCGCATTGCCGATGGCCTTGGCGTGATTGGCGAGCGTCATGCGCTGATTTTCGTCAAGGTAGGGCGCTGGCGCGCGTTCGATGATTTTCTGATGTCGCCGCTGGACGGTGCAGTCGCGCTCGAAAAGATGCACCAGATGACCGTGAGCATCGCCAAGGATCTGCACCTCGACATGGCGGGCGCGTTCGACCAGCTTCTCAAGATAAATTTCATCCTTGCCGAAGGCCGAGCGAGCCTCCTTTTTGGCAATGGGAACCTCGCGGACCAGATCATCGGGCGTGCGGATGACGCGCATGCCGCGCCCACCACCACCCCATGAGGCCTTCAGCATCACCGGATAGCCGATCTCTTCGGCGAGGCTGGCGACTTCATCCATGTCGTCCGGTAGCGGGTCGGTGGCCGGCATGACCGGCACGCCCGCCTCGATTGCCAGGTTGCGCGCGGCAACCTTGTTGCCCAGTCGGCGCATGGTGTCGGACGTCGGACCAACAAAGATGATCCCCGCTGCCTCACAGGCATCGGCAAATTCCGGGCTCTCGGAAAGAAACCCGTAGCCCGGATGGATCGCGTCAACTTCGGTCTCCTTGGCGACGCGGATGATCTCATCAATCGACAGATAGGCGTCGATGGGACCCAGCGGCTCTTCGCGATGGGGACCGCGTCCGATCAGATAGGCCTCATCGGCTTTGAACCGGTGCAACGCCAGCTTGTCTTCCTCGGCATAGACGGCAACCGTCTCCAAACCCAGCTCATTGGCGGCGCGAAAGATACGGATCGCGATCTCGGAGCGGTTGGCCGCCATCAGGCGCTTGATCGGACGAGAAGTGGTGGTCATGGGCGTATTCCGACGAGGGGAGTGATGTTTGCGCTTCTGACTAGCACGGTCCGCTCCTGCGTACAGTAGGGGCAATGCTGCGCTGCTGCCCGTTCTTTGGCCTATGGCCGCCGCACGTTGAGGCGCTTGCGTGCCTCTGCCGGTGTTGCAGGTTCGAATCCCAGTTTCTCTACAGTGCGTGTAAGAGCCGCAACACGCTCGGCATTGTCGGCCGCAACTGAACCATCGGCATGCAGCAGATTGTTTTCAAAGCCGATGCGGGCATCGCCATCCAATGTCATCGCAGCGACGAGGCAGTCGGTTTCATCAGCCCCGAAGGCGCAGACGCTCCAGGGCCTGTTCTGCAAGCAGGGATGCCGTTTACGTGCTTCCAGGAACGGAACGATGTCGACCGGGTTGCTTTGCTGCCCCGCCGTATAGCGTCCAAGAACGAACAACAGCGCGTCTGCTTCTGGCATAGTTCGCGCATCAATCCGCTCAGCAAGTCGATCAAGGTCATCGGGCGCGTAGATGATCCACTGGATCGCAATCTGTTCCGACGCCGCCCACGCCAGAAAATCCGCGTTGGCCTGCTCATCATCGGCATCGGCAAACAGCTCGCGCATTGCAATCGACACCGCTTCGGGTCTCACAGCGTCGACGAGTGCCCGTTGTTCAGTCGGCGTGTAGCGCCCCAAAGCTTCAGTTGTGATCTGGATAATCAGGTCATTGCCGCAGCGGGCTCGCAAAGCTTCGGTGAGGCGCAGATAGCGATCGGCATCCAGCACATGCTGGCCGTTCTCGTCGCGCACATGCACATGGGCGGCGTGGGCACCAGCCGCATGCGCATCGGCAACGGCATCAACGATCTCGGCCTGCGTTATCGGCAATGCCGGATGATCGGCTTTGGTACGGCGGGCCCCGTTCGGCGCAACCATGATCACGAAGGGCTCGCGCGCAGCCTGATGCATGGATCAGTTTGGCAGGCTTGCTGTCATTGCCGTTTCCAGACGGTCCACGATCATGCCGATGTGTTCATCATCGATGATGAAGGGCGGTGCCAGCAGAACGTGATCGCCACGCTGTCCATCAATCGTGCCGCCCATAGGGTAACACATCAGCCCTTCCGCCATGGCGCGTTTCTTGATCAAAGCCGCCAGTCCGAGCGACGGGTCGAACGGCTCTTTGGTGCCGCGATCAGCCACTAGTTCCAGACCGAGGAACAGTCCTCTTCCGCGTATGTCGCCGATATGTGGATGGTTGCCAAAGCGTGCGTTCAGGGCTTCCCGTAGCTTCCCGCCGGTTGGTGTCACACGATCAAGAACCCGATCGTCGATCAGGCGATCAAGAACCGCATTGCCGACGGCACAGGCCATAGGGTGGCCAAGATAAGTATGACCATGCTGGAAAAAGCCCGTCCCGTTTTCGATCGCCTGATAGATGCGATCGGAGACCATCAGCGCACCGATCGGTTGCACACCCGCTCCAAGCCCCTTGGCGATGGCAATCATATCCGGCTCCACGCCGTCCTGCTCGCAGGCAAACAGGGTTCCGGTACGCCCCATGCCGCACATCACTTCGTCCAGGATCATCAGAACGCCGTGCTTGTCGCACACCGTTTTCATCTTGCGGAAATAGCCATCCACCGGTGGAATAGCCCCCATCGTTGCGCCGACAACCGGCTCGGCAATGAAGGCCGCAACGGTTCGCGGCCCCAATTCTTCGATCCTGTCATCTAACTCTTCCGCCAAACGGTCGGCATACGCCTCGTCCGTCTCACCGACCTGCTTGCCGCGATAGGCATTGCACTCCGAAACATGATGCATGGCCGGGGACAGCATCGGCTCAAACTGCGCGCGCCGCCAGCGGTTACCGCCGGCTGAAAGGGCTCCCAGCGTGTTGCCATGATAGCTCTGCCACCGTGCGATGACCTTTGCGCGCAACGGCTCGCCATTTTCCATGTGGAACTGACGGGCGAGC
>JANQJE010000225.1 GCA_028281795.1 Cohaesibacteraceae bacterium | reverse complement strand
GGCGCCCCAGCGCCTCACGGACCGGTGTGCGCGAGGCACCGAACCGCTCGGCCAGTCTGGTTTCGTCCAGTCTTTCTCCAGGGCCGATCATACCGGCGGCGATTTCATCAAGCAGTGCCGTCTCGATCTTTTGTGCGACGCTGATACGGCTCTTCGGCGTGGCCAGACTCATTCCTGCATCTCCTTTGTGTGCAAAAAGCCTAGTCGATACGTGCGTCTATGACAATCCGGCGACAGTTTTGTATCTCAAGGGTTGATATTGTATACAAAATATGTGTTCCTGATGGAACTGGGAGAAAATGAAGAGCTGAAATGCCCGAAATCCGGCTGGAAAATCTGCGTAAGGACTATGGGTCTCTTACGGTGATCGAAGACCTGAACCTGACCATGAAAGATGGCGAGTTCACCGTGCTTGTCGGCCCGTCGGGGTGTGGCAAGTCGACCACCTTGCGGATGATCGCAGGGCTGGAGTCGGTGACCGATGGCGCGATCAGGATCGGAGAGCGCGATGTGACCCGGCTCGACCCGAAAGATCGCGATCTTGCGATGGTGTTTCAGGACTATGCGCTCTACCCGCATATGAACGTTGCCAGAAACATGTCGTTTGCTCTGCGGCTGGCACGCTACCCGAAAGCGGAAATCGAAAGCCGGGTGAAAGAGGTCGCGGCGACCCTCGGTCTGCAGGATCATCTTGATCGCAAGCCCGGCGAACTGTCCGGCGGTCAGCGTCAGCGCGTCGCCATGGGGCGGGCCCTGGTACGCGATGCCAGCACCTTCCTGTTCGATGAGCCACTGTCCAACCTCGACGCCAAGCTGCGCGGACAGATGCGCGCCGAACTGGCTTTGATGAGCAACCGCATTCAGAAGAACATGATCTATGTGACGCACGATCAGATCGAGGCGATGACGCTGGGCGATAAGATCGTGGTCATGCGCGGCGGCGAAATCATGCAGGCCGGAACGCCTGAAGAGCTATACCGCACGCCGGCCAACCGGTTTGTTGCCGGCTTTATCGGCTCACCCACCATGAACTTCCTCGACGCCGAACTGACCCAGGAAGCTGACCGGTTCTTCGTCAGCGGATCGGGGTTTCGAATTGCTCTCCCCCCTGAGCGCTCCCAGCGTCTGCCGAAAGATGCCGGGCGCGCTGTGCAACTGGGCGTGCGCCCTTCCGCTTTCAGCGAAGGGACCGGACCGGACGCCCTCAACCTGCCCATCGTGTTGTCCGAATATGTCGGAGCGCAATCCGTGCTCATGTCCGAACTTGGCGGGCAGCCCATCCAGATCGAAGTGTCGACACTTGCGCCGATCCCGACCGGATCATCGCGCTCATTCGTGATCGACAACGAAGAGTTGCATCTCTTCGATCCGAAGACGGAAGCGGCGCTTTGAGCGCCGCTGACAACCGGTCGCAAGACCAACAAACCATCCTGGGAGGATAATGATGAAACTGACAAAAGCCCTTGCGCTGGCAGCGCTTGTCTCCACAGCCATGACGGGTGCACCCGCTCTGGCCGACAACCACACCAGCCCCTACGAGCCGTATCAGGACGTGACTCTGGTCGTGAATTTCCCGGCCCACCCGCATTATGATGCAGCGATGCGCGTTTTGCCGCTGTTCACCGAAGAAACCGGCATCGAAGTGGAAGTCGACCAGTTGCAGTATCTGCGGATGCGCGAACGCCAGACGCTGGAATTGACGCAGGACGAGGGCGATTACGATCTCATCGCCTATGTCGTGTTCTCCAAGGCCGACTACGTGTTTGCCGACCAGTTGCACAATCTGGCCCGCTTCTTCATGGACCCGGCGCTGGCCGACCCGAACTACAACGCCGATGATCTCATCGACGGCTATGTCCAGAACATCGGGGTTGCCGGTGGCACCAAGGGCTATCTGCCCGGTCCGACCGGCTCGCTGTTCGGTATCCCCTTCGGATCGGAGACTTCGGTTCTCGGCTATCGCACCGATATCTTCGAGGAACACGGTCTTGAGGTTCCCGAAACCTATGAGGAACTCCTGGAACTTGCCTGTCTCATCCCCGAGCTTGAGCCCGGCATGGGCGGCCTTGCCAGCCGTGCCGCGTCCGGTCACCAGGCAAGCCATGCTTATCTGCTGCACCTCAATCCCCTTGGCGGCGGCATCTTCGACGATAGCTGGCAGCCCATCGTCAACAATGCACAAGGCGTTGAAGCGGCTGAAGCGTTGAAAACCATCGTCGATTGCGGCATTGAAGGGTCGACGACCTTTGGTCCGTCTGAAGCGGCAGCCGCTTTCTCGCAGGGCCAGTATGCCATGTTCCTGGATTCCATTGCCTTTGCGGCAGGGTTCGAGGATCCTTCGCGCAGCACGGTGGCCGGTAATGTCGGTTGGGCGATGCATCCTATGGGTGTCGAGCGCGCCTCGCAGACCGGTGGTTTCGGCCTGGCCATTCCGCGCAACGCGCAGAACGCGGAAGCCGCCTTTCTTTTGATGCAGTGGCTGACATCGCCGCGCATTGACCGGCTGATCGCACTCGAAGGCGGTAACCCGTCGCGTTTCTCGACCTATCAGGATCCGGAACTCAACGAGCGCTTCCCCTATTCGGCCACGTTTGGCGAAGCGCTGCGCTTTGCCGATCCGGACTGGCGTCCGATCATTCCGACCTGGGGTGAGATCAACGCCGACCTCGGCACCACCTTGTCGCAGATCCTGACCGAAGGCCTGGACATCCAGGAAGGTCTGGACGGTGTGGCCGAGCGGTCCCGCGCCATCATGGAAGAGGCCGGCTACTACACCTGGCAGGAATAGCCAGCACAGCATGGCGACGGGCCTGACCGCAGGCCCGTCGCTCTATACCCTCTTTTTCTGCCTGGCCCTTTTGCCGCAAAGGCGTAGCCCGTCACCATGAACATCCAGTCGATCAACAGACTCACACCTTACATGTTTCTGGCGCCCGCCGCCGCGGTGATGGTGATCGCGCTGCTCTACCCGATTGGCTACATGGTCTATGCGAGCTTCCTCGATTGGAACCCCTCGCAGCGGATCGGTGAGGCCGATTTCATCGGCTTACGGAATTATGTGAATCTCTGGAACTCCGACAGCTTCTGGGAGAGTTTCTGGGTCACCATTCGCTTCGCAGGTCTGGTTGTGTCCATTGAAATGGTGATCGGCGTCGGCCTCGCGCTGCTTCTGGACCGCCAGCTGCGCGGCATGGCCGCCCTGCGCACCATCTTCATTCTGCCGATGATGATCGCCCCCATCGTGGTCGGCTTGATGTGGCGCTACATGTACCATCCGCAGGTCGGTGTGTTTAACCGGTGGCTGAACGATCTGGGCTTTGGCACCATCCCGTTTCTGGGCGACAGCACCTGGGCGTTCGCATCCGTCGTCATTGCCGACATCTGGCAATGGACACCCTTCATCTTCATTCTGGCATTGGCTGCCTTGCAGTCGCTGCCGCAGTCTGCGCTGGAAGCTGCCCGGGTCGACGGGGCGACCGGCTGGCAGCAGATCGTCTACATCAAATTGCCCCTGATGATGCCGGTGCTCATCGTCACCTGCCTGTTGCGCCTGATCGACGCCTTCAAGGTTCTTGAGGTGATCCTGGTGATGACCAATGGCGGGCCGGGCCTGTCGACCGAAATCCTGGCGCTTCGTATTTCAAGAACGGCTTCGGAGTTTCGGCAGCTCGGCGAGGCGGCCGCGATGTCGAACTACCTGCTCATTCTCCTCATGCTCATCACCGCGATCATGTTCGTCTACACCAAACTGTCCGAAGCGCGAGCAGCGCGTTTGCGGGCCATCGCTGCCAAGGCCGCCCAGGCCGAAGAAGAGGCGGTTTAACCGATGTCACGCATCTCACAGCACGACGAAACGCGCACAAACCCGGCCTTCTACGTTCTTTTGATCTGTCTGGTGGTGATGTCGGCCGGTCCCATCGTTTTGATGCTGGCCAATTCATTCAAACTCAACGTGGACATCACTTCGCCGACGGCCGGCCTGCTGTTCATGCCGACGCTGCAGAACTATGAGACGGCGCTGTGTGAGTTTCTCTGGTACGAGCCGGAGCATCTGCGCCGCTGCGACCCGACCTTTGGCCGCGCCCTTGTCAACTCGTTGATCATCTCGCTGGTTTCTACGGCTTTGACTCTCGTGCTGGGTTGCATGGCGGCTTACTCCATCGTGCGCTTTAGGTTCATGGGCCGTGATGCCGCCAGCTTCACCACACTGATCATGCGCATGGTTCCACCCGCCGTTCTTCTCGTCCCTGTCTTCGGCATCTGGAACGAACAGTTCGGTCTGGACGGCACGCGTTCGGGCATCATCCTCGTCTATGTCGCCATGAACCTGCCCTTCGTGATCTGGATTTTACAGAGCTTCATCGTCCAGGTGCCGATCCAGCTGGAAGAGGCTGCCCGGATCGATGGGGCAGGGCCGTTCCGCGTTTTCTTTCTGGTTGTTCTGCCGCTGATCAAGCCCGGTCTTGCAGCCGCCGCAATCTTCACGTTCCGCGTTGCATGGAACGAGTTCCTGCTGGCCAACGCCCTGTCGGATCGCAACTCGCGCACGGTTCCGGTGACGATTGTGAACTCGATCACCGAGTACAACATCGACTGGGGTGTCATCATGGCAACCGGTATGTTGCTGGCTATCCCGCCGATCCTCTTCACATTCTTTGCATCCCGTCAGATCATCACCGGTATGACAGCAGGCGCTGTGAAGGGTTAAGGGAAGTGATCTCGGCATGACCCGTTCGGTCCTTGTCCTTGCGACGGTGGAAACGAAGAGCGAGGCGATCGCCTTTTTTCAGGAGGCGATGGCGCGCAACGATGTGCAGTGTCACATCCTCGACCTCTCTCTGAACGCTGGAGGAGAGGTCTGGCATGGCGCGCGCAAGCTGGAGTCCATGGCCGCGGTGGCGCAAAAGGCCTCCAGCCTGGCACAGCAAGCCATCGAGGGAGGTGCAAGCGCGGCCGTTGCCATCGGAGGTGGCACAGGCGGCGAGATCGCGCTTCAGGTGATGCGGGCCATGCCCTTCGCCTTTCCCAAGATGCTGATCACGACATTGCCCTTCGATCCGCGTTATGCAGTCGCCGACAATGCCATCGTCATTGTACCGACCCTTGCCGATATCTGCGGTCTCAATGCCTCACTGCGTCAGGTGCTCGACACGTCCGCGGCGATGCTCGCCGGTCTCTGCAAGGCATCGACAACGCGCCCGCATGTCTCTGAGCATCCCTCAGTCGGCATCACCGCGCTGGGAGCCACCGGCAAGGCCGCGGACGGTCTGGTGAAGGCGCTTGAAGCCGAAGGCGAGGAGGCGACTGTCTTTCACGCCAATGGGTTTGGCGGTGCCGCCTATGCCCGCTTTGCCCGATGCGGCACCTTTCACACTGTTGTCGATATGACGACCCATGAACTCACGCGGATTCATATCGCAGGTGCGCATGTCGACATGCCGGATCGATTGACCGCAGCGCGCGACTATGGCGTCCCCCAAATCGTTCTGCCCGGCGGCCTCAATTTCATCGGTCTGGGTGAACTGTCATTGGTTCCCGAGGCCTATCTCGCTCGCTCGCACTATGCGCACACGCCTTTGTTTACGCATGTGCAGGTCAGTGAGGAGGAGATGGCGCTTGTCGCCGGGAAGCTGGTCGAGGTGCTCAACGCATCCACCGCACCGGTGAGCCTGATTGTGCCCATGGGGGGCTTTTCTCATCAGGATGCGCCGGGCTGTGCTCTGGAAGCACCGGGCCTGCGGGAGGTTTTTCTGGAAACGGCCAGAGCGGGGCTCTCCCCTAAGGTGGATTTGCGCACGATCGCCAGCCACATCAACGACCCTCTTACCGTCTCAGCCATCATGGATGCTTTGCGTCCTCACCTTATCGCCCGTGAAGGAGCAAGCAATGTCTCGGCAAGCGCCTGACCCTTGTGAACTGGAAGCCAAGAAGGATGCGTTGATCGCGACCGCAAGGCGCTGTTTTGATCGTGGCCTGCAGACCAATGCGGGTGGCAACCTGTCGGTGCGCCTCGCTTCTGCAGAGGCCATCGTCATCAAGCCCTCCGGTGTCGGATTTGCCGAGTGCACCCGTGACAACCTGCAGGTGGCCCATCTGGATGGCCATCTCGATCCTTCGCCCTTCAAGCCATCCAAGGATCTGGATTTCCACGCGGACCTCTACCGCATCCGGCCTGACATCAACGCCATCGTGCACTGCCACAGCCCGTGGGCAACGGGGTACGCATCGGCAGGCATGGAGATACCCTGCCTTACGGTGCAGACCATCGAGAAAATTGGCCGCATGCCGCTGATCCCGCTGTCGGCCAACGGGGGTCCGCAAACCGATGTTGAGATTTCGCCGGTGTTCCGCGACACGTCGGTCCGCGCGGCCGTTTTGGCCAACCATGGCACCATTGGTGTCGGCAAAACGCTGATGGCCGCCCAATACCTGGCGGAGATCATCGAAGAGACAGCGCATATCGCCTTCGTACGCGACACGCTGATGGCAGCGCATGGCAAGACCCATGCCGACCTGCCAAAGTACGGAACGGCCATGGATGCTGCAGCCGCAGCCGAATAGGTCGCTGATGGAGTGGCCCGCAATATCAGGATGCGGTCACTTGATCCTGTGTGTTCGTGCCCAACAGGCTTGTTTGACGAACGTTAAATCATCAATGAATTTTGTCCGTCACGGATAAAATAAAATAGTATTATGCAAAAAAGCGATATATCTACTGTAAAAGACTGAAAAATACAGATTAACACATTAGAAACTCTAGCGCGTAGCGGACTTTTAATGGCTTTCCGCAAACTGTCAGCTCTTGTCGTTAAGGAGAGGCAGTTATGGCGCGTATGGTGTTGAACGTCACGATCTACGTACGGATTCTGATCTTATGTCTGGTTCCGATGCTGGCTTTGATAACGCTTGGGGCTCTCAAGCTGATAGAAGAACGCAAGTACATTGCAAGCGCCAATTACGTGGAGAGTGTTGCGGATCTTGCACCTGCGGTATCCGATCTGATCCATGAGTTGCAAAGCGAACGGGGCCTGTCAGCCGGGTTCGTCAGTTCGGGTGGCGAAGCCTTTGCCAACGCGATCAATGGGCAACGCGCGCTGACGGATAGCCAGCTTGCAACCTTTGAGACAGCCTTTGCCCAACTGGATGGGCGCCTGAGCAGCGAGGCGATCAACAGGCCGCTGTCGAATGCGCAAACCGCGCTCGCACAGCTTCGCAGCCGCCGCGCAGGGATCGACTCCCTGTCGACAAGTGTCAGTGAGCTGGCAGGCTATTACACGCCGTTGATCACGGATCTCTTGAAAGTCCTGGAAAGCGTAACGACAGTCATTGACGATGGCGTGATGCTTCGGCCCGTGCTCGCTTATGTCAGCCTTCTTGAGGGCAAGGAACGTGCCGGTATCGAGCGTGCTATGGGGGCTGCGGGCTTTGGCGCAGGCGCGTTCACGCAGCCTGTTTACAGTGAATTCGTCCGCCTTGGCGCCATGCAGGACCTGTTCTTTGAGCAGTTCCGTCAGTATGGCCACCCCGATGATGTTGCTTTCTTTGAACAGCAGATGGCCAGCACCATTGGTGCGGACGTGGAAAACCTGCGGGCTTTGGCTGCGGCCAATCCTTTCGGAGGTAGCGTTTCCCAGGTCACCGGTCCGCAGTGGTTTGAAACAAGCACAAGCCGTATCGATGCGCTCAAGCAGATCGAGGATCGCGTGATCGCACGCATCGGCGAGATGGCCGGCAGCACGGCTGCTTCGGCACAGGCGGAGTTTTGGGCGCTTGTCGCGATGCTCGTCGGACTTATCGCGTTGACATCCATCGTGTCCTATTTCGTGGCCAGGTCCATTGCACCTCCCATACGTCGTCTCGCAGACGCGATGCGAGAGCTTGCCGCCAACAACACGGACGTTGAAGTGGACGCGGTGGAGCGTGGTGATGAAGTCGGTGAAATGGCGCGCGCCGTGGAAGTCTTCCGGGAAAATGCCATTGACCGTTTGGCCCTTGAGGCTGCAGCGCAAAAAGACCGTGACATGGAACTGGCCCGGCAGTCCCATATCCAAAGGATTGTTTCCAGCTTCCGGGACGAGATCGAGACGTCGACAGGTGAGGTGGCCGACAACACCGACAAGATGCGCGGTGTCGCCGAGCGTCTTCTGGGTATGGCGCAAACGGCCAGCGGTGAAGCTCAGGTAGCGCATACGGCGTCCAACGAAGCGTCGTCCAACGTCCAGACCGTTGCGGCCGCCACCGAGGAACTCAGCGCTTCGATCCGGGAGATTGCCGGTCAGACAAACCGTGTGAGCTCGCTGATGGACGCAGCCTCAGAACGGGCAGAGGCGACGAACACCGAGGTTCGCCAGTTGTCCCAGGCAGCCGAACGCATTGGGGCTGTGATCAATCTGATCAGCGACATTGCCGAGCAGACCAACTTGTTGGCGCTCAACGCGACCATTGAAGCCGCCCGCGCGGGCCAGGCCGGTCGTGGATTCGCCGTCGTCGCATCGGAGGTGAAGGACTTGGCGACGCAGACCGCCAAGGCAACAGAGGAAATCGGCCAGCAGATCGCCGGTATACAGACCTCAACGACTGGAACGGTCGACTCCATCACCGCTATCACCACATCGGTGAACGAAATCCGCGAGCTTACAACCGCCATCGCCGGCGCAGTTGAGGAACAGGAAGTCGCCACCAAGGAGATTGCCAACTCCGTTGGCGCAGCCTCGAACGGCACCGAAACGGCAGCTCAGAATGTAGCCTCGGTGAGCCATTCCATCGAGGAGACGAATTCGGAGGCCAAAACGGTCAACGAGACCGCCGACGTTCTGACGGGAACATCCAGCAATCTGGTGTCGCATGTGGAGACGTTTCTGGAGCAGGTCACCCAGGATGTCGAAGATCGGCGCGGGGCGCTTCGCATGAAAATGTCTGAAGTTGTTATCATCAACTCGGATGGCCGTCGCCGCCGCTCCACCATCCTGGACGCCAGTTCTTCCGGCGCCAAAATCGACCTGGTCGATAACATGGATGCAAAGGTCGGCGAGCAGATCAACATCGAGCTTGCCAACGGGCGTACGATGATCGGCACGATCCGTCGTTTTGCCGATGATGGCATCGGTCTGGAATTCGCCGAGCCGATTGCCGATCCGCTGGAACTGATCGGTCAGGGCTTTGACGATCAGGACATGGCCGAGACAAAGAAGGCGGCTTGATGCCGCCTTCCACAACCGTCGTGTTTAGAGCATGTCTTGGTTAGATTGAAGCGATTTGATGGATGAGGTTTTGTGTGTCCCACAAGGAAAAGACCGCAGCGCGATGCAGTGCATCGCGGGAGGATTTTGACGACGTGGGTGCGCAAAAGATCGCCAAGCCGCAGGTCGTTCCACGCTGATACAGAACCATATATCGCAATCGTCTGAGCTTGGCCTTTTCCGCCCCGGACAGCGTCGCGCGAAGCTAACGGTACCCGCACCGCGTCGCTTCACGCTCCTTGCCGAACCGAAAAACTCCGGCGCTCAAACGATTCAATCTAACCAAGATATGCTCTAGACGAAACGGTTGACCAGGTTTTCCAGACGTTCCTGCTTTCCAGACACCGGTGAAGGACGCAGGTCACTGGCTTCGACGCGGGCATGGATCGTTGCAAGATCATCCGAAGCCAGCATGGTCTTCGCCTCCGGGCTGTCCCATTTGGCGTAGCGGGTCTGGCGCATCTCTTCCAGGGTGCCGTCTTCCAGCATGGCAGCGGCGGCTTTCAGTCCGCGTGCACAGACATCCATTGCACCCGCATGGCCGAGGATAAGGTCTTCCGGGTCGAGTGACTGGCGTCGCAGCTTGGCATCGAAATTGGTGCCGCCGGTGGTGAAGCCGCCCGCTTTCAGCACTTCATAATAGGCCAGTGCGATTTCAGGCACCGAGTTGGGGAACTGATCGGTATCCCAGCCGGACTGGTAATCGTTGCGGTTCATATCGATGGAGCCGAAAATACCAAGGCTCGCAGCCAGCGCCAGCTCGTGTTCGAACGAATGTCCGGCCAGGATGGCATGGCCCTGCTCGATGTTGACCTTGACCTCGTTCTCAAGGCCGAACCGTTTCAGGAAGCCATACACCGTAGCGACGTCATAATCGTATTGATGTTTGGTGGGTTCCTGCGGTTTGGGTTCGATCAGGATCGTACCCTTGAAGCCGATCCTGTGCTTGTAGTCGACGACCTTGGCCAGCATCCGCCCGGCCTGCTCGCTCTCGCGGGAAAGGTCGGTATTGAGCAGTGTTTCATAACCCTCACGGCCACCCCAGAGAACGTAGTTTTCACCGCCGAGCTTGTGGGTCGCATCCATACAGCTCTTGATGGTCGCCGCCGACCATGCAAACACGTCCGGGTCCGGATTGGTGGCCGCACCGGCCATGAAACGGCGGTGCGAGAAGAGGTTTGCCGTGCCCCAAAGCAGCTTGGTGCCGGTCTGTTCCATCTTACCGGCAAAGTAATCGACCATCGCGTCGAGATTGCGCTGGTTTTCTGCAAAGCTTTCGCCCTCGGGCCGCACATCGGCGTCATGGAAGCAAAAGTACGGCACGCCAAGCAGGCCGAACATCTCGAAGGCGACGTCAGCCTTCAGCCGCGCATGATCCATCGTATCGCCAAACCACGGGCGTTCAAACGTCTGTCCGCCGAACGGGTCACCGCCGGGCCAGGCGAAGGAATGCCAATAGGCAATCGCAAAGCGAAGATGGTCTTCCAAACGTTTGCCAAGCACGACCTCATCAGGATTGTAATGCCGGTAAACGAACGTTTCCCCGCTGTCCGGCCCGGCGTAGCGTACTGCTGGGATGCCATCGAAAAAACTGCTCATTAAAGTCCTCCAATTGCCTCGCGCGTTTTCACATAGCGCGCATAGCCGTCTTCAAAGGCCGCGGCCTTGCTTGTGTCAGGTTCAATAGACCGTTCCATCGCGGGCGGCATAGCGATTTCAGCACCGCCGCCTGTCGCTGCCAT
Source organism: Cohaesibacteraceae bacterium (assembly GCA_028281795.1). Lineage (GTDB taxonomy): Bacteria > Pseudomonadota > Alphaproteobacteria > Rhizobiales > MH13 > MH13. The sequence goes on along the minus strand of JANQJE010000225.1, from coordinate 3,946 downwards.
CATACCGAGCCGCGCCGCGCCGAAAGCGCCGCCAAGATCGCCGGCGACGGGCAGATCGATGGAGCAGTTCAGCGTTGTTGCGATCGCCGAAAGCCAATAGTCCGAACCGCTGCCTCCGCCAACGGCTGTCAGGCTGTCCAGGCTCGTGCCGGTGGCCGCGAGAGCTTCCTGGCAGTCTTTGAGTGCGAAGGTCACGCCTTCCAGGACGGCGCGCGTGGCGGCCTGTCGGTCGGTGGCATGCTCCAGCCCGATGAAAGCGCCGCGAATGGCGGCATCATTGAGCGGTGTACGTTCACCGCCCAGATAAGGCAGGAACACGGCGTTGCCCGGAGCTTGCAGGGAGCCGAGCGCACCGGTCAGAGCGGCCGGTTCATCGCCGACAAGGTTGGCATACCAGGCAAGTGCGTCGGTTGCTGCGAGAATGACACCCATCTGGTGCCATGTGCCCGGTAGGGCATGGCAGAAAGTGTGTACTGCGGTTTCCGGGTCCGGCCGGTAGCTGTCATTGGCCGCAAAGAGTACACCGGACGTACCCAGAGAGACGAACGCCTGACCGGCCTTGACCACGCCGACACCAATGGCCGAGGCGGCATTGTCGCCGCCACCGCCCGCCACCGGAATGTCTGACGCAAAACCGAAGCGTTGTGCCAACGATGCGCGAAGGTTTCCCGAGACAGCCGAGCCTTCCACCAGTCCGGGCATGTGATCGCGCGTGAGATGGCACTTGGCGAGCAACGTATCGGACCAGTCGCGCGCGCCGACATCGAGCCAGCTCGTTCCGGCGGCATCGGACATATCGGATGCATAGGTGCCGGTCAGCCAGAGGCGCAGATAATCCTTCGGCAAGAGCACCTTGGCGATCTTCTCAAACACGTCAGGCTGGTGCGCGCGCAACCATTCAATCTTCGGTGCTGTGAATCCTGGAAAAACGATGTTGCCGGAGATGGCGCGGAAATCCGGATCGCCGTCCATGGCCGCCGCTTCCACCGACGACCGCGTGTCGTTCCAGAGGATCGACGGCCAAAGCACCTCATCGGACGCATCAAGGGCGGTTGCACCGTGCATCTGGCCGGAAAGTCCGATGCCTTTGACGGCACTCAGATCGGTGAGGTCGGCCAGTTCTCCAAACACACGCTCCGCCGCCTCGATCCAGCTTTTTGGGTCTTGCTCCGACCAGCCTGCATGGGGGCGGCTCACATCCAGATCGGCCTTGGCCGACGCGACCAGTTTCTGATCGTCATCGATGACGATCCCTTTCAGACCGGATGTGCCGAGATCGAGCCCAAGAAACATCGACAAATTCTCCTGGCGCTTAAGACGCTGAAATCTGTTCGAGAAGACGGGCCACGGCCTCTGCCCCCGGATCGACATGCCCTGCCAGCTTGTCTTCCGAAACGTACGTGGCGCGTCCGGCCTTTGCTTTGGTTATGTTGGCGGTGGCCTCGGCACCCTGACGCGCTGCCTGCGCAGCAGCAGCCAGACCGTGCGGCAGGGCTTCAAGAGCCGGGTGCAATGCATCGACCATCGTTCGGTCACCCAGTTCGGCCCCGCCTACCTGCCGCACGCGATCAAGGCCCGCTTTCAGGGCTCCCACCGTGTTGGCGCCGTTGGCGGAGGCATCGCCCGCCGCTGCAAAGAAGATGGCAAGGAGAACGCCGGACGACCCGCCCATGGTCTGGCTGAGTTCCTGACCGATTGCCCTGTAAAGCTGTGTCGTATCGGCGAGTGGCAGGCGGTCCAGGGCATCGATCAGCGCGCGCGATGCCGTTGCCAGCGTCGAGCCCGTATCGCCATCGCCGGACTTGGCGTCCAGCGTGTTCAGATCGGCCTCGGCCTCGATGAGGATGGTGCAGCAGCGTTTGAGAAAGGCTGCCGTCTCTTCGTTGGCGGACGGTGTCGGCTGGATCGGCGTGAGACCATCCGGCAGCGGCGCAACGGGAACATCGGCCACTTCGATGCACCCCGGCCAGGCCCATGGGGCCACCGATGTGGCAAGCGCGTGCCGGTTGTCGTCGGTTACCGGCAGCAGCGAAACGGAGAAACCCTGCATGTCGAGGGACGTCATCAGCGGTGCAGGGCCGACCATGAAACTGATCTGATCGCCGATGGGCGAACGGACAAGCTCTTCGGCCAGAACCGACATTTCCAGCGGCATCGCACCGCCCAGATTGTTCAGAAGCGCCACGTGCGGGCCCGGCCCGATGTTCGGTGCAAGCTTCTCGACCACCATGTGCATCGCATCGCGGGCACCGGAGTAATCCACCTGTTCGATACCCGCTTCGCCATGAATGCCAAGGCCAAGCTCTGCTTTCCCCAACTCGATCCGCTCTTCCTTGGGCGAACCTGGAACCGTACAGGTATCGAGCGACATGCCGATGGAAACAACGCCGTTGATCACCTTCTCGGCGGCTTCGGCCACCGTATAAAGGTCGGCTCCTTCGTCGGCCAGAGCTCCCGCGCTCTTGTGCACGAAGAGCGTACCTGCAACTCCGCGGGCCTGCGGCAGGTCGGGCAGAGCGACATCATCGTCTACGACCACCATACGCACCTGCAGCCCAAGCGCCCGGGCGCGCTCTGCGGCAAGCCCGAAATTCAGACGGTCGCCAGTGTAGTTCTTCACGATGAGAAGGCAGCCCGCTTTCCCCGTCACGGCGAGGATTCCGGCCAGCACCGCGTCCACCGACGGTGAGGCGAAAACATCGCCGCACACCGCTGCAGTCAGCATACCCTGACCGACAAAGCCGGCATGACTCGGCTCATGACCGGAACCGCCACCGGACACCAGCGCCACCTTCGACTTGTCCCAATCGGTGCGGACGACGACCTTGATATGCGGATACCCATCCAGCCGCGCCAGCTTGCCGTTGGCAGTGCGCAGAAGCCCATCGATGGCCTCGGTAATGAGCGTCTCTTTGGTGTTGATGAACTGTTTCATGAGGCCCTCCCTGGGCGTCTTCTCCTCAGGCTGCCGGCGCGCCCACCCGGGCGCCGTCGGCAGCGAAGAACAAGGGGTTACGCGGCTGAATGGCCAGCGTGTCGCCGGGTTCCAGTGTGGTGTGAACATCCGCCAGGGTGATGATGTCATGGCCCTCCAGCGTCAGATGAAGGCGCGTCTGATCACCCAAATGCTCAACGCGCACAACATTTGCCGGCTTACCGGCACCTTGCTCGATATGCTCTGGCCGCATGCCGATGGTGGCCGCCCCGCTCGGCCCGCCACCAAACAGACTGGCAGGCAGCAGATTGATCCGCGGCAGGCCAAGCCGACCAGCGACATACTGACTGACCGGGTTTTCGTAAATCTCCCGCGGGCTGCCGAACTGCACCAGTCTGCCTTCGTCCAGCACGCCGACATGGGTGGCCATGGTCATGGCCTCGATCTGATCGTGCGTCACATAAAGAAGCGTGGCACCGAGGTTTGCCTGAATGCGTTTCAGTTCAACGCGCAGGTCCGCGCGCAGCTTGGCATCGAGCGAGGAGAGAGGCTCGTCCATCAGATAGATCGAGGGATCGCGCACCAGCGCCCGGCCGATCGAAACGCGCTGCATCTCGCCGCCCGAAAGCTCGGTCGCCTTGTTATCCAGCTTGTGCGGGATTTGCAGAACCTCCGCCACGTCGCGAACCTTGGCCGTTATCTGGTCCTCCGGTGTCCGGAGAATCGGCGAGCGCAACGGAAAGGCCAGATTGTCCCGCACCGTCATATGCGGATAGAGCGAGTATTGCTGGAACACCATTGCGACATCGCGTTGCGCCGGCGTGTCGCCGACAACGGACCGGCCACCGATCGTGATGTCGCCCGCGTCCGGTTTTTCGAGCCCTGAAATGAGCCGCAGCATTGTCGTCTTGCCGGCGCCCGTCGGCCCGAGCAGCACAACGAACGCTCCGTTCGGCACGTTCATCGTGACGTCCGCAACGGCTTGCGTCTGGCCGAAGGCTTTGCTGACGC
>JANQJE010000218.1 GCA_028281795.1 Cohaesibacteraceae bacterium | reverse complement strand
GGCTGATCACCTGCCGGTGCTTTGCTCGCGGCGCTCTTTTTCGGCGCGGCTTTCTTGGCAGCGGCCTTCGGCTCATCCTTCTTAGCCGCCGGCTTTTTGGCCGGGGCTTCATCCACCGTCTTGGTTTCTGCCTTTTCAGCAGTCTTCTTCGGCGCTGTCTTCTTGGCCGCCTTCGGTTTTGCACCATCAGTCAGAATGTCGGTGATCTTCACCACCGAGAACTCCTGGCGGTGACCGTTCTTACGGCGTGAGTTCTGGCGGCGGCGTTTCTTGAAGATGATGATCTTCCGACCGCGCTTGTTCTCAATCAGCTCGCCGACAACGCTCGCGCCATCAACCAGGGGCGCACCGACGGTGACACCGGCATCGCCGCCGACCATCAGAACGTTGTCGAAAACAACCTGTTCGCTCGGCTCATGCCCGAGCTTCTCAATCTGGATAACGTCATCAGCGGCAACTTTGTATTGTTTGCCGCCCGTTTTGATGACTGCGAACATCGTCTTGTCCTTTGTGTTCGGTGCGATGGTGTCAGGCGCACGAAAATGCAGCGAACCCGCCCAAAGCTTCTTGTCAGTCCCAAGAGGGTGGTACGATCAACGTCTGGGACAGACAGAAGAAGAAGCCGTGTCCAGACGAAAAAGGCGCGGGAACCGGCCCCGCGCGACTATTCGAGCGCTATAAGCCGAAATCGCGGACCAATGTCAAGCTGACACGTTCATTCCGCGCTTGCGTTTTGTTATTCGTTTCGTCTAGGGATAGCGCCGCTTCGGCCGGACCATTGTCGAAGTGTGCCGAAAGGCTCTACGGAGAGATGCCGGAGTGGTCGAACGGGGCGGTCTCGAAAACCGTTGTGCGCGTGAGCGTACCCAGGGTTCGAATCCCTGTCTCTCCGCCATAGAGCTTTCGCTCCGCGAAAGCACGGAACAATCGGCAGTCGTTTCGAAGAAACGATGAGAGCGTTCCGGGTTCGTACTTTCTCCCAGCAGGTTCGCCATTTTCGAAGAAAGCTGGAACATCTTTCGGACTGTCGTCGGTGTAGCCCGGCAAGCAGGCGCTTGAACGCCGACTTGGAAGCAGCAGTCCCAGATTCAATGCGTCAAGCCGATTGATCGAGACGGGCGTGCGCTCGGCCGGTGCTATCCGCCAATTCAGCTATTGCCGATCTGCTCATAAAAACGAGCAACAGCGCAACAATACCAAGAAGGCACCACCACCAGGATTGCCAGGCGCCGTGACTCACATAGGCAACAGTCCATGCTGCCGTTACCATACCAAAGGCCACAGGATGATGGTCGTTCGGCAATTTCAGCAGTGTTTTGAACAAAACGGCCAGCAGCGCAGAGAAGAGCAGGGCCCCTAAGAAGCCCAACTCATACCAGATCTGGATCGCAAAGTTATGTGGGTGAACGTACCCAAGCAGATCGGCCAGTCTTTCATCTGATCCGGTGTAAAGGCTTCCTGTAACGAAAGAGGCTTCGAATCCACGCCCGAAAAGAGGCGTTTGAGGAATCAGATTCACATAGGCCCACCATATCTCAGAGCGCACGAAATGGTCGCCGGCGCCAAACGCTTCGTACACATCCGGAGGGACAATACTGTGCAACAGAATGGCAGCAAAGGGCGCTGCCAGGAAGCTGAGCAGGATTGCACCGCTGATCAGCAAAACCATCTGCCGGGCTGGAAGAAAACGGACAATCGCCCACACGGTCAAGCCGCAGAAAATCGCAAGCTTTGCCGACTCGCTCTTCGAAAAAAGACACGCGAGAATTCCTACTAAGAGAACCAGCCCAACCGCCGTTTTTTGTTGACTGCTTTGCTGGGGCAACAAGAGCAAAGGAACCAAAATGGCAACGGCAACGGCCGCTCGATTCAGTTTGTGTGGCTCTGTGGATGCACCGACCATCTCGCGCAAAGGACTGCCAAGCCAAAGCTCCGTGAGAATGAGAGCGGATGTCAGCGCGATCACTGGCGCCATACACTTGCCGAGTGATGGTTCGATCGATGAGCCCTGATTGAACATGATCAGGATGGACAAGATCACCAGGATGGCCACAACCCATTGCGAATACGTGACTACACCTCTGTCGAAAGCCGGCGTCCAAAAAAGTGATAAGGCGCAATAGGCAACCGTCGCCATCACCAAGACGGCGTTGCGAGACCGTAGAACAGTCTGAAGCCGTCCCAGCAGTTCGCCAACTCTTTGGCGTCGCCAAGTATCAAGCAAAAGCAATAAAAAAACCGATGCAAGCGCAACAGACGATATACCGCGCGAAAAAATCATAAAGAATGGAGTAAATAGTGCGATGGATATCGCAATATTTCCAGGATTTATACGATTAATCATGAGATTATAAATCTGTTCGGCACTTCGACTTCCAGTAGCATAGGACGCATACTAACTGAGTGCGGACGCACCAAGCGCATGCAACGCATCGATGAGCTGTTGCCCCGTTGCACGCGGAGAGTAGCGTACCGATGCCACGTCATAGGCCAAAGCGCCCCGCCGGGCTAACTCAGTCCGGTTCGATGCAACGTCCCGTAATGTCGCGGCAAGTGCCTGAGCATCTCCAATTGGAACCAGCCAGCCCGTTTTACCCTCTTCAACAATTTCCAAAGCGCCGTTCGTCGCGGTCGATACAATGGGCAACCCGCGCGCCATAGCTTCAATCAGCACGATACCAAAAGACTCTTTTCTCGATGGCAAGCAAAAAACATCCACGCTGTCGAGAAAACCATCGACATCGTCGGTCCATCCCACAAAGTCGATGGTCTGCGATAAGCCTCTCTGCTCAACAACTGATTTGAGATTTTCAGGCGCGTCCCCGGCAATCTTGAATCGCAGAGCTGCATCGGAACTGTGCACGATCTGGGCTGCATCGATGAGCGTGTCCGTTCCTTTGATATCGCCAAACCGTCCAACCGTTCCGACGATCAAAGCACCGTCATGATGCCTTTTCTTTGGCAAACGCGGATCGCTTTTCAAACCGTTTGGTGCGACGGCAATATTGCGAAAGCGTCCGGATACGGTCTCCTTGAGCGAGCGGGCATAGTGCTCGCTTAGTGAAATCCAGTTGCGGAAGAACCTATACGGCGCCACCTTCTCGCGATGCAGAACCTGGGCTTGCAAAGCACCGGGGAAAAGCAGAGCGCCAGCCAGCCATGTGCGGCCATTGTTGTGAATGACAGCAGCGGGCAAACGTCCCTGTTCATGTCTCGCCTCCCGCCAGACCCGTTTTGAGAAGACGGGGTCGATACCGCTGTTCCACGCTTTGTCCAGGTCGACGGCGATACCCATCTGCCTCGCTTCGACCGCGCAAGCTTCTGATGCAGTGAACAGCCTCACCCCGATGCCATTGGCTTTGAGGCCAAGTGCTTGCCCGATCACAGCATTGTGGATGCCGCCACCCCGTCTGCCGGCTGGTTCGATGGCAGAATAGATGATCGCGACCCACGGCGAAGCATCAGATGGCTGGGCAGTCATACGTCTCATTCAGCCAAGTTCTTCGGTCACGTTCGGCTGGAGCCGACGTAACCTTGGGAAGCGGACATTGTCCACAAGCATTCAAGCAAAGGAGGCAGTTCACGACCGGTTTGAGCCAGTTTGATGAACTCGAAATAATGACTCACCGTTTCAAACGCCGCTTGTCGCCAGGCGACCGGTCCTGAGACGGCTAACAAAGAACAAGTGAACAATTAATCCGGCATTGTATTATGTTGCCTCTACGTCATTATAAGAAGATAACTTTATACAAGGCGGTTAGACTCCGCTCTTAGAGCAGAAAATCCGTAAAATACGTATTGACACCCGTTAGATGTTAAAATTGATGGACGTAGCAGATCTTTTAAAGGGCACTCAGCATGAAAAAACTCGCAATAGTATTGACTGGATTGTCGTTCATGGCCGGTGGCCAAGCCTTTGCGGCCGACTATCAAGCTGAACCCTTGTCCTTCACGCAGGGGCAGTTTTACGGACAACTTGGTCTTGGCTACGGCATGATCAATGACGTCGACGTCAACGCTGGCGTTGCCGGTGCCGGTGTGACGATAACGGGCAATGGGACATTAGAGTTTTCGGGTGGCATCGCGGTAACCGGTATACTCGGGTACCAGTTCAACGATTTCCTGGCCTTCGAGGGGCAACTTGCTTATAGTCAGAATGACTACGACCAAGTAACTGGTAATGTGACATTCACGGGTCCAGGTGGCACCTTTGTAGTTCCGCTTTCGGCCGACGTAGATGGTGATATCAGTCTTCTCACCGGCTTTGGCAATGTGATCGTTTCGCCGTTCCAGATGGACTGGATCAACCCTTATATCGGCGCCGGGATCGGCTTCGCTCACATCGACGACGACGTAAACTCGATCGCAGGCGATACGAGCTTTGCCTATACAGCTGATGGCACAGAGTTTGCTGCAACCGCCATCGCTGGCGTGGATTTCGAACTCCATGAGAATTTCTCGGCTGGCGCCCGGTACCAGTTTGTGTGGGTGGACTCGGCAACCGACATTACCGACGATGCAACCGGCCACTCTTTCTTCCTGACCGGTAAGCTGCACTTCTAGCAACCAACGTCGTGAGCGAAGGCATCGTCGGAAGACGCGATCCGCTTTCGTTCCGTGCACCTTGATCGTCAGACGTCTTAAAAAGGCCCGGCAACAGCCGGGCCTTTTTGTTGAGGCACAACCAATTGAACCGAAGAGCTATTCCGGCGAGCTACCTAAGCGCTTCTACCACTTTTCAGCCCTGTTGAGAGATGATCATCTACGTTGAGAAAGGGTCAGTGATGCTCAACCAGCCTTTCCTGACGACACATGATATCGCCGAACTGCTCAAGGTTAAGGAGCCGACGGTCCGGTCCTGGATCCACGAGCAGGAACTCAGGGCAATCAAGATCGGCCGCGAATTCCGCGTCGCGGCAAAGGACCTGGAAGCCTTCCTGAACGCGCATGAGACGCGGGAACCAAGTTGGGCGCCTGCACAGGCAAAGCCGGTTTAGAACACCCTATCTGCGTTCGGCAGGACGCGGATAGGATGCTCTAAAACACTGGAAACATTCATTTATCCGACCATCACCCGTGAGTTCGCGACGGCTATCGAGCCCGATTTGGGACAGAAGCGCGAGATCACTGGCCTGTCGGATGCCCTGCACAGCCCGATAAAGATGGATACGAATGACCAAGAAAGGCGCGGCCGACACGGCCGACATGATAACGAACTGGTATGATCGCCCAGCGGACGCCGCAATCGAGAGCTTTGGCACCACACCCCATGGGTTGAACAACGAAGAAGCCGACCGCCGGCGATCCGAGTATGGGCTCAACCGTCTGCCCGAACCGAAACGCCATGGGCCGTTCCGGCGCTTCCTGCGTCAGTTCCACAACCTGTTGATCTACGTCCTGCTCGCCGCCGCCGCCATTACCGCGATGCTCGGCCATTGGGTTGACACCGGCGTTATTGCGGCTGTCGTCCTTGTCAACGCCATCATCGGCTTCATCCAGGAAGGCAAAGCCGAAGAAGCTCTTGAAGCCATCCGCGAGATGCTGGCCCCAAAGGCAACGATCCTGCGTTCCGGACGGAGGCACACGATGGCAGGCGAGGACATTGTTCCAGGTGATATTGTCATTCTCGAAGCCGGCGACCGCGTGCCCGCCGATCTTCGCCTCTTCGAATGTCGTGGGCTACGCATTCAAGAGGCTGTGCTCACTGGTGAATCGGTTGCCATCGAAAAAGGAACCGAGCCTGTCGCCAGTGGTGCCCCGATGGGGGACAGGCTTTCCATGGCGTTCAGTGGCACCATGGTCGCCGCGGGACAGGGGCGGGGAATCACCGTCGCAACCGGTGTCTCGACCGAGATTGGCCGGATCAGCGGTCTGATTGCCGACGTCGAATCGACAGAAACACCTTTGATTCGCCAGATGGCGATCTTTGCCAAATGGCTGACCGGCTTCATTCTTGCATTCAGCGGCCTCATCCTCGTCTTCGGCCTCACCGTCGGCGACTATGACTTCACAGAACTTTTCATGGCACTGGTCGGCCTGTCGGTCGCAGCCATTCCTGAGGGGCTGCCCGCCATTCTAACCGTGACTTTGGCCATTGGCGTCCAAGGCATGGCGCGTTGGAACGCCATCGTGCGGCGATTGCCGGCCATCGAGGCACTGGGCTCGGTGTCGGTCATCTGCTCGGATAAAACCGGCACGCTGACACGCAATGAAATGATGGTCGCCTCCGTCGCGACAGCCAAGCGCCTATTCACGGTCTCCGGCGAAGGCTACGCACCGCACGGCGCATTCACGCTCGATGAGCGCGAGGTTGCGCTTTCCCAGTACCCGCTTCTGACCGAACTCGCGCGTGGTGCACTTCTGTGCAATGAGGCTGAGCTGCGCACTGAAGGCGAGACCTGGTCCGTTATCGGCGATCCGATGGAAGGCGCACTTTTGTCGATGGCCAGCAAGGCCGGGCTTCAACCGGATCAGGAACGGCGCGCAAGACCGCGAACCGACGTCATTCCCTTCGATGCTCAGCACCGCTTCATGGCGAGCCTGCATCACGACCATAGAGGCCATACATCGATCCTGGTCAAAGGCGCACCGGAACGCCTGATCGAAATGAGCAGCTTCCAAAGCACCGAAGACAATGGCCATGAGCAGCTCGATATCGCGTACTGGCATGCCCAGGCCGAAGCCATCGCTGCACAAGGACAGCGGGTACTGGCGATCGCCGCCAAACAGGCGCAGGCCGATCATGGCGAGTTGTTGTTCGACGATGTCGAAGGCGATCTCACTTTGCTTGGCCTTGTCGGCTTGATCGATCCACCACGCGAAGAAGCGATTTCGGCGGTCGCCGAATGCCGAACGGCCGGGGTCAGAGTCAAAATGATCACCGGCGATCATGCCGGTACGGCGATAGCGATCGCCCGCCAGCTTGGTCTTGAGAACATCTCCGAAGTGATTGAAGGGCGGGATATCGATGGTCTTGATCCCGAAACGCTGCGCCGTCGCGCCAGCGAGGTCGACGTCTTCGCCCGCACCAGCCCGGAACACAAATTGCAGCTGGTCGAAGCCTTGCAGGACGATGGAGCCATCGTCGCGATGACAGGTGACGGCGTGAACGATGCACCGGCCCTTAAACGTGCCGATATCGGCATCGCCATGGGCCTGAAAGGAACGGAGGCTGCCAAGGAAGCCTCGGAGATCGTCCTCGCCGACGACAACTTCGCGACCATTGCAGCGGCTGTCAAAGCTGGCCGAACGATCTACGACAACCTGAAGAAGGCCATCGTCTTCCTTCTCCCGGTGAATGGTGGCGAATCGCTCAGCCTTGTTGCAGCCATTCTGCTCGGCCTGACCTTGCCGATCACGCCGGTCCAGATTCTCTGGGTCAACATGGTCAGTTCAGTGGTACTTGCGATGACGCTGGCGTTCGAACCGGCGGAGCGTGGCGTTATGCATCGTCCGCCCCGTCCGGCCAGTGAACCGATCCTGTCCGGCTTCGTCCTCTGGCGTGTCGGCTTCGTTTCACTGCTGTTCTGCGGAGGTATCTTCGGCAAATTCGCGCTGGCACAGGCCCAGGGCTCAAGCATCGAGGAAGCACGGACCATTGCCGTCAACACGCTCGTGGTGATGGAGATTTTCTACCTTTTCTCCGTGCGCTATCTCCACGCCCCTTCCCTGACATGGAAAGGCCTGTTCGGCACCAGGCCCGTGCTCATTGCCATCAGTGCGGTAACCGCTCTGCAATTCCTCTTCACCTATGCGCCCTTCATGGAGGCCTTCTTCGGAACCCGGCCGCTCTCGCTCATCCAGGGAATGCAGATCGTGGCCGTCGGTATCGCCGTGCTGCTCATTCTGGAACTCGAGAAACGCGCCGTCGGCGCCTGGCGCGGCCAGCGGTCGGCTGCCGCCCGAACCGAACCATTCGAGGTCGGATCGTGAAGCACCCAGTGCGCAAACAGGTATTACCGAAAAACCACATGGACCGTGAGATGCTATGACGGAAGCGATCACAGGCTACATTTTCTATGAGATAGCAGCCCTTTTGGTGCTGGCCGCAACAGCGGGTTTTGTCGGTCTCCTGCTGCGCCAGCCGCTGATCGTGAGCTTCATAGCGGTCGGAATTCTTGCTGGACCATCCGTCCTCGACATCGCCAGATCGGACGAGCATATCGACCTTCTGGCGGAACTCGGCATTGCTGTCCTGTTGTTTCTGGTGGGCTTGAAGCTCGACCTCAATCTGGTGCGGACGCTTGGTCCCGTGGCGCTGATGACCGGTCTGGGCCAAGTGGCCTTCACCACGATTTTCGGCTTTCTGATCGGACTCGGACTCGGATTCGAGGTGGTCACCAGCCTCTATATCGCAGTGGCGCTGACCTTCTCGTCCACGATCATCATCGTCAAACTGCTCTCCGACAAACGGGAGATCGACTCCCTGCACGGGCGCATCGCGCTGGGTTTTCTGATTGTGCAGGATCTGGTCGTCGTTCTGGCCATGATCGTCCTGTCCGCCGTTGGCGTCGGCGCAGCAGCCGATTCAGCTTTCACAGATGTGCTGCTGGTTTTCGGCTACGGTGCGGTGATGCTAGTTGCGGTCGGTCTGTTCATCCGTTTCCTGGCCAATCCGCTTGTCGAACGCCTGTCGCGGGCGCCGGAACTTCTAGTGTCGTTTGCCATTGGCTGGGCGGCGCTGCTGGCCGCACTGGGCCATTATCTGGGCTTTGGCAAGGAACTTGGCGGGTTGCTCGCCGGTGTATCACTGGCTTCGACACCCTTTCGCGAAGCGATCGCCGCAAGGCTCGCATCCTTACGGGACTTCCTGCTGCTGTTCTTCTTCATCGCGCTCGGGGCATCGCTTGATCTGAGCGTCCTTGGCGCCAGCATCATGGCAGCAATGCTGTTCTCGCTGTTCGTTCTCATCGGCAACCCGCTGATCGTTCTCGCCATCATGGGAGCCATGGGCTACCGCAAGCGAACAGGATTTCTTGCCGGTCTGACCGTTGCACAGATCAGTGAATTTTCGCTGATCTTCATGGCGATGGGCGTTTCGCTTGGCCATGTCGCCGGCGAAGCAATGGGACTTGTGACCCTGGTCGGATTGATCACGATCGCAGCCTCCACCTACATGATCACCTACTCCCATCAGCTCTATGCAGTGCTTGAGCCGGTCATCGGCATTTTCGAGCGCCCATCGGCCGGCCGCGAAGAAGATGCCTGGCAACCGAAAACGCAAGGCTACGACGTCGTCATCTTCGGTCTGGGACGCTATGGCCTGGCCATTGCCAAGGAGCTTCGCGCGTCGGGACTGAATGTCCTTGGCGTCGATTTCAATCCCGTTGCCGTCCGTCATGCGCGCAGGCTCGACTTCAGCGTTCAGTTCGGCGATGCGACCGATCCGGAGTTCCTTCTGCACCTGCCTCTCACACATGCCAAATGGGTCATTCTGGCCGTGCCGGAGCATGAGACGGGATTGACGCATGACGATCCGCGCCGATCTTTGATCCGCTCTCTGAAAGACATGAAGTATCAGGGTCAGATTGCGGTAGCCGCCTACAGCGACGAAGCCGCCGAAGCGCTGCGGACGGTGGGTTCGGATATTGTTTTCATGCCGTTTCGTGACGCAGCTTCCCAGGCCGCTGCATTGGTCTTGGGGGAAGCACGGCCATCGCTGGACATACCCGTCGACCCCGAAGGGCAAAAAGAGTTCGCGTGATGAAAGCAACGACGGCATCGCTGGAAACGGATTGCCAAATATCAATCTAGGATGCCGGAACTCCATCCAGATTGCTCAACGGCGCCAACTGCTTACCAACTGTCTGGACCGATGAACGTCTTGATGCTGACCAACACGTATTTGCCGCATGTGGGCGGTGTCGCGCGCAGTGTCAGCGGCCTCGCGCAAGGCTTGCTCGACCGGGGTCATAAGGTTCTGGTGGTCGCGCCTGAGTTTCCCGGCAGCCCGGAGATCGAAAAGAACGTCATACGCATCGCGGCTCTGCAAAGATTTGCCGGGAGCGATTTTTCAATGCCCTTGCCGCTGACTTGGCCACTGAGCGATGCGATTGAAGAGTTCGAACCGGAGATCGTCCACGCCCATCACCCCTTTCTGCTCGGCGATACCGCGCTACGCGTGGCCGCTGGTTATCAGTTGCCGATCGTCTTCACCTATCACACCCGCTATGAACTCTACGGGCACTATGTTGCGCAGGATTCAGAGTGGCTTAAACGGCTCGTCCTCAGCCTGGCCCACGGATACTGCGATCTGTGCGATCACGTGATCGCGCCGAGCAGCAGCATCGCGCGCCACCTCACCGATCATGGCGTCATCGCACCCATAACGGTGGTGCCTACAGGCATTGACGTGGCGACCTTTGCAGCCGGACAGAGAGAGCGTGGGCGCAAACGTTGGAACCTGCCGCCAGATGCGTTTGTCGCAGGTCATGTGGGTCGGCTCGCGCCGGAAAAGAACCTTGGTTATCTGGCAGATGCCCTGATCCTGTTTCTCCACCAGCATCCCAAAGCCCACGTTTTGGTAACGGGTGACGGTGCCTCAAAGGCCATGATGCAAAATGCCTTTGCATCCGCCGGATTTGAGCATCGCGTCAGATTCACCGGCATCCTGACCGGAGAAGCATTGCATGATGCCTATGCCTGCCAAGATGTCTTTGTTTTCTCCTCCACCTCCGAAACGCAGGGACTTGTTCTGGTCGAAGCGATGGCCACGGGGTCGCCGGTCCTGGCTCTGGATGCACCAGGCGTGCGCGAGGTCATGCGGAATCATGTGAACGGCCGGCTCCTCCCAGAAGAAGCCGATGCAGCGGCCTTCGCCGACGCGCTGCATGGCCTTGCCCACTTGAGCCGGCAAGACTGGGCGTCGATGCGCAAGGCGGCAATACGCACGGCTGATGATTTTTCCACTGACCGATGTCTGGATCGCACACTGAATCTCTACCGTCAGGTTGCCAATAGCCAAAGCACACAGAAGCAAAGCGATGACAGCGCCTGGGACTATGCACGGCGGCGTCTGGAGCGGGAGGTGGATATTGTTTCCAACATTGCCAACGCCGTCGGCGATGCAGTGCTGATGTCCGATGAAGATGACATGCATCCATTGCAGCCATGAGCCTGAACACAGCCAGCTCTTACAATGCTGTTCTCAACACTGGCGCACGCGCAGCGAACAGCCTGGCGCCTGTCATCGGGTTGCTTTGCGCCGGTATTCTGAAGCTGTTGGCGGCCAGCTGGTGTGTTGATCGTGCCGCGCTTGATCGCATCGACCGTCTGACCGCCACCGGCACGCCGGTCGTCGTTGTCTTCTGGCACGGATCGTATCTCCCGCTTTTTGCCCTGGCAGCCGGACGGCCGGTTACCGTGTTCACCAGCCTGT
>JANQJE010000214.1 GCA_028281795.1 Cohaesibacteraceae bacterium | reverse complement strand
CCGAACCACCCGACACGAAGTAGGCCCGGTTGAGATCGCCAGGCGCAAGCGTGGCAAGACGCTCGGCCAATCCCTCGGCTGGGTCGGTGGTGAAGAAGTTGGTGTGCGCGTAGCTCAGCCGGTCGACCTGGTCGTGGATGGTGGCTTTCAGCCTCGCATCCGAATGCCCCAGACAGGATACGGCTGCGCCGCCGCAAGCATCCAGATAGCGCTGCCCATCGGCATCGATGATGAAGGGGCCGTCGCCGCCGACAGCAACCGGCAAATCGGCTTTGGTGTGACGGGGAAAAACGTTGCGTGAGCGCATGATGACCAACTCATCTTTTGTGGTTGGAGCGCGGCTATAGCATTCTGGACTGCAAACACCAGCGTCGATCTTGCAGGAGGGCCATGCGTCAGACGCCCAGGTCCCGCTAAGCGGGTCGATCCAAGTCCCGGATTACCATGACGGACTGTTTGGCATGGCGCACAACACGTGCCGCATTTGGGCCAAGCAGATAGTCTTTGAGATCAGGCCTGTGCGCCGTCATCACGATGGCGTCGCAGTTCAAGTGATCCGCCGTATGGATGATCTCCTGATAGACCGAACCCTTCACGACATGACCCTTCAGAGTTGCGACTCCGCACAAGGCCTGCTTGCCATCCAACGCTGCGGACAGTGCCTCGCGCGCACCCTCCATGGCTTTTTCGGCATAATCATCCGGCAGGTAGGATCCCACAACGGCCATACCAGAGGTCGGAACCACCGAAAGCACGTGAATTTCGGACGTTTCACCTTTGGCGAGCGCCGCCGCAACAGGCAGCGCCTTTTCGAGGCTGGTGATATCGCCAAGATCGGCGGGAACAAGCAAACGATCGTACATAGGTCTTTCCTCCCTCGCCCTTAGAATGCCGGAACCGTCTGACGACGGCGCTGCATCATGACGACAAAGCCAAGGAGAAGAAGGGCCGGGATGTAGAAGACTTCTTTGGCAATACGCTCACGCTCAAGCTGGACATTGTCGATGGTGACGAACTCGTCGCCATAGAACTCGAACATCTGGAAGGTGGTGAAGAAGGGCGTGCCCGGTAAGGGCTCTTCCAGGATTGCATCGTCACCTTCGTTGACGACGACGATTCCCTGGCGTTCCAAACGTTCTTCGCCCGGCCCTTCTTCGCCCAGATTGATCAGAATGGTCGTCTGGGTCATCTCATCGAAATTGTCGAAGTCGGGGCCTCGCACCTCCACGCGCAGACGCGCATCGGCGGGCATGGACTCGGCGATTTCCGCCAACTCGGTGCCTGGTCTGAGCTCGTAGCGCGGGTCGACCTGGTCAAGCCAATAGCCCGGTCTGAAAAGGGTGAAAGCGATCAGAAGAAGTATAATCGTCTCCCACCAGCGGCTCTTGGCAAAGAAATAGCCCTGGGTCGCTGCCGCGAACAACATCATCGCCACCACGCCGACACAGAAGACGAAAATGGCCTTCGCAAACGTTACGTCGATCAGCAAAAGCTCTGTGTTGAAAATGAACAGGAACGGCAAAAGCGCCGTGCGGATATCGTAGGCAAAGCCTTGTATGCCGGTCCTGATCGGATCGCCTCCGGAGATGGCCGACGCGGCAAAGGCAGCCAAACCCACCGGTGGCGTGTCATCGGCCAGAATACCGAAGTAGAAGACAAACAGGTGCACAGCGACCAGTGGCACCACCAGCCCCTGTGACGCTCCAACGGACACGATCACCGGCGCCATGAGCGATGAAACCACGATGTAGTTCGCCGTCGTCGGCAGGCCGAGGCCAAGCAAAAGGCTCATCACGGCCACCAACAGCAGCATGATAATGAGGTTCCCGCCGGACAGGTACTCGACAAAATCACCCACCACCTGATGCGCACCCGTCAGGGACACGGTTCCGATGATCACGCCTGCAACACCCGTTGCAACGGCGATGGGGATCATGTTGCGCGCGCCGGAGATCATGCCAATGACGAAGTCATCCACGCCGCGGCGCCATTCGGCGGCCTGGTCTCCGACACCTCTGAACATCGCCTTCAGTGGATGTTGCGTTACGACGACGAAGACCATCGAGAGGGTTGCCCAATAGGCCGAGAAGGCCGGCGATAGGCGCTCAATAAGGATACACCACAAGAGCACGACGATCGGCAGAAGGAAGTAGTAGCCGGTCACCGCAACATCGCCCGCGCGCGGCAGTTCGGTCATCTCGGCATTGGGATCGTCAACTTCGAGATCCGGGCGCTTAGCAGCCACGCCGAGGAGGAAAATGTAGGCCGCCAGGAACAAGGCGACACCGCTCCAGAACCCGAACCCGGGAAACGCTTCCTTGATCCAGCCGAGGCCATAGTAGACCGCAACGCCCAGCGCCGCGAGACCGAGGAAACCCGTCAGAAAGCCGATCAGTTTTTGCGAGATCGTCATCGTCGCCGTCGGCTTCTGCATGCCCTTCAGCCCCAGCTTCAGAGCTTCCAAATGCACGATGTAGATCAGCGCGATGTAGGAAATGAGTGCCGGAACGAGGGCATGCTTGAGGAGGTCAGGATACGAAACGCCGGTGAACTCGGCGATCAGGAAGGCTGCCGCGCCCATCACCGGTGGTGTCAGCTGGCCGTTGGTGGATGAGGCCACCTCCACCGCGCCAGCTTTTTCCGGCCGGAAACCGGTCTTTTTCATCAGCGGGATGGTGAAGGTGCCGGTGGTTACGACGTTGGCGATCGACGACCCGGAATAAAGGCCCGAGGCAGCCGACGACAACACCGCTGCTTTGGCGGGACCGCCGCGCAGATGTCCGAGCAATGCAAAAGCCAGTTTGATGAAATAGTAACCCGCGCCTGCGCGCTCCAGCAGCGAACCGAACAGGACAAACAGAAAGATCATGGTCGTCGACACGGCCAGCGCGACACCGAACACACCCTCGGTCTGCATCCAGTAGTGCCACATGGCCTTGCCGAAGGAGGCGCCGCGCCATTGAATGACATCCGGCATCCAGGGCTGGTTGCCAAAGAAAGTGTAGGTCACGAAGATACCGGCAACCACGAGCATCGGCGGGCCGAGCGAGCGATAGACGCCGATTGCCAGGCACGTCATGCCGACAACCGATGCGGTCAAATCCCAGACGGTCGGGAGACCGGCCCGCATGACCAGCGATTCCTTGACAAAGATGAGATAGAGGCAGGCCGCTGCACCCGCTGCCGCCAAGAGCCAGTCATACCAGGGCACCGCATTTTTCGGTGCGCCCCTGTAGAGGGGGTAAGCAAAGGAGACGAGAATAAGGGCGAACGCCAGGTGAACGTTGCGCGCCTCGACATTGTTGAAGACGAAGTTGAAGCCTGTGACCTGTGTCAGCCAGATCGGCAGATCAGAGGCTATGAACAATTGGAAGCAGGACCAGATAAAAGCGGTCGCAGCGATAACAAAGCCAACCTTGCCTGGGACGGCCCGGGAGCCGGAATCGGCTTCGGCGACAATCTCGTCAACGTCGATCTTCGGTGTATCAGCCGGTTTCGGCTCGGACCCCGGGCCGGGTGTGGTGTCTTGCGTGCTCATAACGGCTACTGTCCCCTGAAGTCATCGTGCCTGCACAGGTTTTCCCGCATCGGGCACCATCGCCGCCCAAGACCGCCGGTCACGATCTCCCCTACGAACGGCATGTAAAAAAGGCCGGGCAGTCTTTGCCCGGCCTTCCGATTTTCTAGCTTATTCGATCCATCCGCGTTCGCGGTAGTAACGTTCAGCACCTGGATGCAGCGGTGCAGACAAACCATCGGAAATCATCGCTTCCTCGGTCAGATTTGCAAAAGCCGGATGCAGGCCGGTGAAGTCGGAGAAATTGTCAAACACGGCTTTTACTGTCGTGTAGACGATCTCTTCCGAAACATCGGCAGACGACACGAAAGTTGCGCCAACGCCGAAGGTCGTCACGTCTTCATCCGTGCCACGGTACATGCCGCCAGGGATCATAGCTGTGCGGTAGTAGCTGTTCTCTTCGATCAACTGATCGATTTCCGGCCCCGTCACGCTAACCAGTTTGGCATCGCAAGTGGTCGATACTTCGGTGATCGCAGCGGCCGGGTGACCGACCGTATAGATCATTGCATCGATCTGGCCGTTGCAAAGCGCCTGAGCCATTTCAGCACCCTGGAACTCGGTTGCGACGGCAAAGTCGTCCATCTCGATGCCGTAGGCACCCATCACAACTTCCATGGTCGCACGCTGACCGGAACCTGGATTGCCGACATTCACGCGCAGACCGGCAAGGTCGTCGAACGAGTCGACTTCCGAATCGCCCGGCACGATGAGCGTGAAGGGTTCAGGATGAACCGAAAACACAGCCCGAAGGCCGTCAAAGGCACCAGCATCCTCAAAGCGGGATGAACCGTTGAAGGCATGGTACTGCCAGTCCGATTGGGCGACGCCGAACTCAAGCTCACCGGCACGCACAGTGTTGATGTTGTAGATGGAGCCGCCAGTGGATTCCACCGAACAGCGCAATCCATGCTCGCGGCGGTTCTGATTGACGAGACGGCAGATAGCACCGCCCGTCGGATAGTACACGCCCGTCACGCCACCGGTACCGATGGAGAAAAACTGCTGCTGGGCAAACGCGCTGCCCGTCCCCAGTGCAAGGCCTGCGGCCAATGCCATGGACGTGAGCGCTGTCGTTTTGATTGTCATAGATGTCTCCCTCGAAGAGTCCTGCCGCGCTTGAAGCCTCTAACGGGCCGATGCGCGTCGTTTCGGCAGGCTGTTTCCGCCTTGCCGGACGTGAGCCTAACCGCATTGCGCAGCCGGGCGCAACCGGTATGGCCGTGCCAATATGAGGCATAGTTCTGTGTGCAATGCACACTGAACGGGCGATCGGGATCATCCGACATCAAGGAATTTTTGTGGGGTGGTACAGCAGGGTGGATTTGAACCACCGGCCTCCGGAGCCACAATCCGACGCTCTAACCAACTGAGCTACTGCTGCACATGGGCGCGGGCCTTTTTGGGCTTGGGCGCGAGCGGCTGTTTAGTCCGAAGATCGGTCAAATGCAAGGCGGCCGGAGGGCCGATCAAACACAAAACCCGGCTTGCAGACCATGTCCACAAACCGGGTTCTTTGGTGGGTCAGGCAGAGCGCGTTACGCGACTTCAATACACTCTACCCGACCAAGGCTTAGTCGTTTAGGCGGCTTTGAAAGCTTCCATCGACTTTGCAACGGCGTCTTTGACTGGCTTGGAAGCTTCTTCGGTCATTTTCGTCACTTTGGCCTGCATGTCTTTGGCCTGTGCAGTGGAAGCATCGAAGCGCTCGCGGGCAAACGCAGTCTGAAGCTCAACCGCTTCGGAAACGCTTTTCACGGACATGAAGTCTTTCATGAAAGCGAAACCGGCATCGATGTTCGCTTTGGCGGCGTCGATGGTCGCCGTCGACAGGTCGAGCGTGTTGGCGCGTGCGGTTTCGAACGTTTCTTCCAGAACGTCGGTTGCTTCTTCAGCAGCAGCTTTCACTTTGGCATAGTTTTCACGAGCCTGTGCGACACCTTTTTCAGCCATGTCGCGGAAAGCTTCCGGCACTTCAGCCGTCGCCATCGGGAAAAGTTCAGTGACGTTGCTTTCGATGGTTTCCATCACATCGGCAACTTGGGCCGGGGCAGTCTTGGCAGCAGGTTTCTTGGCAGTGGCCATGGGTCTCATCCTCTTCGGTACAAACAAGGTGGACCTCAATCCGGGTCCGACACGCGCTGGCATTGATCCTCTATCCAGCGTTGAACCCTATATAGCAACTCTTATTGTGCATTGCAACATTTCTTTTGCATCGCACAAATCGATGTTCGTCTTTTTTGATCAAGACCCATGAAAAAGGGCGCCGAAGCGCCCTTGGGATCTTGCACGGGTGGAAAGACGCCTTCACGGCTTCATGGTTTTGGCCGCATCCTGAGCAACCGCAGTCATCTTGTCGCCCATATCCTTCGTCTGACGCGAGAGCGCCTCCATTTGCTGGCGCATATAGGTCGTTTGAAGCTCGACAAGCTCTTGCGCATCTTTGGCACGGACCATTTTCTGAGCAAGATCGAAAGCACTGCTCACCTGGTCTTCGGCAAAGGACATGGCTTCTTTTTGAATGTCCGAGCCAGCAGCCTGCGCATTGGAGGCGCTGTCTTCCATCTTGCCCACGGCGCTTTGGGCATTGGTCATGAACGTATCAAATGCCTTGCGAGCCTGCGAAACGCTTTGATCAGCGAAGTCACGCATGGCTTCCGGCACTTCTAGCTTCGGTGGCATGGTCATCGGAGGCTCCGTTGTTTGTCTGGGTCAAGAAAGTGGTAGGCTCTTTGTAAACCAAAGGGCAGGCAAGCTGCATCCCCGGCATAATGCTGACGC
>JANQJE010000083.1 GCA_028281795.1 Cohaesibacteraceae bacterium | reverse complement strand
GTCCTTCCCGTGATACCACATGCACCAGCAGCCGCCCCAGACACCGTTGTTCGCCTCGACCAGACGCGCGAAGTCCGGCCAGGTGTCGGCATCAAGGGCCTTGGTTTGATAGTCCGTCATGCGTTCCCCCGCCATCGGCGATTATTATGTGCGCTCCGCACATATCGTCAAGCCGGGACGCGCGGGGATCAGGAACACGTCCTACAGTGGTGTCCTTCAGGCTTCACTGCCCGCCTACTGAGTATTGCCAAGACCTAAGAAACGCGCTGCCCCCGCAAAAGGCTCTCAACCCAGTCGGGTACGATTTCGCTGGCCTTGCCGTAAGCCCGTCGATGGAAGTCGCGCGATGAGCCCGTCGGCTCAAGGTTGAGTTCATAGGTTTCAGCGCCGTGACTGGCGGCATGGTGGACGAATTGCGCCGCCGGATAGACATTTCCGCTCGTCCCTATCGCGGCAAACAGGTCGCAGACCTCCAAAAGCTCGTAGATTCTGCCCATCTGGTAGGGCATTTCGCCGAACCAGACGACGTCCGGCCGCATGCCGCCGACGCTTTGACAGGACGGGCAAACGCTTGAGACCAACAGGTCGTCCAGCCACTCAAAGCGCGCGTCACACGCCGTGCACCGGGCGCGCCGCAGCTCGCCATGCATATGGATCGTGCTTTTGGAACCGCCACGCTCATGCAGGTCGTCGACGTTCTGCGTGACAAGTGTCACGTTGCCTGCAAAGGCCTGTTCAAGCTTGGCAAGCGCCTGGTGGGCCGCATTTGGCTCAACATTGAACAATGCCGCGCGGCGCGCATTGTAAAAGGCGTGCACCAGATCGGGATCCTTGGCGAAGGCCTCCGGTGTCGCCACCTCTTCAAGATTGTGCTGCGCCCAGATCCCGCCGCCACCCGAACTGCCGCGAAACGTGTCGAGCCCGCTTTCGGCAGAGGTGCCTGCGCCCGTCAGGATCACGATGGAAAAGTCTTGGTGCAACCGGGCCATGGTCCGTCTTTGCCAAAGGGTGACCCGGACTCCTTGGCACGGGCGTCCCATGAGGTCAAAGCTGTTGATACTGGTGCGGTCGTTGGCCGGATAAACGCTTCAGGTCAGGTGTCTTTTACCGAGGCAAATCAGAGCCTTGAATCCCTTTTCTGGCATTCTGATTCCGCAGCATTTCGGTGTCGCGGGAGACCTGGATAGCGGCCTGAACAAGAGCGGGTTGATGAGCACAGGCACACCGAACGCCGGACATGCTCCGATCATGGAAGCCCCCGGCAGCTCGATCTTTCAGGTGCAAGGGTTGGGTGGTTGCTACACTGAGCGATCACAACCGGTCGCCCAGGTGAACTGGCAAATGAGGGGCATTGTGCAACCAAGTCTGACAGCAAGTTGTGATGCTGATTGACGCATTCCAGCAGATTACGAATCTGGCGTGTTTTGCCAGTAGAATGGCGGGATCGGCAGAGCCAGTGGCGCTATCCAGCGAGAGACAGAGGTCAAGTATCTAGATTAGGAGATCAATCATGGCACTCTCTGCTGGCAAAAACAGAGTAACCTTCAAATCCTTCGGCGTGGACTTGGTTGGCGACCTGTACCTTCCTGAAGATTTTGATGAGAGTAAGAAGTACAAAGCCATCGTGGGCGCTAGTCCATTCCCGCAAGTCAAAGACCAGATTCCGGCCACTTATGGACCAGAAATGGCCGAAAGAGGCTTCATTTATCTGGGCTTTGATTACTTGGGTATGGGCGACTCCCCGGCGCTGCCCGGCGAGTTCAAACAGTCCCGCTACATGTTCCGGCTGATCGAAAACACCTGGGATGCGGTTTCATATCTCGGCACGCTTGCCTTCGTCGATGAGATCTATGGTTTGGGCGTCTGCCAAGGCGGGTCTATCATCGCGTCCGCTGCCGTCACCGATCATCGGATCAAGAAAATTGCCATGGTGTCGGGCATGATGGCAGCGGATGGTTTTCAATGGACCGACCGTGACGTGGTCAATCAGCAGATCGCGGCAGCCAACGCCTCAATGCAGAAGATGTATGAAACTGGCGAGCCGGACTATGTCACCCCCTTCCTGCTTGACGACGAAATGTCCCGGGAGGAGTTCATTGAGGTCGGTGGCAACCCGATGGTTGGTGAAACCTATGACTATTACGGTCGGGACGGTGTCAGAGGGCCGATTGCAGTTCCGAATTACTCCAACATGCATATCGGCGATCAGGGCATGCAGTCTCTGATTTCCATTGGAGAAGCCTATGCCGACAAGATCGTTCAGCCGTCTCTGACTGTCTATAGCAAGTCAGCTTATACAGCGATCTGTTCAACCCAGTTTGTCGAGAAGCTGACAAATCAACATGAGGAACTGGCGTTTGATGAGTTCTCCCATGTGGACTTCTACTACAAGCCCGAGGCCGTGAAGGCATCGACTGACGCTGTGGCAGAGTTCTTCAACCGCTAAATCATTGGGTAGGGGTCATTCCACGGCCTCTACCGTCCTACACGCATTGCATGCCGACGGCGCCAACGGACCAAAAAGTGCCCAGCGGTCCCAGAGCCATTCAATACGCGTCGCCTCAGACTGTGAAACTCACAAAACAGCTTGGCCAATCCGTTGTATGCCTAGTGTGAGCTACAGAGCACGCCCATACCAGCCGCAATCAGAAAGGCTTGAAAAATCAGAGCAAGCAATGATGCAGGATCGAGTGAAATGCACCGATGAGTTCTGGAATGCTGCCGAAGGGATAGGGCTCAAACGTTCAGCCATCCTCCGCGAGGCTAGGCTCCCGCTCGCCCTGGGCAAAAACGGGGCAATCATGACCACGGATCAAGCCTTTGACCTTTGGCGGGCAATTGAAACTTTGGGGGGGCCTGACGCAGCGCACGATCTATCCATCGGAACGAACACGGGCGCGCTGCCCCCCAATTTTATCGTCCTGTTCCATGCAAGAGACTTTCGAGACGCGATACATCGTATGGCGCGATACAAGGCACTCTCTGCACCCGAGGTTTTTGACCTGACCACAGAGGGTGATGAGTTCAGCATATCCGTATCGTTTCCCAGCGCAAAAACACCTATCCCAGAAGGACATATCGACTCGACATTTGCGTTCTTCGTTAAGATGGCGCGGGTGTGTACGGGCACAAACGTCACACCAAAAAGAGTCGAGTTCACACGCAAGAGCAGCCAAAAACTTCAAGACTGGTATGACTGCCCGATCATATGGAACGCCCAGAAGGCTCGTCTCGTATTCCATCGAAGCGATCTCGATCTTCCGTTCATTGAGTACAACCGAGAACTACTCGAAATGCTCGACACTGTTCTTGAGGGGCGCCTCGCAGAAAACGCCAAAGGCAGCAGCTCATACAGTCAACAAGTCCGCTGGCATCTCCACCGACGATTGGCGGGCGGTGGACCGAACCTTGCGAACATAGCTGCGGACATGGCTGTCAGCGAACGATCGTTGCAAAGATACCTTCGCCAAGAGGGTCATAGTTTCCAAACAATCCTGTCAGAGACACGGCATGAACTGGCGAAAGAGTATTTGTTGCAACCCAACCTGGAGTTTTCGGAAATCGCATTCCTTCTTGCTTACGGAGATCAGGGATCGTTTTTCCGAGCCTTCCAAAAATGGGAAAACCAAACGCCCTCTGAGTGGCGCGAAGCAAATAAAGCAGACTTAGCCCGCCAGTGAGCCAAAGTTGCCGTTCGCGTGAGCCTTAGCATCGCGCACTTCTAGCTCAAAAAGGACTTTCGCTCTGCGGATGAAGCAGTCATGAGCGCCCGCATCCGCAAAACATCGTGCCATCAGGTCTGAGTGTGAGCGCTCGCGATTGAAGTGAATCGGCAACTGATCGACCAGCCTCACTCCGCTTGCGCGGGCCGCGCGATGTTGACGGAATCGGCCATCCGCTTGGAGGACTGAAGCGCCGCCAAACGGCGGATGGTGATGTCGGACAGCACGCTTCCGGCCGCCAGCAGCAGATGGTTGTCCAGATCGACAATGTCGGCACGCACCACATCGCCGGGTATCAGCTCGGCGGGCTCAACGCTCATATAATCGCCGGCATAAGCCTGCTCTTCATGCTCGATGTTCAGGCTCTTGTACGCAACTTTCAGAATGTCCAGATCGTAGAGATAGCGTCGTTCCATCAACGACTGGAAGTCGCGTTTCCGGTCGACGCCGGTCGCGACATCGGCAAGGTCGATCAGAATTTTCAGAATGCGTGCGCTCTTGGGAATATCCTTGCCCTTGGGACCGTCGGGCGGATAGCCGCTGCCGTCGAAGCCTTTGTTGCAGTAAAGAACCGTTTCGGCGATCGCCTGCATTTTCGGGATATTGCTGATCAGATCATGCGCCGCCTTCGTGCTCTCGGCGATCATCTCCTGCTCTTCCCGTGTCAGGTCTTCGCGCAGAACCTTCTTCCTGGTCAGATGATCGGGAAGGGAGAGCATGCCGAGCGGATAGAGCATGGCGCCCAGGTCAAGTTCCCAGACACGCGTCACCTCCAGGATGGGCGCAATATGCCGCGCCCAGCGCTGGACCTTGCCGGCCTGCTGAAACAGCTCCGGCCGCGCCATGGCCAGCACATCGGCCAGAACCTTCACACTGCCGGAAAGCTGTTGCTCGAGCTCCCTGTTGAGGTCGAACAGCTCGCGGCTCTTCTCCTCGATCGTCGCTTCAGCGTCCTTGCGTGCCTGCCGCTCCCGCTGGAAACGGCGTTCAAGAGCGGCGATGCGGGGGTCAGGCTCGGATTCTACTTGCGGGGTACGAGCGTGAACTTGACGCATTGTTTCTCGCCCTCACCGGGAAGATCGGTCCGCTTGCAGACATAGCCGTTGCCATAGTGGCCGACTGCCCCGCGGATCAGCCCTTCGGCGAAGTCGCCCATCTGCCGCGGCGACTTGTAGATCAATTCCAGCCCACCTTCGTCGGTGCGGCGGGTTTCAATTGTCGGCAGGGTCGCGTTCGGATAGAGCCTGCGAACTTCCCCATGGATGTAATCGTCAACGTTCTCCAGGAAGGCCAGGACATCGGGCACGTCGGAGAAGAAGTCGGGAAACATCTCTGTGAAGCGGCCCAGCATGTGCTCGCCAAACGTCTTGACCAGTTGGGGGATCTGAACCTTCGTTTCCGCGCTCAACTGGGTCACCAGCGAAAAGATTTCGCCATGAGAATAAGTGCCAACCCCGGTGTACGCCCCGCCCGAGGGCAGATCGGCCTTGCTGACGATGGTCTCGGTGGTTTCGTATCCGAACGTGTCGTCGACCATGTCGAGAAACTCAGTGAACACGATGCCTTTCATGCGGCTTTCTCCCAGGCAATAACCAAAGGTAGTGGGTCGCAGAAATAGTGCGCATAAGTTTCAAATTGATTTCATTTTCGGTTGAAGTGTCGGGGATTTACAATCTCAAGTTGATAATCGTTAACTGACTGTTTCGAATTGCGTTCACGTTCAACAATTACCGCAGCGGCCTGCAGGTTCCTGAGTCCTGTCAAGGGCCTGGCGGCGCGTTCTCATCTGTCGATTCAAGGTTTACAACAGCCAAACAGATGGCGCCTGTGGTGACCATACAAAAGCGAATGGAAGAGTGAGCGAGCGAAGCGATAGCCGGAACCAAGCTGGTTGCCGGGCTGATACGCGGTTCATTCTACCATCGTTTTCCCGGCCATGACGCCTTCCCTTCTGTTTCTGCACAGCTTGCCGCATCAGGCGCTGGACAGGTTTCTCCGCCCTCGCTAATTCTTCACCGGGGCGAGCATGTCTTTAGGGCATGTCTTTAGGGCGCGCGTTCTATGAAGCTCAGTCTTGAACAATGGCGAGATATCGCATCCCCGATTTTCGAGGTTCATCCGAAAGAGCCGGAACATCTCGCTGGCGTCGATATCGAGATCGATGAGATCGGCGGGCTGTTTACGTCCAAGGTAAGCCTACCGCATCAAATGCTGGTGCACGATCCGAAAAAGCACAAGTCTGTCCGCCGTGACTATCTCCTGTTCGAGCGGTTTTACAGCGGCGGCGGCAAGAGCGAAGCTGGCGGAGTCACCTTTGAGACGTCTCCGACGCGCTTCAATCTGGTCGATATGTCCCAGCGCGGCGCGTCGGAGAAAGTTCGTAGCCAGGCCCGGGGCGTTTGCATACCGCATGAGCTGTTGGGGTTTGATCCAAGCCAGAACCCTACATATACCTCGCTTGATCTGAACACGCCCAAGGGGCGTTTGATGGCATCAGCGCATGCGGAATTAATTGCCGCAAAGGACCATGAGTCCGTTGCAGAGGCCAACTTGCTGGCGCGTGTCTTTGTCGATTTGGTACGCCAGCTTATGCTCGGTCACGGTCCTATGCATGACGATGCAGCCAGCACCGAGTTGCCGCTTTCGCTGATGCTGCGCGATTACGTTGCGGTGAACCTCCATCTGCCGGATTTGAACGCCGACAGACTTGCATCTGTTTTCAATGTCTCACGACCGACGGTCTATCGGCATTTTGACGAAGAAGGCGGCGTCTCGCGTTACATCCGCAATGCGCGGCTCGACCGCTGTTTCTTCGAGCTCTCAGGTTCCAAGCTCGAGAGTGGGCGCGTAACGGCCGTTGCCCGGCGTTGGCACTTCAACCACGCAACCAACTTCAGCAAACTGTTCCGCGAGCGCTTTGGTGCATCGCCAACAAAGTGCTTCAACGGGCAAGGCAAGCCGATCAGAGACTGCCTTTCTGCCCAGAAGCACATCGTGCAAAACTGGTTTCAAACAGACGCACACGCCTGAAGGCGAATCAGTCCCTCCGATATCTTCCTCTACGACAGATCGGTCAGCTTCAAATGCCTCTGCACGTGCGGGTTCAGAGACGTTTCGCATATCTGGTGAGATGCATTCAATACTTTGCTTGAGGCATGAGACTTACTCGCCAAAGTACAAGATTTCTTTGATATTTCGAACGGCCCTGCACTCAATTAACGTTAGGGCACTCTTGGTTCTGTACTCTGAGGGCACCCCGTTGCGCTGCAAACCTCCCGAGCGCGTTTCTCCCCACCTCACCGCCGCCGAGCTACATCGGCGGCGCGATCGACGTAAGATATCTTTCTACGCTCAGCATCACTACCGGTCCGTCTCACTCGGTGTTCTGGCAACGTCCATTGCCCGCCATCGTGAATGGCTGTCAGGCGAATGTGTCGGGCGCGGTGCCATGGTTCTACAAGGCCGCGACCGGTGAATTTGCCACCTACGATCCGTCCGGCTTTTCCGGCACCGTCAACCGGCTGGGCGACACCGCCAGCCTTCTCTCCCGCCTTGGCCGGCTCGGCCTCAGGCAGGGGCAGCGTCCACCGCAAAATCCAGGCCCCACACCCACTGGCAGCGATGCTGCCACGGATGCGGTGGACGCTGTTTTCTCCCGTTTCTCTTCCAGCTACGCGGCTGCCTGTCTGGCGGCTCGAATGGCATTGGAAGACAAATTTTTACCGCAACCATCTCCGGCACCTCACATAAATCTGCGCCATCGCAGGTTTCGCCGGCAAGCGTGCAAATCAAATGAAAACAAAGAAAAACTACGGTTTTCCTGTCATAATTTCGTCACGCAAATCATCATTCCCGACCTTCAAAAATAAAAATCAAAAAACGGCTTGCGCGCCCAAATCATGAATCACCTTTTTAGAGTGAGAATTGATACGCACGGCCGTTTTGAACGATGAAACCGTCATAACAACTGCAACTGCAGAGTATTGACGCATCATCCTTTCGGTCTGTGCGCGGATTGTCTGGCGCGAACCCATCGGTTCGGCGCCGCAAGATCTCGTCTTGACGGAAACAGGATAGAACGATGCGTCTCAAAAGCCTCCTCGCCCTTTGCACCCTCGGTCTGGCCACCACCCTCGCCCCGGCCCCTGCGGAGGCAAGCACCCCTTTCCCCGGCGCGCCGACCGGCGTCCGCGGCTGGTGCACAACGGTTAGTCCTGCTTCGTCGGTTCTGGAATGCTTCCCAACGCCTATGGCCGCGTGTATCGCGCAACATCAGGGTTATGCTCCTGACAGGACATTCTTAGGCTATGTGGACCGGCCAAGCTGGAACACAAAACTGTGCCAGTGGCCGTTTTGGCTGACTGTCGCACCCACGATCACGTTCTTCGATTGCGAGCCGGGTTACCGTCTGACAGCCCCGGAAACATGCGTACCGGAGGACGAACGGTTCCCGGAAATCGCCGACAACAATGGCGCCAATCCCGATCCGGAAACCTGTAGCCCGATTGATATTCTCTCCGGTGCCAAACGGTTCGAACATCTGGACTTCGCGCTTGCTGGCGGCAGTCTGAGCCTGAACCGGCTGTACTCAAGCCGCGGCTTCCAGTCCGAGCTTCCTATCGTCCGTCACCCAAGCCTGCTGGCCAACTCTTGGCTGTTCGACTTCCAGTATGAAATCCATCTTCAGGACGTTTGGAACATCATCCCGGAACTGTCTTTGGTCACACCGCGCGGCGCGGTCCATGAGTACCGGCTTCAGGCCGATGGCAGCACGACCGTCACGAGCGGCAACGATCTGCCGGTCACCAGCTTCGAAGTCGCGCTGACCTCACCGGTACCGGCCAATCTCGGTGATGTCGACAACCAGCAGACGACCTGGACGATCACCGATCAGAACGACACCGTCTGGACATTGCAGTCCGTCAGCACGAGCACCGGCCTCTATCGGGCGGCACACGTCACCAGCGCCACCATGCGCGGTGGTGAGACACTGACGTTCGCCTATGGTGCCAACGACGAACTGATCAGCATGACCGACGGGTTCGGCAATCAGATCACCTTCACCTGGCTGACCGTCGATCCGAGCGGCACGGGAACGAACGCACGCTACGAAGCCATCGACACAGCGACGCTGCCCGACGGCACGGTGCTCAACTATGTCTACGACATGCAGCCGCTTGGCGGCGGGCTGGAACAGCCGGACCGTCTGATCAAGGTGGAACGACTGGACGGGCTGACGGTTGTCGATTCCACCACCTATCATTTCGAAGAGCCCGGCCGCCCGACCTACATCACCGGCACCACTGGCCATGACGGCGTGCGTCACTGGACCGTCGATTACGACACCGACGGCCGCGCCATCCAGTCGACCGGCCCGAATGGCATCGACGAAGTCACCGTCAGCTACGCCGGAGACAGCACCACGACGCCTTCGCGGACCATCACCAATGCGCTCGGCAAACAGGCGATCTACCGCTACCAACGTTCCGCGGTGTCCGCCTACGATCTTCGCCTGACCGAGATCGACGGGCAGGCCTCGGCCAACTGCGCAGCATCACTGGGCACCTACGCCTACAATCCGACGACCGACTTCGTCTCCTCCATGACCGACGAGGAAGGGTATGTCACGGCGTTCGTCCGGGACGGTCTCGGCCGCCCGACGCAGATCACCGAAGCCTCCGGCACCACCGAGGAACGCGTCACGACCTTCACCTATGATGCGACCTACAACCAGCCGGCCACGATTACCGCGCCCGGCCTCAGCCAGGCCCTGACCTACGATGCGGCGGGCAATCTGGCGACGCTGACGCTCACCGACACGACCAGCCACGTGGTGCCTTACTCCACCAACGGAGAAACGCGCACATGGACCTACACCTGGTCGCCGCAGGGCCGTCTGCTCAGCGTCGACGGGCCGCTCGCCGGAACAGGTGACACGGTCTCCTACACCTATGATGCGTCGGGCTTCCTGGCGACCACCACCAACGCGCTCAGCCATGTGACGACCGTCAACAGCGTCAACGGGCGCGGCCAGCCGACCAGCATCACCGACGAAAACGGCATCGACACCACCCTCGCCTATGACGCGCTGGGCCGCATCGAGACCGTCACTGTCAATCCCGGGCCGAACGCCTCCGTGACCAGCTTCACCTACAATGCGCTGGGTCTTATCACCCGCGTAACCGAACCCAACGGCGCATGGCTCGACTACACCTATGACAGCGCACGGCGCGTCGTCCTCGTCAGCAACAATCTGAACGATGAGATCCGTTACACCTATGACGATCTGGGCGGTATCACGCTGGAAGAGCGCGGCACCACCGGCAATGCGGCCGTCTTCACCCGGACGCAGACGTTCGACGAGCTTGGCCGTCTGCTGACGCGTGTCGGCGCAGGCGCACGGATCTGGACCTATGCCTATGACCGGCTGAACCAGCTCACCGGCATCACCGATCCGCGCAGCAACACCGTCACCCACGGGTATGACGGGTTGCGGCGGCTGGTGACCCACATCGACCAGTCGACGCTGACCACAAGCTACGCGTTCAACGATCAGGATGCGCTGACCAGCGTCACCGACGCCCGGTCCATCGTGACCAGCTTCGTGCGCAACGGCTTCGGCGAGACGATCCGCGAACAGAGCCCGGATATCGGCACCATCGACTATGTGCGCGATGCACGCGGCCTCGTCACCCAGCGCACCGATGCGCGCGGCGTGGTGATCACGTATGCCTACGACAATGACGGACGCCTGCTCTCCGAAACCGCGCCGTCCGACCCGTCGCTGACCGTCACCTACACTTATGACGACACGACCGGCGGCAATGAGGGCATCGGCCGCGTCACCTCGATCGCCGATGCCTCCGGCAGCCATGCCTACACCTACGATGCGCAGGGCCGCCTGACCCAGGAACAGCGCACCATCGGCGGCGCGTCCACCAGCGTCATCGACTATGCCTATGATGGGGCGGGCAACATCATCGAGATGATCTATCCGTCCGGCCGGATCGTCACCTTTGTGCGCGATGCCACCGGCGCCATCGAACGCGTGCTGACCCAGACCAACGCCAGCGCGCCGGTCGAGGTCGTGGTCGACTTCATCGCCTATGAGCCCTTCGGTCCGCTGCAGGCCATCTATCACGGCAACGACCTGGTGCTCTGGCAGACTTTCGACAGCGACTACCGGCTCGACATGCTGCTGCTGGAAAACCTGTCGCCTGCGGCGATCCTTCACCAGCGGTTCCACGTCTACAATGACGGGCTGAACCTCACCCGCTATTTCGATACGTCCGGCCTTTCGGGCGGCGATCATATCTACAACTACACGCCCGTCGGCCGCCTGCAGAACGCCACCGGCTCCTGGGGCGACCTCACCTTCTTCTACGATGCGGCCGGCAATCGAACCTTCCGCATCCTGGACGACGGCGCGACGGTCGACACCGAGACCCTGCTTTACAGCAGCACCGACAACCGTCTTGCCGGGATCGAGCTGAACGGCGTGCTCGACAGGGACTTCACCCTGGATGCCTCCGGCAACATCATTGCCGAGGTGCGCAGCGGCACGGCCTACAGCTTCGTGCACGATGCGCGCGGGCGCATGGCCAGCGTCTCCAGCGGCGGCACCTTGCGGGCGACCCATGTCTATGACGCCTTCGAGCGGCTTGCCGTGCGCACCATGGTCAACCAGCCGGTCACCGGCACGGTGCATTACATGCACGACCAGCGCGGGCGCGTGATCGCTGAAACCGATGCCACCGGCCAGAGCCTGCGTGAGTATCTGTGGATCGACGACCGTCCGGTGGCCGTTGTCGCCGATGTCGCCACGACGCCGGTGCTCTACCATGTGCACACCGACCATCTGAACCGGCCCATCGCCATGACCGACGGGGCGAAACTGGAGGTCTGGCGCGCCAACTATCTGCCGTTTGGCGCTGTGTCGTCGATCACGGGGCCGGCAAGCCTGGACATGCGCTTCCCCGGCCAGTGGTTCCAGCTTGAAAGCGGCTTCCACCACAACTGGCACCGCACCTACGACCCGACCACGGGCCGCTACCTGCAGCCCGACCCGCTCGGCATGCCGGACGGCCCCTCGCGCTGGGCCTATGCCCACTCGGCCCCCAGCATGTATATCGACCCGACGGGACAGGTCGTGCCGCTTGCAGCGTGGGCCGTCGGAGCCGCCGCAACGGCCTGGACGGGCCTTGAGATCGGGCTAAGCATCTATGACGTCTACAGTCTTGGCAATGTTTGGCTCGACCCCTGCTCCACTGGTCTGGACCGGGGGATCACCACCGCCGCAACAGCCGCCGGTATCTTCCTGCCTGGCGGGGGGTATGGGGCTGGTGCGCGCGCGGCGACAGACAGGACATTTGACTTTGCCAATGATGCAGACAGTTTCATTGGTCAAATAGTAGACATTAACAGCCGTCTGAGTGGTAGGCGAACTCTGAATAATGACGGCCTGCAGTCCATCATTCACAGCGCGTCATACTATGGCACACCAGCAGAACAAGGAGCAGCAATCTTTCGTTCAATTGTTCACAATCATATATTTGTAGACGGGAACAAACGAACCGCTGTAGCTGCCTATCAATATTTTGCATCACGGACAGGTTTGGCGACCAACTTGTCGGAAAGCGCAATGCTTGATGTTGCTACGAGAGTTGCGACCGGTGAGTTGATCGATATAACATCTATTGCGAACGCCTTGAGGTAAAAATGACGATCATTGATGAGATAAGATCTAAAAATCAATTATCGAAATCTCAAATTGTCGATCTATTCGATGAAATACTTGATCGAGGCCACATTTTAATAATCAAGGCCGACGGTGCGCGAGAAGAAAATGGCTACACTTGCATGATAACTGTGCCGAATAAACCGACGGACTTCTTTCGAAGGGATGGTCAAGACCTTCTGGAAACGCTTTGTCGCGTTGTCTCCGACTATGACGCTTAACCCCTAAAAGCCCCCAACTCCATCGCGCTGTTCCAACTCGACAGAGATGCTGAATGGATGGTTTTTGGCTCCTTCATAGGTACGGTTGAGGCCGCTGGCGCAAGCCTACCTCGACAGGTTGCTCTTCGGGAACCTAATGCCGGATGTAATCGGGTCGTCCGAGAGTATGTGCGGGGTGCGGGATTGATAAGGTAAAACCAATGAATGACAAAAAGCTCACTGTTGAAGAAGCCTACGATGCCATGTTTGGATTTCTTAAGCTCCACTATGAACGCTTGCATGGCGACGAAATCGGCGCGTTGCTTGGCAGCATGAGTTTGGTTGAGCCCAAAGTGCCTTTGGATCAGGCGTACTGGGATGATTGGGAGAAATGTGTCGATGATGCATTGCAGGGCAAAATCGACAGCAAGCTGACGATCGTCAAACCCAATCCGTTCTTTCGAGGTTAACTGCCAAAATAGCGCTCAATGCCATCCTAGTGTGGGACCGAAGAGAAAAAGGGCCAACGGCCCTTCTTGAACGTCACATCAAATGCGCATCGTCCTGCGACGGAGATTTTAAGATGGACTTTTCCATGGTCGAGGCAAGAGCCAAACGCCAAAGGCTCGCGGAACTGGCCGGGCAGCACTATCGGGATGCAAGCTCGTCCATCGTCAAGCGGTTGTCGGGTGATGAGAGAAAAGCCTTTTTCGGCATTGAAAATGATCAGGGCCAATCAATCATCCTTGGATCGCACTGTGTTTTTATCCGCACAGTCGAAGGGGATGACGTCGAACTCTTGCATGCAGACTTCTCCGAAGCATTGCATGCCAACGCGATGAAGTTGGGGAAGCGGGCGGACTATGAGTTCGTCCCGCTTGGCAATGGTCGGACCGCTTGGTTGAAGGATGAGCAAACCATGTGCGCGCTATGGAACATTGCACTCCTTATTATAAAACTTTGGAAAAGAGACCAGATTTATAAAACTTTGGAAAAGAGACCAGATGATTATGCATGAGGGCACGGCCAAAGTGAGTTGAAACGAGCAGTGAGCCTACTCGCGCTACTAGCGAAGAAATGGTGATGCTCAACCATGACCAAGCTCTTCCTGCTTCCCGATGCCGTCCAGCAAAGCGCAGGCATTGAAGCGTGAATGCAGGCGCAGGCGCTCACAATGCAAGCTTTGCTATCGGTGGTGGCATCGTTGGAGCCACACCGAACGTTTCGTCAAAACGGCAACGGGTATTGATCTTGAAGGTCACAAGTTGGTGTCGGTCGGCTTATTCAGGGAGAATGACGCCAAGATCAAAGCGCTGTATCGCCCGTTCCAGAGTCAGCAGGAACGAGAAGTTGACCTTTGACAGAGTCTTCCGCTTCTCAATCGATCTTTGATTGATCGGGACAACTTGGTCGGTTGTCCCGTCTGTGGGTTCGCCGACTTCACAGCCTTCGATGAGCACGGGCTGACAACCTTTGAGATTTGCCCATGCCGCACGAACCAGTCTGGTTATGAATATGACGGCAGGTTTGATGCAAACCGTTTTCTCACATTGCGAGAGCAATGGGTGTTGGACTTCAAGGGACGCTGGCGAGGCGCGGGTCAGCCTCCGAGCAATTGGTCGTCCCGATCTCAGCTGGCCGCCATAGGCCGTGGGAAGCTCGGTCAACCGACAGAAACTGGCTTGATAGGTTTTAAGGCACGTATTTCATTCTGAAAGAAGGGAAGCGGAGATATCAATCAGGCACTGACACCGATTTCTTCGCTTCTCTGGACGATCTCATATGCGCTACGGAGCCACAGGATTTCCAGTACGGAGATTACTATATACTGGATACCGATGGGTTTGAATATGACGTTGTCCATATCAGCAAGCCGAACTCCATCAGCATTTCGAGAGGCCAGCAGGCCTACTCGTCTGTCGAGCGCATGATGAAAGAGTTCTTTCTGAACAATCAGCTAGAGTATGACTCCGAGAAAACTATAAGTGAAAACGTAACGCACGCGTCTGAAGCCAATTTGCTTCAAGTACTGGACCGCCAGACCATCGAAAATGAAAGCCCCTTCGGTAAACTGGCAGAAAAAATGCAAAGGTGGTTGGGTAAGAAACGGTAGATTTGCCCTTAGCTTCCCAGACATTCGCTGCATCAGCACGTGGCCCACCAGTCAATAGGCCTTGAACCTCACAGACCAAACCAGCGCAGCCGGAAGACTACTGCACGGAGTTTGTTCATCCGACCCCAAATGTAATTGGGCCTGTTCCACAACCGATCATTCAAGGGCAAGGCGGTGAACTGTATTACACGCCTGATCACTATGAACCCTTCATTCCATTGAACTAGCAGGGCTCCCCTCATGCCAGTTGAATTCTTGGACGATAAGCAGTTGCCAAAACCGGATAGCTTTACGTTCAACGTACCTGAAAACTTGGACAGTCCAGATGCCGTCTTCTCGGCCTTTGCTGCCGGGCTAAGTGCGCCAAATGCATATTTCGGCAGCAATTGGGATGCATTCAACGACTGCTTGATGGATTTGCAATGGATCAAACAGCGTGAAGTTGTCATCGCGCATCAACGGATACCACAGTTGAGAGAACGCGATCTCGCAATCTACCTGAGAACGCTTTCCATAGCCTGCTCATCATGGGGTGATGACAAGACAAAGCAGCTTGCCGAGCAGTTTGATGATTTTGTACCGCACAGCTTGAGGGTGCTCTTTCCAATTCACTGTCAATCGGTTGTCTCGGCGACTCTGCATAACTGATCACCGCATTGCATTTTCGTCACACTGCCAAGTTCGGTCGTTCGTGTGGCCTTGCGTCCAGGCGCTCACAACACAGGCTTTGCTATCGGTGGTGGCATCAATGGAGCTACAACCGGCATAGCGGCCGACGTTACATTACGTTCGAGCTTTGAGAGATAATGAAACGCAAAAAACCCGTCAGGCAGAGCCTTGAAGATAATCTGGCCGAACTTTTGGCGTGGGTAAAATCCTGCGATCAGGACCGTCTTAACTGCGACGTCAAAACGGAGGTTGGGCAGGACGGGAAAAAGTACGGATACACGGTGAAACTGAAGCCGGTTTCAGAAAAATCTCTCGATATTACGATTGAACTCTTTGACCGAGACGTGGGATTTTACGTTTCGAGTTATAAGACTTTGCGTGCTCTAACGGGTTTGAAGATAAATGAAAAATGGAGCCACAGCGATTTCTCCTGGTGGACCACCGAAGACATCTTGACGGTATCATCGGTGATTGGCGTTTGTCAGTGCCTTCGCGATGCCAGAGCAATAGTCGACATCTTGGTCCTGAACGGTTCCAAGCAAGGCGTCCGTGC
Organism: Cohaesibacteraceae bacterium; assembly: GCA_028281795.1. Lineage (GTDB taxonomy): Bacteria > Pseudomonadota > Alphaproteobacteria > Rhizobiales > MH13 > MH13. The sequence goes on along the minus strand of JANQJE010000083.1, from coordinate 6,187 downwards.
GATCTACCCGACCGAAACGTCTCCAACTGCAAGCACGCACACAGGGTGGCCTATGTTTATGCTTCCTTTGTTGCGGCTGTTTGGCCGCGCAGAGATCGTGAGACTTGATTACGAACCGTGGTAGTTCAGCGATAATCAAGTTGAGCATGGCTCTTCTGCAGTCCTTTGATGCATCGCACGCTTGCATCAATGCCTTGCAGCAGCAGACCAAAAATGAAGAGGGCAGCTTTTTGCCTGCTGGTATACTGCGTTGGGAAGATGGCGGCACGGCAGACCCAGACCGAGTTGTCAGCCATCTGGTTTGAAAATCGCTTGGCTCTGGACGTCAGATGGATATCAAAGACATTAACGAAACACTCGCTGAAAGCGTCGAACAATATGATCAGGCAACGATATCCATTCGACACTGCTTGGCAGCCTACGAGGCAAAATCAATTGATCTAATCGCCAGTGTCAAAGAGGCACCGACACTTGCTGATGCAGAAGGACACTTCGATCAGCTATTGCTCATTCAGTCGGAACTTTCTGGCCTGCTGTTCAAACAGCGATTTGATATTGGTAAGAAATTGGATGATTTCGTGAGAGAGTTCGAGCGGTTATACGATCCGTACATTCGGAATCTCTGGTTCGAACGCTTCAAGAAAGGAGCGACATGGCCAACGTCCGATCGGTAAGTCGATGTCTCTTCATGCTTCGGCACAACCAGGCTGGTACACGGCTTTGAAATGCCGAAAACCATCTGAACAACTTCAGGCACAGGCAATGAAGCTGACCTACGATCCCTCTGTCGATGCCGCTTACATCACCATCAAATCTGACTCGGACAAAACGCCGTTTGGATTTACCTATTGCTGCGATCCGGTGAAGGTGGATGGACAGATCCATCTCGATTTCGATGAAGATGGTCGACTTATTGGCGTTGAAGTGTTGAACGCGAGCCAGAAACTGCCGAACCATCTCATAAAATCAGAGTCTTAAGGTCCGACGTGATACTCCAAAGCCGGTTCTCCGAGGCGCCTGGATCTAAAAATGTTGCGGCAGACCATATAGCGGTCATGCTTTAGATCGAATGCAAGGTCGTGGATTAACCCCGTCGTCAATTGAAAACACGATAAGTGTTGGGAGACAAACTGAACTTGGTAATAGCGTTACTCTGTACCACGAATCGGCGATCAATTTAACATTAAGGCTCAATGCAGCCTTAGAATGATAATAACGGCGCTCTATGGACAAGCAATCAAAAAGCAAACTTCAGATAGAAGGCATGCTGGACTTGATTGATCTCTACAATTCTCAATCAATCAATCTGCGCGCGCTTGTAAGTGGTTTGGAAGGTAAATTGAACGCGACCCACGACATGCCAGATCAGTGGTACTCTGATTATCGCGATACATTTCTGGACATCGATCAGGAAATGGTAGGTTATTATGCGGAAAAAGAAACCGGCATCAAAAACAAAAGACAACATTTTATAGACATTTCTGTCGCAGACATGGAATCCTTTTTGAGGAATTCACTTGTTAAGTACTATTAGCAATGACATTGAAATCCAAACAGAAAGACCTGCTGTTTAGGATTTTGGCTGAGAAGACAGAAGATTCTTCATATCTGGACGGCATTGGCTCAGAGTCATTTCCAGAGCGGAAAATCGATCAGATATGCAATTGGATCAATGATGAGTTCATGATGAACGGGCTGGCTGGAAATGACGAACCTAATGAGTACGGGTTGGAACTGGAAGACTTGCTTGATGCCGTGAACAGGGGACGCATGACATAAGGGCGATTTGCCAACTTATCCATAGAACAGATGATAGATGAATTGGCGCTTCTCAACGCTTTGACATGACCAAATCTTCAGAACGAAATACGCTTCAAATACTTGGCATGGGAGATTTGATCGGCCTCTACCGTAGCGGGAAGATAGGATTGAACTCGCTCGTCAATGGTCTGGAGGGCAAGAGAAAAGCCATGCTCCACGTGGACGATGAATGGGCCGGGACGTTCACAGAGCACTGGGCTGGAATAGAGATATGCAATGCGATGATCTACCATGATTTGGAAACCGGCAGGGTGATCGACCGGCAACAGGAGACAGAAGAAGCCATTGCGTCATTTGAATCGTTCTTAGCGATCGGTTTGCCAAGCCGCGACGTTCATTGAATTTGGCAGCCCTTGGTTGACATTGATGGACGCACAGTTTCGAGCAAGAAAGTCATTGAGCGGGATGCGAAACTACAAATCGCTATCCAATGAAGCCCTGCCCGATTACATGCCCGCTTTCGAGGGCTCCGGCATCGCCGAGCTGATTGGTATCTACGAAAACAAAAAAGGTGGAGCTGAAGATGCGGTTGTGATCGGCTCCGACGGCCTACTCGTTCTTGGAAAGGAGAGCTCTGAGGTTCTCTACGGCAACATCGCAGACACCACGATTGGCGGAGAGCCAGGGTTTGAAAAGCTGGAAGCGGATCGGATCGTGGTCACGCTGAAAGATGGGCAAGTGGTTGAGGTCCCAGTACGCGGCGGTGAAGGCCGCTTCAGGGATGTCTATGAATTCACGACCTTTCTTCGCAGGTGCATATGGTATGCCCAACATGATGACGAGTGACCAGCGCGCCATCTCCGTCTGGACCATTTAACATGGCAAAGAAAGGAACTCCGGAGCTGTATGAAGAAGCCTGCGATTCCTATGCTGACGGCCGTTACCAGGAGAGCTATCTTGCCTTGCTCGAACTCTCACTTTTGATCGATCAGACTCTCGATGCCGGCTATTATGGCGAGATGGCTGCAATGTGCCTGCAGAAGCTGGGGCGCAACGATGAAGCGATCATCTGGCTGGAACGCGCTGTCATGGAACGCCCCAACTTCCCGCCTTATGAAGAAGCGCTGGAGAAGGCGAAGCGCGGTGAGATGATCAGCAAAGATTAGTATGGTTGGATCAGTTGATTGTTTCACCGAGATCAAACGCTGGCGGCAGATGTCGCCAGCTTTTGACGTGGACTTTTTCTTTCCCCGTTTTAGGGCATACCGCGGTGGTTGGTTTTTTGAGCCTTCTCAATCTGAACTCTCTTCACATGAGTTCGATCAGGACACCGATACTTTCTTGGCAGATAACCCAATCGAAAACGTTGAGGCTCTTCTCAATCGACGCTTTCTATTCGACTGGGCGGCATGTGTGCACTTCTCGTATGAAGAAGGCGAAGAACTGGGCGATCTGCTTGAGGAAACGCTGGGCCTGGCAACCGAGTTGGCTGGCCTGACGGATGGCTATCGCATTTTCCGTTACACTGACGAAGGCTATCCCGTTCTGTGTGTTGCACGGCACTCATGGCCGGGTACGGTTGGGCTTTCGGAGATGTGACTTCGCCCCTCCGACGACCTCCATGGATACGATGATCACCATCATGCAGAACGCGACAGACTTCTTTCACTTTATCGAAGATCCCTCTTCCCTTTCGAAAGCGGGTGCTCACATCGGTTTTTTGCGCGATATCCACTCACACGATCAGTTGATGGAGGACGTAGCTGTTGCGCTGCGCTTCCCTAGTTACTTTGGAGAGAACTGGGATGCTCTTCGCGACTGCCTTCAAGATTTGGAATGGCTAGACGATCACGACGTCAATCTGATTCATCAAGGCATATTGCATTTAAGCAATTCTGACCTGATACTTTATCTTCAAATATTGTTCGATTCAATTTTATTTTGGAATAATCATGAAAAACATGATTTGCATATTTATTTTTCCATTGTCGAAAAGAAGCATATGCAAAATCTAAATATTCTAAGTTTTCGAGATCGGATGAATTGAGAATATACAAAAATTGGATGGACCAAGCTCTCCTTCTTAAAAAGGCGCAAGATGATCAAGCCAACGGCGACTACAATGGTGCCTATCTAATCCTTCTGCGTCTTTGCCTGCGTGTGGATGATTCCATGGAGGCCGGTTCCTACGCCGAAATGGCTGCCATCTGCCTGCAGAAGCTCGGTCGCAACGACGAGGCCATCATCTGGCTGGAACGCGCAAACATGGAGCAGCCGAACTTCCCACCTTATGAAGAGGCCCTGGAGAAGGCAAAGCGCGGCGAGATGATCAGCAGCTAGTCGGAAAAATAAACCCCAGAGGAGGACGGGATATGGAGGAAAATGCGCAGCGCCCGAGTGGTTCGCCCTACATGACAATCCACGACATTGGCGACCAGACAATCACGACGGAACAGGCATACAACGCTATGTACGCCTATTTCTCACGACTGTATGAGCGAACGAAAAATGATCAGGTCGGCTCCATGCTGAGTGATCTGTCTCTTGTCCGAACGGGTGGCACAGCAGACCCAGCCGCCATCTACGATTGGCTTGAATGCGTTAATGAGGTCCGGGAAGGCAAAGTCGATTCCAGGCTAAGAGCCAAAGATGGCACCTTGATCAATCTTCATGAGTTTTGAGACACGAAGATTCAAAGACCAAGCTCTTCCTGCTTCCTGGCGCCGTCCGGCGAAGCCCGGCTGTTGAAGCGTGGATGCAGGCGCGGGACGGCGAACTGGGCGCCTTCGCCCAGCGCTGGTTTGAGGTGATGCGCGGTTGCGGGCCGGACGTCCGCGAAACGCTGCATGACAATTACCCCACCGCCTGTGTCGGCGAAGCCGCCTTCGCCTATGTCGGCGCGTTCAAGGCCCATGTGAATGTCGGCTTCTTCCGTGGCACAGCGCTGCACGATCCCAGCGGCCTGCTGCAAGGCACCGGCAAACAGATGCGTCATGTGAAACTACGGCCCGGTGAGGAGGTCGATGCCGACGCGCTCACCGTGCTGATCGGAACAGCCTATGCGGATATGAAAGTGAGGCTTTGAAGGGTGTTTGCCACGGGACCTGGAAGCCCGGCTGCAGGCATGGACGCGCATCCGTCCGAGCAATATCAGAAGCGCGTCAACACCGCATTGACCGGCGTTACGTTACGGCCACCTACCGCCTCCGAGCGAGGTTATTCATCGTTGATCCTGATCAACTCACTTGTCCATTTTTCTGACAAGAAAGAAGCTGCTAAAGAGGATAATATTCCAATCCTGCCCACCTGCGACCGGACGTTATGATTACACCAAAGCAGACCCAGCTTGTTCAAAACACCTGGCAGCAGGTTCTTCCGGTCTCTGAAACGGTGGCCGACCTGTTCTACAGACGGCTGTTCGAACTGGACCCCGGCTGCAAGGCCCTGTTCCGTGACATCGATCTGGACGCGCAGAAAACCAAGCTGCTGCAGACCATGTCCGCAACGATCACCAGTCTGCACGCCATCGAACCTCTTCTTTACGACCTGACCGAAATGGGACGGCGCCACGCCTGGTACGGCGTGACGGCCTATCACTATCAGACGGTCGGCGCCGCGCTGCTCTGGGCGCTGGAAAGGGGGTTGGGCGAGGCCTGGACACCCGAGGTACAGGCCGCATGGGCGGCTGCCTACGCCCTGATCGCCGAGCAGATGATCGCCGGCACCGAAGCGGCCCATGCGGACGATAACAGGCGCGTTGCCGTGAACTGAGAGACCAGCGGCCGACCCGCCGGTCAGGCAGCGCTGGCTCCAACTTCCTCCACCGTCACCTCATCGGGGTAGAAGCCGATCAGCCCCTTGATGACCATCGAGAAATCGAACGGCGCGTTATAGCTCCAGGCAATCGGCTCGTCCCCCTCACCCACCGCATAGTAGATGGCATCGCCCTTCAGCGGACAATGGCTGGCCTTGCCTTCGATCAGCCTGAGGCCGGCCTGTACATCGCCTGCGGGCAGATAGATCACCGGGTCGTACATGTCCCTGCCGATCTCCGTCACGCGCATCGCCTGTCTGGTTTCTATGGGCATAGGAAGATTGGTTGTGTGTGTGTGTTGGGGGGGGTACATTTTCTATGAGGTTCATAAAAAGGTCTTACGCCTTGACATTTTGTTCACTCCCATTAGACTGGGACACTGAAGAAGCTCTTGGACATCTGTCTTCAAGTTGGTAAAGGCATGGAGTATCTGGCCAGCAAGAGATTTGTCCACAGGGACCTGGCTGCAAGGAACTGCATGTGAGGATTCCAAAATGCTGTCAGTATTACAATTTACAACAATTGACTTCTACTTTGCAGGATTGACTCAGGATTCGTGATCAAAGTGGCAGATTTTGGTCTATCTGAGAGCCTGGGGGGAAACAAAGAATA
>JANQJE010000186.1 GCA_028281795.1 Cohaesibacteraceae bacterium | reverse complement strand
ACCTCGTACCCCTCAGAGCGGAGCCGGTCGGCCAGAATTGCCGACTGTGTCGATTTCCCTGACCCCTCCCCGCCTTCAAAAGAGATGAAGAAGCCGCCTTCCGGCTGTGCACGCTTTTCCTTGGCTCCACGCATGAAGCTAGAGACTTCCGGCAAACGAGATTGGTGGCAGCCAGCCAAACACGAGTTCCATGAACCCGTCCCGGGCACGTTGAACCAGAGTGCCGGTTTCTACATCCTCCGCCGCGACCAGCGGCGTTTCCTGAATGATGGTTCCATCGCGTTCTACCAGAAGGCGCCCGATCTCGTCGCCCTGTGCAATTGGTGCGGGCACTGGACTGTCATAAATGATGCGCGCGCGCACGCGCTCAACACCGTCGCTCGGGAGCAGTAGTTCCAAGGCACCTTCGGCCGCCATCAAGCCAACTTCTCTTGAGGAACCACCATGAGTGCGCGCCGATGCGATCGGTTCGCCCGGCTCTGCCACCCGCACGGTGCGAAAATCCTCAAATGCGTAGCGTACCAAACGTCTTGCCTCGTCGACCCTGCCTTCCGGGGTGTCGACACCCGACAGGGCAAACACCACACGCCGGCCGTCACGAACCACGGAGCCGATCACGCTATAACCGGCTTCCTCGCTGAACCCGGCGAACAATCCATCGACTCCCTCGATTTGCCCGTAGATGGGATTGCGGTTGCGTTGGAATATGTCATTCCAGGTGAACTCTGGTTGCCCAAAAATCGCGTAACCATCAGGATGCTGTGCAATCAGTCTGTCCGCGATGATCACGAGGTCACGAACCGTCGTGTGCATCCCTGGTTCCGCCTCACCGGTTGCATTGGTGAAAGCCGATCCGGTGGCACCGAGTGCGTCCGCTCTGGCATTCATCAAACCGGCGAATTCTGACTCGGTACCGGCCACACCCTCAGCCAGCGCTATGGCGGCGTCGTTGCCGGCCATGATAATCAACCCCCGCAGCAGATCCTCGACGGCAACACTGCTGCCGAGTTCCGCGAACATGGCGGTGCGGCCGGATGGAGCACCGCCACGACGCCATGCGTCCTCGCTGATCGTGAAGAGCGTGTCCCGATCAAGGATGCCTTCACTGAGTTGATCAAACACCACGGAGGCCGTGATCATCTTTGCCATGGAGCTGGGCGCAAAGCGCTCCTCGGCCCGTTGGGCATAGAGAACCGTGCGGGAGTTCACATCGTAAAGGAATGCCCGTGGCGCCCGACTTTCAAAGGCCTGTGAAAGGGCAGAAACCGGATGAAACGACACAAGTAACAGCGTTGTCAGCGCGGTCAGCAAAAGACGCTGGCAGCATGACAGGATCATGCCTGTCCGCGTCCGTTCCCCGTGCGCCATACCCCAAAGCTCCCGCCTTTTAAGCCGCATTGGCGGTGACGGTTTGCGATCAATGCCTCTTAGCGAAGGTTTGCCGCAACCGCTAGCCGCTAGCGGCATCCGTCACATAGGCGTCGGTGTAGCCTCGGCCAACCAATGTACGCAAGAGTTCTTGCTCGGCCTGTTGGCTTGGCGCAGAGGCGCGCAACCTCACCTGAGTCAGCGTTCTACCACGTGACTTTACGGTTTCGGTGATCACGTCGCCTAATGAAGCAAGTTCGTTGCGCAGGCGGGCAACATTGGCCGGATCGCCGAAGATGCCGATTTGGACGAGTGTCGTGCGCGCAGATGCAGAATCCGTGGTTACGTCTGCCCGCATGGCCAATGCCGACAACCGCTGCGTCTCTGCAAAACGGGCAAGCGTTTGTGACCGGAGGGCGAGATGGGTAGCAGCATCCAGTGCACTTCCAGCCGCCGTTCGATGGGCGCTCTCGATCCGCACTGTTTGGGCGATCATGGACTGGTTGCGTTGTGTGAAGCCAGTCTCCAGATCCGTTGCCATGAAGCCGATGGCTGCGCCGGGTATAGGGGCGTTGGGAATGACACCAGCGGGTTGTGGCGCAAGGACCGGTGCCGAACGCGGGACGATGGCCTGGACGGCGGGAGCGCGTGGCGTCAAGTCCAGGGGAGCGCCTGTGGCCGGACTGGCCGCGAAGGCACTTGGCGTTGATGGCTGTATTGATGGTGGAGCAACTGTGGTTGCCACCGGCGTGGTGGGTGCACCGAACAATGTGCTAAGAAGACTTTCCCGTGTCGGCTGAACAGGTTCGGCCGTATCCGATGTTGCGACCAATGCGGTTTGCGATGGTGCTGCAACGGGCGCCGGGACAGGAGCGCTGGCGAGCATGACATTCGGATCAGCGCCATTCCGCGGCACGCCGTTGATCTGCGCCGAAGCCTCCAGCCAGGTAACATCCTGCCCATGCAAGGGTGCGCGTTCGATGTATTCCACCCGCACCCGCGCCAGCCCGTCCCTACGGAAATCAAGCACATCGGCTGCCCGCTTGGACAGGTCGATGATCCGGTTGTGGGCGAAAGGCCCACGATCGTTCACGCGAACGACAACGGAGTGGTCGTTCGAAAGGTTGGTGACGCGGACATAACTGGGCAGAGGCAGTGTCGGGTGTGCTGCCGATAGCGTATGCATGTCATAGACTTCGCCATTGGCCGTCAGACGCCCGTGGAAGGCGTCACCATACCAGGATGCGACGCCTGTGCGATCATAGTTCGGGTCTTCCCGTGGCGTGTAGAGCCGTCCGGCTATGCGGTAAGGGCGGCCGACCTGGGCCCTGCCTCCGCCGCGCGGCAGGTTCACCTGCTGGTCCGTGACACGCGGGCTGGCCGCAACGCCATAGACCGGGTCGATTTCCGGCCCGCCATTGGACGACATCGAGTTACAGCCGACCAGAACCAGCGCGCAGACACCCGTCGTCGCCAGCACACGGTTCAGTGGCTTTACGAAAGAAGAACGGCCTGCATTGAACACAGCCGAAAAGGCGCTGAAAAGCGCCAGGGGGAATCTCATCATCACGCCATACTCGATACAAACTGGCGACTCTCGCGACAAGGCAGAACGCGCCCGGCGCGCGAAAGCATGCTTCACAAACCGTGAAGTCATCCTTCCAAAATGCGGCACAAGCGTGAAGACGGGGTTAAGCCAAGATAACGCGCCCTGTTGCGGCTCGCGCCGCTACTCGCCGTACGGTATCCAGATGTTCTTGATTTCGCTTGCTTTGCGAAGCCATTCTGGACCTTCTGAACTGGCTGCGAACCAGTCGAGTTGGTGGCCGTGGTCGACAAAAGTGCGCTTCAAATTGCCGGCAGATAGCTGCTCTACCTTGGTGCACAGTGCGTCGGAGCCAAAGGCCCAGAGCGCATTCACATCAGCGTGGCTGGCCAAGACTTCGCTCAGTTCCAGCGAATCGCCGGTGACGATGTTGAGCACGCCGGCGGGAAGATCGGATGTCTCAAGAACCGAGTAGAGATCCGTTGCAGCCAGAGGATTGACTTCACTTGGAACGAGCACGATGCGGTTGCCCATCGCGATGAGCGGCGCTGCAAGCGTGACAAGACCCAGCAGCGGGGCTTCGGGGGGGCAAATCACACCCACGACTCCAATGGGTTCATTCATGGCCAGCGACACACCGCGCAGAGGCGGCACGTGGACACGCCCATCATATTTGTCAGCATAAGCTGCATAGGTGAAAAGACGCGCAATGGCCGCATCCACTTCCTTGGTTGCTTTGGCAGGCGTGCTGCCAGCGACTCTGGCCATGCGCGCCGCAAACTCATCGGTTCGCGCCGACAGGTTTTCAGCGATGTAGTAGATAATCTGTGCGCGGTTGTGCTCGGTGGCAGCAGACCAATTGGAAGCTTTGCGAGCTGCTGCCACAGCGTTGCGAATGTCTTTGCGGTTGCCGACACCGACATCACCAACGCTTTCGCCCTTCGGTGAGGCAACACTCCGTGAATAGTTTCCATCAGGCCGTGCCTGCTTGCCGCCGATGTACAGCTTGGCTGTGCGGTCGATGTCGGGCGTATCGAAGCCTGTTGTGGCAGGCGATGCCTCGGGGCGTGTGATGGCCGGACGCGGTTTGGTGTTTTTCCAGAGCTTCGGCTTGAGATATTCAAAAGCGCCTTCGCGGCCCCCTTCCCGTCCGAAGCCGGACTCCTTCTTACCGCCGAAACCGCAGGCCGCATCGAACATGTTGGTCGTGTTGACCCAGACGACTCCGCTGTCGAGTTTTGCCGCCACGTTGAGTGCAAGGCCAATCGTTTCCGACCAGATACTGGCGGCCAGACCATACCGCGAATGGTTGGCAAGTTGGATCGCTTCATCCGGCGTACGGAATGTCATGGATACGGCGACGGGACCGAAAATCTCTTCCGTTGCGACTGTGGAGGATGTTGCCACGTTCGACAGCAGTGTCGGCGGGAAATAGCAGCCTGACGATGGAATCGCTCCGGCGGGCTGATGAAGCGTTGCGCCCTCTTTCACACCTTGCTCGACCAGCGATGCGATCCGCTCCAATTGCACTGGCGCAACGATGGCGCCCATGTCGATGGCTTTGTCGAGTGGCGCACCGACGCGCAGCGTCTCCATGCGACGGGTCAGCTTTGCGATGAACGCATCGGCGATGCCTTCATGCAGCAGAAGCCGTGATCCAGCGCAGCAGACCTGTCCCTGATTAAACCAGATCGCATCGACGACGCCTTCGACCGCACCGTCCAGATCGGCATCGTCAAACACAATGAAGGGTGACTTGCCGCCAAGTTCGAGCGTCAGAGACTTGCCGGAACCGGCTGTGCGCTGGCGGATGATCCGTCCAACTTCCGTGGAGCCGGTGAAAGCGATCTTGTCGACATCGGGGTGATCGACCAACGCGGCGCCGGTGTCGCCCTCACCCGTCACGATGTTGAGAACCCCAGCCGGCAGGCCTGCTGCCTGAGCAAGCTCGGCAATCAGCAGAGCCGTAAGTGAGGTAAACTCGGCTGGCTTCAGGACAACGGTGTTGCCAAGTGCCAATGCCGGCGCGATTTTCCATGCCAGCATGAGCACCGGAAAATTCCATGGAATGATCTGGCCGACAACGCCAACGGGGTCATAGTCAGCAAATTCGGCGTCCTGGATTTGGGCCCATCCGGCGTGATGGTAGAAATGCCGCGCTGCGAGCGGGACGTCGATATCGCGCGTCTCGCGGATCGGCTTGCCATTGTCGAGCGCTTCGATGACCGCAATCAATCGTGCGTTGCGCTGGATGGTGCGCGCAAGCGCATAAAGGTGGCGCGCACGGACATGGCCGGGCAGAGCAGTCCACTTTTTCTGAGCCTTGCGGGCTGCTTTCACAGCTGCATCGATGTCGGCGGTGCTTCCCTTGGCGAGTCTGGCCAGGAACTTGCCGCTTGCAGGCTCATGGCTGTCAAAGGTGGTCTCGCCTGCTTTGAACTGGCCATCGATGAAATGACCGAACAGGCCGTCATGTTTGGCGATCCAGGCGCGGGCGTCTCCGTCAGCTTCAGGAGCCGGTCCGTAATCCATCGTGTCGAAATAGTCGGCAACGCTCATATCGGAATCATCCAATCGGGTGGCGGAGGAAGGCGGAGTACGCGCCCGTGGCATGGTGCTCAAGCTGGCGTTCGATATCGGCGAGCAGGCTGGAAGCTCCAATACGGAAGAGATCCGGCTCAAGCCAATCGCGGCCGAGTTCTTCTTTCATCAGGAACTGATAGGTCAGCACATCCTTGGCCGTCGAAATGCCGCCCGCCGGTTTGTAGCCGACCTTGATGCCCGTGCGCTCATAGAAGGCGCGGATACAGCGCAGCATCGTCAGCGAAACGGCCAGTGTCGCGTTGACGTTTTCCTTGCCGGTCGATGTTTTGATGAAGTCTGCGCCCGCCATCATGCAAACCAGCGAGGCCCGGGCGACGTTACGCAGGGTTTTCAGATCACCGGTGGCGAGAATTGCTTTCACATGAGCATCGCCGCAGGCTTCCCGATATTCGCGCATCTCATCGTAAAGCGCCTGCCAGTTACCGGTCAGTACATGCTCGCGCGTGATGACAATGTCGATCTCCTGTGCGCCGTCTGCGACCGAAGCCTTGATTTCCTGCACTTTGAGGTGGTGCGGCGACAGACCTGCCGGGAAGCCGGTGGACACCGCTGCAACCGGAATCCCGGTGCCTTCCAGAGCGCTCACGGCGGTGCCGACAAAACGATGATAGACGCAGATCGCGCCGGTGGTCAGATGACGGTCGGCCATACCCAGCGCTTCCATGACGTCGGGCCGGACTGGTCTTGCCGCCTTGCCGCACAGACGCCGTACACGACCTTCGGTGTCGTCGCCATTGAGTGTGGTGAGATCGATGCACGTCACCGCCTTAAGCAGCCAAGCCGCCTGGGCATCCTTCTTGACCGTGCGGCGGCCGGGCAGCGTGGCCACCCGCCGTTCCGTGGCTGAAAGGTTGACGCGTACGTCGCGGACCCAACCAAGATCGAGCGCCATGGGCTGATTGCGTTGATGGGTATCATCAGTGTTGTGGCCGATGCTTGCGCTCGGCGAAATGGGGGTGACATTGGATGTCATGGACGCTACCCGCTGTTTTCATACTGAATGGCGATCTTGGCCGCCCTGGTGCCCATTGCTTAGCACGGACAAGAGGCCAGCGACCAGCGGTGCAAGGCGTTGATGGTCACCGTTAGGGCTGATTTCTGACCGTTGGTTTTTGGAAGGTTGAGACATGCAGCTGCCATCATCTTTGCCACCCGGCACACTGTTGGCCGAGACGCCCATTTGCAGCGTTGGCGTCGACCCGTCCGTCGGTAACATCCCCAAGCTCGCTTTCCGTTGGCGGGGCAGAACGCTTCAGCCTTTGCATCGTGCGCCTTGGATCGACGATCAGCATGTTCCAGAGTCCATACCGGCGGTCGACCGAACGCTCTCAGGGGATTTCGTTTGCGCTCCCTTCGGTTTGAGCGATGTCGAACCTGCACCTCCCCATGGCTGGAGCGCCAACAGCGCATGGCGTCTTGTTGCCCAGGGTGACCAAGGCCTGACATTTGAGCTTGAACGTCTGATTGTGGGCGCAACGCTGCAAAAGCATGTTTGTCCCTCGTCGAATGCCCCCCTGCTCTACCAGACTCATGTCATCGCTGGTGGTGAAGGTGGCCTGACGTTTGCGCATCACCCGATGATCCGGGTAACCGGCGGTGCGCGGCTTTTCACATCGCCCAAGCGTTTGGCTGTCACGCCCGATGTACCGCTGGTGCAAGGACGGCATGCGCTTGCAACCGGCAGCGTTTGCGATGACTACACCGCCGTTCCGGCCGTTCGGGGCGGGCTGCTTGACGTCTCTCGGTTGCCGATATCGGCTGGCGATGAAGACTTTGTCGCCCTGGTGGAAGCGGAGGGATCAAGTCTCGGCTGGACAGCCGTCATTCGGGATGGGTTCGATGACATCGTCTTCGTCTTGAAGGACCCGCGCGTGTTGCCGCTGACGATGCTGTGGCATTCGAACGGCGGCAGAGATGACGCTCCCTGGAATGGACGCCATAGCGGTGTTCTCGGAATCGAAGATGGCATAGCCGCAGGGGCCGCAGGTCACAAGGCAGCGCTCGGGCCGAGTGTGTTCTCATCTCATAAAGTGCCAACCACCTTGGATCTGGCCAAAGACAAGGCGCATCGGATCGCCCACGTGATCGGAGCCGTGCCGCGGCCTGATGGCTGGCGTGCGATTGCGGACATTCGCATCGAAAATGCGACGATGACGCTCCAT
>JANQJE010000266.1 GCA_028281795.1 Cohaesibacteraceae bacterium | reverse complement strand
GCTTCAGCGCACAGCTCGCCTCATCTATTTTCGGACATGATCCCAGGCAAGCTGCGTATTACATGACGGCGCGGATAGGCGCGTCAGCGCACAGCTCGCCTCATCCATTTTCGGACATGATCCCAGGCAAGCTGCGTATTACATGACGGCGCGGATTGGCGCTTAAGCGCTCAAAAAAGTCAGCCACTTTAGAAGTCCATAATCAAGTCTGCTGACAGAAACTGAACCTATTTTTCCAGAAAACACTGTTTCAATCGTTATAATTGTTTACGACCAACCGAGGGTAGCACCCCCTTACTAGGGTCAAGCAAAAAAACAAAACTACCCACGAACCAAAGAAAAATAAAATATACAACGATCGGTGTTATGAAGATAGTAATAATTACTATTTCGTACAACAGACTTTCATTGGGCACCAGATTAATTTTTTCAATAAAAAATGTGAAAATTCTAAATATTGCAAAAATTCCAAATAAACTAAAAATTGCAAGTACAACACTATAAAGCAAACTACAAAATTTACGGGCCATAGACCATAGCGACAAAAAATGAATTGCTAAAGCAGTGACAAAAAAAAGGGCCAACCCATGTTGGCTGTCAAACAACGGAGACCAAAATTTATTTTCAAGCGTACCAAAAACACTGACCGAAAATACATATAACAACCACACTACAAAAACAATAATTCCTGCATGCAATATAGATAGCATAGATGCATACAGTAATCCAGATTTGGCGAACATAAAACCAAACCGAACTGCAGATTGCTTTAAGTTTCTTGTTTGAATTAGCTGCGATAGCGCGCTCTTTGAATACCAAATTTGGCCACAAATCCAGCTATACAAATTCATTCTCTCGTTCTCATAGAGTATTATACCGCCGAAAGGGGAAAATTTAGGTAATTGAATTGAGAGCTTTGATTGCAATAATTTTCTGGAAGATTCCCATAGATCGGAAATCTTCTTTTTTTCTCCATTAATATAGGTATCCATTTCTGACGGCATGATAAATACGGTTTTGAATAGAAGCCCATGCTCGCAGATGTAGGCTATCTCCCTCATTAGACCGCTTTCGTCTTCAACTAGGGGATTTACTACAATCAGACTAGAGTTGCTGCACGCTAATTTGAATGTCGGGAACCACTCCTCCCAGCTAACGCCGATAGGCAATTCCAGTGTTGCAAAACCGGTATCTTCGAGTTGTTCAGCAGCCAGCTTTACAACTGGCGCATGGAAACCAAGTGCACGGACAACTGCTCTGTCGAACGTATGCCCCATTTCTGCACCACTACCCATTCCTCCGGTATTAAAGGGCTCCAGCCAATTGAATGGCAAACAGAGGGTAATGTTTCGATCTGTTTCAAAGCGTCGCAAATACAATACGGAATTCCAGAATGGAATTTCGCTATTCAGCGATTTTTTTGTCGCTTCATTTATGTTTTCACGTATTGTAAGCTTTATACAAAATATAAATAATGCTTTTATTGGATTTATAAGTCCAAAAAAGATTAGCGATATTGCCATCGCTTTCATACTTGGCTCTTCCGCTCCCTGTACGAATGGGAGTATGAATACCGAGGGTGCAACTATGAGCAAAAAATAACTGTGAAGCCACCACTTCCTCGTGTGCAGCTCTATTTTCTCAAGAGTAAATGTTGAAAATTTGGGCCGCAGCCAAGTCCGGAATGGACGGGTAGCCATCTCAAGCCACAATTGAAATTTTAAAACAACGCCCTTATAGAAAAGCGATGTTTTTTCTTCAATTATATTTAATGTATCAAATAATTTCTTCATTTATACGATGATGGTTTTTCAATACCTGTGACGTCAGGCCCATCAAAAAGTGAAAATGATTTTCGCATGACCTGTCCTGAATCGGATTTATGATTGAATCAGGTCGTGTATTGACCCAACCATTTGATTGAATGTTTTTTTGGTAATCGGATTTAGAGTTTCTCACGGTTGGGAATTTAGTTGTGTTATTATAAGCTAACGATAAATCGCGTGGGAATACCAATCCGTGTTGGCGGAGCAGTTTAAGGTTCGGGCCCTCAAGGCGCTTCTATATCAATATGCCTTCAATGATGTCGGGGAGCGAACTCATGGCGTTGCCGCCAGAGTTCATCGGGAGATCGTAGACGTAGCCTCCCCTCACACGAGCTCTTTCTCCGAAAGCGATTTGGACACTACTTACCCGACAATCAATAACTTCCTGTTCGGAACTGGCAGTCTGAGTTCATCCAAACGTCGATTGGTGGAGGCCTTCCTAGAGAACAAGGGCTACATTGACCGCTCTTGGTATGAAGACTTGGATCGGATTGAGCGCAGTATATGGGAATTTATCGATTCAAAGGCCCAATCAAGTTCCAGGCCAAGCCTAGATGGCCTTTACCTCTTTGAAGCTCATGCGCTTATTGAGTCCATGCTGTCGTACCTGTGGGCGTTGCCCAGCGCGCGAGGACACGTTGGCGTTCATTTCGTGCAGAGAGTTTACCGGCGTGGAGCCATTCCCAAAGAATGTGGGCCTAGGTTCCAACGACGCTTAGATGCAGCCAACTCAGACTTGACTCTGGCTTACTATGGCTGCGCCTGGGCAGTTGGAAGCCAGACTACTATCGAGCTTATTGCTGATGACAAAGAAGCCCCAGTCAACCCGCTTAAGCTGAGAGGCTTTCTCGCGGGTGACTGCCCGCGGGAAGACGTAATAACCATAATTTTTACTGAAGACATGAGTGAAAGGAAGTATGTTCAATATCTGCAAAACACTGAAATAAAAATGAAAAATACAAATTTATTGAATGATCGTCAGAAGAATAATATAATTGGAGGAACAAGATTTTTTAATTCGAATATTGATTATATTTATATGGGTCCAATTTTTTTTGAAGAACGAACTGAAGAATTTGCTGAAGTAGATTTTGATTTATTGAGTACATCGAGGTCTGGCGATGCCATCGGCATGATACGAGCGATCATGAACGGCGCAAACCCGAATGTGTGTGATCCTGAGACAGGTAAAACGGCGCTGCATTTGGCAACAGCCAGCCTTTCACCGTTGGCGGTTAGTATTCTGGTGCCAGCGGGCCGGTCGAGCCTTCCAGGTTACGACACGCTTCAGAGCGAAGTGTTGATGGCGGCTGAGAGCGGAGGATTGGGAGACCGTGACGAGATCGATTTCCGGGTCCGTGCAGCTCAACAAAAGCTAAATCCGCTTTTCATGGATAGCGGGCATAACTTTGCATCTCATGAATCTGGCTTTAATGAGCGCATGATTCCCTTCATGAAAGGTGAAATTGAAGATCCACTCTTTGAAGTGAGAGAGGACCTGGATCACATAGTCGGGACCTGCATACATTTGACGCTGCGGGAACAGGGCCTGTTTCCGGCGCTCCACAACATGGACGTCGCTGACCGGCTTCAAGAAATACGTGCCTGGAGACAGGAAAGCGGCGGCAGTCCGGCTCCGTCCGCGTTTTAGTCGAAAGGTTCATAAGCGGTCTAGCGCCGCGAGCTCGCGGTAGTGCTTTCCCAACTCCGTTAATCCGCAACTCTTAGACTCGATGGCTGCATAGTACATATGCTCAGCACCGATCGGCACGACGAGGCCTTGTCGATTAAGACTTTGAAGGCGTTTAAAAGTTGCCACGTTATGGGGATCTTGCGGAATATGGCGGTATCTCTCCGGAACATTCTCGCGATCGGGCTCAAAAGACGGATCCAGCTCAATCTGGGCATCGGGCCTTTCAAACAGCTTGGGCAGAGCGAGCAATGTCTCGATCTCAATTTTTGGAGTACATTCCCTTAAAGTCACAAACTCGCTAACGCTGGCTTTGTAGACAGGACGCTGACCTTTTCGGCCCAGCATATGGTCGATGTGGGAGTAGATCGACGCTGCGCTTACCCAACCGCGCAGATCTGCTGCGCTACCCTTCAATCCTTCCACCATGTACTGCGTAAACATTCCTCCGGTGACGGCATGCTCACTGGCCCTTTCAGTGCGTCCAGAAGCGGCCAGAATGGTCACTCCATTGCCCAGTAAGGACACCCGCTGCGTTTCATCTAAGTTCGATACGTCAGCAAAAGCACCCGAGCCACAGCAGTCCAAAACAATTACCGTAGAGAGGATGTTTCTGGAATAGGCCTTGTTGGCCTCCTCAAACAGGTCATCGAACGGAACTTGTTCAACTCGTCCATCACGTCCGGGAACAACAAAACGGCCTTTGGCACTGGTACTGTCCACGACGGCGTGGCCAGCGTAGTAGAAAAGTACACAAGCAGCCGGGCCGCTGAACAACTCTTTAATTTCGCGACGCAATCGATCGGCATCAACCGGCTGTCCGTCGCTATCGGTTATCAAATCGCAGTGGAAGTTGCGACGGTTTGAAACTTCATGCCGCGCCAACACATTCGCCAGGTCCTTGGCGTCTTTACAACATCCCAGTAGCTGATTTTGCCCGGAATACCGGTCTAAACCGACCAAAGTCGCGCGCTTGTCGCTCATGAAATCAGACCTTTCAAGTAAGGCTGGTGGGCGCTCATAGATATCCAAGCCTCACCTCTTCATTTGTGGGCTCTCCAGCCCCGCATTTTTTCGTTCAGTTCTTTAATTTGCAAGTGGCGTTTCAGGCCAACCTGAATTCCGAGCTCGCTAGGCAGTCCAAAGCCAAGTGGAGCTCTTCGCGGTCCCAGTGACCTCAGCGGGGTGGCCACCCCTTCAACCTTTAGTTGGAGGGTTCCCAATGGAACGAAATTGGAGACAAGAACTTGATCAGAACACAGGAAAACTATTCGCCCCAGATGGGACGTGGCTTGTGCCGCATTATCCATTGCTTCGCCTATCGGACGAAGACGTGTGGTGCAGCCCAAAAGAGGTCCTGCGCAGTGCTTGGTTTGAACAGCAATTCGCTGTGTTTATGGAATCGGCGGTCCAGGCCGGTCACTGCGAAAGCTCAGGCGAAGCGCGCGCAGATTTTGTCTGCGAGCATAATGGATATCGCGCCACAGGCGACTTCTTTGACTGGCGGGATCGCTACGTTGCCCGTGATGCTGAAATCAGGGACACCGAACATGACGGCGCCGCTGGATCTGTCTTGGGTGCCGAAGCACGGCGGACAATGAACCATCTCAAGGAAAAGGTTGAACGACCACGCCGAACGCTTTTACCGAAACGGCTCATGCCGCGTATGGCCGCGTACTCGTGGGCCTGGAAGGTGCATCTCGCCAGGGCTGGCTATCCTGAATACTGCGTCGCGGATTCCTTCTCAGGCCCCCAAGGATAGCCCGCCGACTCCCCACGCCATCGCCCGTCGCCGTGTTGAACGGCGGCGGGTTTTTCATTGGCGGGACCAGAAAGATGTCGGCGCTTCTCTCTTTGGCGGTTCTTGTGGGCACAACGGCGATTAGTGTCGCTGGCAACATGCTGCTCAAATACGCGAGCGAGAGTGGAGCCGCCGCAGTAGCGGCGATGGGTTGCGCTTGTTGGTGCATCGCCGCCACAGGCTTTCTCGTGTTGGCAAAGTCGAATGGATTGGCCGTTACTGCCGTCGCCACTGCACTTATGGGCCTGTTGGCGACTGCAGCCGTTGGGGTGCTGTTCTTCGGCGAAAGCTTATCCGAACGCCAGATGGTGGGCATAGGCATGGCCGTGCTGGCCGTCATTCTGGTCTCGTTGCCAACCTCATCGTGACCGTTTGAACGCACGGGCGGCGCAAGAGCAAAACGCCCGCGCGACTTCCGCCCAACCATCGCCCGTCATCGGCCCTCCAGGCGGTCCTTGAACCTCTAGCCGGGAAGCTCCGCACCTTCGCGGGCATTTCCAACTTGGAGGTTCCTATGACCGACCCAAACGCCGCTGGAAATCCTGGCGCACCACCAGATCTGACCGATCCGCACCGCAGCGCTTCTTCACACATTGAGCAGACAATACGGAAGATCATCCCAATTCTGGTCAACACGGCGACCAAGAATCCTGATGTCGAGCAGGGCCGACAGAACCTGATCCAAGCGGTCAAAAATGAGTTCATCGGTAAGTTCGGCAGCCTGTGGGCCACAAACGCAAACCGGAAGCGGTTCCTGCCGGAAGAGCTCAAACGCGTTGAGTATGAGCGGGACATGGTGTTCGAAGAACTGCTCGATACGCCTGACACCCTGCCGACGAGCGCAGCCAATCAAGGCGCTGGCGACGATGGGATGATCGACACGCCCTTCTGGAATTGGGCGACGCCTCACCAGTTTGAGGCGGTGTTTTTCGGCTCCTTAATCGTGGTTGCCGCTGGCGCATCGATGCTGACAGCCCATGCCAACCTGGCAGGCACAGGCCTCACCGTGTTCATCGAGAACCCGCTGTTGCCCTGGTCCATGTCGGCATTGGCGGTTTTGTCGGCCATGGCTATCAAGACGATGGTCTCGCACGTCGAAAACGAGACGTCGCGCAAAGCGTTTGCGTTTTGGCTGAACGCCCTGGCCGTGCTGTTCATCATCCTATGGATCCTGCTCTTCGCAGATCAGTTTCATGGCTTGTCGACCGGACCGGTTACGAGCGGGCTGTTCGATGAAACCTCGTGGTGGGATGGCGCCAAGGAAACAGCGTTTGTCGCTGTGACGCTCGCCACGGAGATCCTTATCGCGGCTGTCCTGGCGCAGCGGCTCGGCAAGATTGTCACCCGCTATACGCCCGACTGCAAAATCCCAAGCCCTAAGCATCAAACGCTGTCGGCGCGACTTGAGGCGCTCGATCTCAAGCATCGAGAACTGAACGAAGAGATCGGTGTCGTCGACGGCGTTCTGACTTCGCTTCAGGGCTCGCTGAACGGCGACATCCACATTGCAACGACCTCCTACGACGCCAAGCGCGCCGTTCAAGCCGAACCCATTCTCTAAGGAAGGATACACTCATGTTTGTTCGTACAACGCTTTCCGCGCTTGCTCTTGCAACCATCATCTCATCGCCAACCGCTGCCCGTGAGGCCGTGGTCGGACTGTCCCCGAACCAAGAGCCTGCTGTGCTGCAGGAACAGGTGGAAACGGTGATTCAGCATCTCCTCCAAACCGTCGAGGCGGGAGAAGAGGTGCCGTTTATCGATGCGGCCAATTTGCGGCTCATCGGCACCTATGCGGTGCCGGAAGGCTCGGCCTATGACAGCCCGCGCGCAAAGCTCAATGCGAATGCGCCGCTTCTGGGTGCCATTCGATCGTTCCTGAGTTCTGCCCGTCCCAATGAAGCCAATCCGGGTCTGATTGATCTGCCGGGCTTCCTCCGCTTTGTCGGTGAAAACTATCCGGCACCGGACAGCGCCGACCTTATCGTAATCGGTTCGGCGATTTATCAGAACCCGCGCGCTCCACGGCTCGACATGGCGGATGGGGCTGTCCCGGAGGATGGGTACGTCTCAGCGTCTGTGTCCACCTCACCGTTTGGCACACGAGGTCTGACGGGTTCGCTAGAGGGGTATGATGTGTACTTCGGCCTAACTGGGGAGAATTGGATCGTCTCACAGAGCCACGCCCATTATGTGGAGCGCCTTTGGTCGATCTCCGTCGATGAACATGGTGGCTCGTTACAGTTCTTCGATGACGACCTGGCAACGCTGTTCCGTCAGGCCGGGCGGGATGCACCGGATCGCAACCATCCAACACCGATGGTGTCGACTGATAAGCTTGATGTGATTGTGTTCCACGCGGGCGGAACGGGAGAGCTACCGGCTTACTTCTCGGCCCCGCCGGAGGCTGAGGCAGCGCCCGAGCCGATCTGGCGGTCTGCGCGCAACGTCGCCATTGCCTTGACCTGGGATGATCTGACGGTCGACCTTGATCTCTATGTCCGCCCGTCGCCATCGTCTTCTGTGATCTTCTACGATCAACCGACGACGCCGGAAGGGCAGATGTTCAAGGACTTCGAGAACAGCCCGACCACCGGCTTTGAAAGTGTCCGGCTCTCGGGCACCTATGATCTGAGCCAAATGGCGCTTGCTGTGAACCTCTACGGTGGAACGGTGCCGAGCGGCGTAACAGGCGAGCTACGCCTTGCCATCGGCGAGCGCGTCTGGGCGCAGCGGTTCACCATCAGCGCGACGTCCGGCAATCGCGGCGCGGGCGCCGAGCAGGCCATCGGTGAGGGTGAAATCCCGAACCGTGCCTGGATCATCCTCGACCCGTTGGAGATCCTGAACGGCGACTGATCCGCCCAAGCACGGCCCACCAGATCTGGCGTCTATCGCTATGCCTAAGGGGCGCTCCGCATCATGCGGAGCGCCCCTGATCGTTTGGAGGTTCGCCATGGCATCAAATGACTCGAACGGCCTTAAGGACGAGGTCAATCCCAACATGCACCGGGCAATGCTGGGCTTTGGCCTTGCATGGTTCGCCTGGCAACTTACCTCGCCCGATTTTTGGATGCTCGGTTATGTGGCGCTGGTTTGTGCGGCCGCTGGTGCGTGGCGCGGCCTTCTGGGTCTAATTGGCCTTGGACGAATATGCTTCGATTTTGGCTGGGGCAGGTTGAAGCGGTTCAAGCGCAAGGGGACCAAGGCAAAGGCCGACTCGCTGCCCAGCGACAAGGACCTCAAGGATCAAGGTCTTCTCAAATGAAGTTCCGATCGGGGAAACTCTTCGCCCGGCCGATTGATCCTGAAGCGCGGCTGCCCCTTGGTCTCACACTCGAAAGCGGGCAGCCAGTCTTTGGGCCTCGGGGAACCCATTCGAGCGCCTATGCACCAACGGGTTCCGGCAAAACGACCTGTGTCGCCGTACCGAAGCTTATCGGCGCTCTGCATGCAGAGCCGAAGAAGGCCATCCTGGTCCTTGATCCCAAAGAGGGTGAAATCGCTGCCCAAACCGTCAAGGCTGCCGTTGCGATGGGCCGGAAAGTGGCTGTTATCGACGACTTCGGTGTCCGGCCCGAACTTGCCGAATACCGTGTCAATCTCAATCCGCTGAGCCATGCGATCTCCACATGGCGGCATGACCCGGCTGAACAGCTCTACGCCAACGAGACCATCTCTCATGCCTTGATCGAAGAACCACCCGACCGGGACATGAAGAACTTCTACTACAGGGAGTCCCCTCGCGAGCTCATTCAGTATGCGATCAGCGCCCAACTGCATCGATCCACAGCGCTGACCACGCCTGGCGCGGTGAGTCTCTTGATCTCTGACCCTGCAATGCTCTCAACCTTTGCTGAGGTGGATGCTGATGAGGGTGGTCCGGCGCTGAGGGTTGCAGCGCAACGCGTCCTTGAGATGCGTTCCCATGAGCACTTTGCCCAGCATATTGGCGAGGCCGTCCGCGCGCTCCGCCATTGGGGTCCCGGTACACGCCTGGAAGAGACCGGACGTAAAGCGCAACTGACCCACGAGGATCTGATCCGTGAAGGGTATGTGATCTTCCTCGTCGGGCCGATGCGCCTTCAACCTCGTCTGGGCGCTTACTATGCACTCCATCTCGGTGCATTCGTACAAGCGCTCTACCGCAAGATCGGTGGGCTGGTCGTGATCGCCGATGAGTACACCAATATCCCGGTGAAGGACCTGATCGGGGAAGCCATAACAACAGTTCGATCCTTCGGCGGCGAATTCCATCTGATCGCACAGTCAAAGAGCGAAGTCCTGCGACGCTTCGGCGAGCATCTAACGCAGACCATCGAAGACAACTGCGCCGTCAAGCAATGGCTGGCCTTCAACACCTACAAAGAGGCTGAAGCGATCAGCAAGGCGATGGGTGAAGAGCATGCCGTCGCAGAAGCTCTGAGTGGCGACGCATGGGGCGACAATCTGTCGACGAGCCTCAGCCTGTCGAAACAGCCGATCATGAGCCCGGCCGAGCTGATGGCCATGCCGTTTGATCAGCAGCTCATCTACGTCAAGGACGTTGGCTTCTTCCTGGCCCGCACCATCAGCCAGCAGCACATCGCGCCCACGAATGCGATGCTGGCAGACAACCCCATGGAAGGTGGTCAGTTCAAGCCGGACACCAAGATCACGCTGACAGCGCCACAGGTGACGTCATGAGGGTTTTGGCTGCCTTTGCTTGGGTTCTCGTGCCGCTCGGCCTTTGGCTTGCAGTGATGATGTGGGGCACACCGCATGTGGTTTGGAGCTATCGCTTCCTCGACAATGGTGACCGCTACAATCCGCACGCCCACCGCACCTACACGTCCTGCACCTATCTGGGTGTGCATGGTCCGGTCACGATCCGCCCGTTAGACGCCCGCTGCCCGTGGGTTCGGATGATTAAGGTGAGGCGGTGATGTCCGTGCGCTTAGTCGACCACGCGAAGGTTCGGACCTTTGGGGAGTGTGCTGGCGAGTTTGAGCCCGAAGCGCGCTGTGAGCGCGTCGCAGGCCATCGCCTTTATGCAGGTCAACACCGTCTCGTAGGTGGCAATGCCGTTTGCGATGA
Organism: Cohaesibacteraceae bacterium; assembly: GCA_028281795.1. Classification (GTDB taxonomy): domain Bacteria; phylum Pseudomonadota; class Alphaproteobacteria; order Rhizobiales; family MH13; genus MH13. Next base: position 18,686 of record JANQJE010000266.1, on the reverse strand, counting down.
CCCGATCGCAGTGTTCTCGATCCTCATGATCGAAGATCATCAGACCGTCCATGGCACGCCAGAAGGCCTCGTAACCAAGGGGTCTCAGCCAGTCCTCCACGTCATCAATCGTCGCAAACGGTTGCACAGCTCAATTGTACCAAATCGCCTTCAAGCAGCGCAAATTTTGAGGAGCTCACCAGATGCCTGAATCCACACAAAGCGCGCTAGGCGCGGCTTACACCGAAGCGCTTGAACGCGCACTCGCGCAGTCGCTGACAACCGAAGAGGACTGGGGCCGATTCAAGGAGATGCTCGTGACCAAACAAGAGCGCCTCGACGCTGAAACGCAGGACTACCGACAGAACTATCTTACGCGCCTTGCAGAAGCGCGTCAGATCATCCTGCGCGAGGAACATGGGTTGGACTTCGATCATCCTCTTCCAGAAGGCGTCGCACGACAGTCCGATAGGCAACGTCTCGATATCAAAGCCGATGTGCGTGTGCGCCAGGACCATCAACGCAGGGTTACGGCAATCTTCGATGATCACCGAAGTGACCTTAAGGCGCTCAAGGCCGAGATCGGTGCCCGCCGCACCCGTGAGAATGCCCCCGACCTTAAGCGGCATTGGAACCAGTCGGTGCGCCGCTCCGGCCCCACCCAAACCTAGACCACGAAAGGAGACCAGAATGCCTGACACTGTAACCGAACCCGCTCCCGACAGGGCAGACGCCATCCAAGCGGCCCGTGAAAGCTTCTCAGGACGCACGCTTACCGAGCCCCAGTTCCGTGAAGCCTGGGCGATTGCCGGCATCTTGCACGGCGAGATCAAGAAGAGCGGATCCTTCCACGAAAAGCTAATCGACTATGCGCATGCTTACGCCCGCAATGAGCGCTTCGACGCTATGCGCAGCGAGACGGTTATCAGGGACATCTATACCGGGCGCTTCGGCCAGAGCCTTAATAAAACCCGCGAAGCACTGCTGGGTCGGCAAGAGAATCTTCCGACAGGACTAGAGCCAAAGATCGAGGCGGCCGCCGAACAGGTCTGCACGCTCATCAAGGACGGTCCAACCCAGCCCTTCTACAAAGCCTATGACGAAGCATCACGCGGCTTAGCCGGTGAGCTCGGCGTCACCCAGCAAGATGCCAAGCGCCGCATGGACGAGGCTTACGAGGCCCGTCATGGCACAAGTCTCTATGAGGACGGCAAGGCGCTTGAAGAGGCTTATCACAAGCCGGTACGCGAAGCGGAGATCGCCGCCCGTAAGGCCGAGCAGATCGAAACACGCCATCGTATGCACTCCAGGGCCTGAAATACTCCAAAAACGGCCGCTCATGATGAAATTGCTTGAGCATTCTCAGTCTTTACGGCACTTTGTTCTACTTTTGTTCCGATGCGAGACGCCCGCGCCGGGATGAAATCGGCACGCCGACACACCCAAAGAAAGGAGGTTCCATGCCGAACCAACACACACCACCGCCACCGACACGTCCACCGACCCAGAGTGGGCGGACCGCGATCGCGCCGACCGAGAAATCAGCCGGACGCCCGACCATCCATTTAGACTGCGAAGAATGGCTGCCTTACCTCGATGATCCCGATGCCACGGAGGAAGAGAAGCACGAGCTCATCGAAACCCTGTGGGGCATCGTCCTTAGCTTCGTCGATCTCGGTTGGGCCATCGAAACCGAACCAGGCGGCTGTTCAAATCTACCCCCAGAAACGAGCACTTCTTCCATTGATTTAACACGGGCTCTACACGCCGCCGTGGTACAATCGGACGATCACCAACAGATGGAGGAGGTATGATACCAAACCAACAAACTCAATTCGATACTCAGCCCAGAAAGGCGATCATCTACTGCCGAGTTTCCAGTCTCTCGCAACAGAAAGAAGGCGATGGGCTCCACAGCCAGGAGGTTCGCTGTCGCCAGCACGCCGCCGCCAAGGGCCTTGAGGTCGCGGCAGTCTTCCCCGATACGATCAGCGGCGGTGGGGACTTTATGAAACGTCCAGGTATGGTGGCGCTGTTGAGCTTCATTGATGCCCAACCTGACGAACGCTTCGTCGTTATCTTCGACGACCTGAAGCGCTTTGCCCGAGACCGGGAATTCCACTTCCGGCTGAAAGAAGCCTTCACCCGCCGTAACACCGAGATCGATTGCCTCAATTACCGCTTCGACGACACGCCCGAAGGCGAGTTCGTTGAGACCATCTTCGCCGCTCAAGGCCAACTCGAACGCAAGCAGCATGGCCGTCAGGTCGCCCAGAAGATGAAAGCGCGGATGGAGAACGGGTATTGGGTCCACACCGCACCGATCGGCTATCGCTATGAGAAGGCTGAAGGCCGTGGGCGGATGCTGGTCGCAGCACCGCCTTTTGACGGGATCGTGCGAGAAGCCTTTGAAGGCTTCGCATCTGGCCGCTTCCAGACCGAGGCAGAGGTTGTGCGGTTCTGCGAAAGCTTCCCAGAGTTCCCACGCAACAAGAACGGAGAGGTCCGCCAGGAACGCGTCCGAGAGATGCTGAACAACCCGCTCTACACCGGACATATCTGTTCGCAGACCTACGGCATCCACTGGCTCGAGGGACAGCACGAGCCCATCATCTCGCTCGGGCTGTTCGACAAGGTCCAGAAACGACGCGAAGCGAAAGCCCACGCACCCCAACGCAAGAACATCGGTGATGCCTTCGCGCTTAGAGGCGTGGTCGTCTGTGCCTGTTGTGACACGCCGCTGCGCTCGTCCTTCTCGCGCGGGCGCCATGGCGGACTCCACCCCTACTACCTCTGCCAGACCAAAGGTTGCGAGGCCTATGGCAAGTCGAACAGACGTGACGAGGTCGAAGGACAGGTTGGCGCCATCATCAAACATCTCCAACCCACCGAGACCTTGTTCAAGCTCGCTACGGCCATGTTCAAGAAGGCCTGGGCGGCACGGCAGGAGCAGGCCCAAGAGATCGTCCGCTCCGGCAAGCGGCAGATGGCTGCCCTCGACAAGGAAATCGATGCCATCGTTGAGCGAATCCTCGGCACCCAAAACACGCGCGTCATCAACCGCTATGAAGAGCGTATTAGTGATCTGGAAAAGCAAAAGGCCTTGCTCGGTGAAAAGCTCGCCAATCAAGCCACACCAAATGGAACGTGGGACGAAAAACTAGAACCCGTCCTCACATTCCTCGCGAACCCCTACAAACTCTGGGAAAGCGGAGACATCACTTTGCGCCGTATGGTCCTGAAACTCGCCTTTGCAAGCCAAATCCAATACTGCCGAAATGAGGGCGCTAGAACCCCGAAAATAGCGTTGCCGTTCAGGGCTTTAGGGGCTCTTGAGACCATGCAGATGGCAAGTGGTGGAGCCAAGGGGAATCGAACCCCTGACCTCTTCGCTGCCAGCGAAGCGCTCTCCCAGCTGAGCTATGGCCCCATTCTTGGGACCGCGTGGCACATTCAACGGGCCACACGGCAACCTCGGCGTCTTACGTCAGGCTTTCAGGACGGTCAACCGGCCAGATGCCGGTTGTCTGCGCCGCTTGAGACCGCTGCCTCAGGTATCGTCGTCGTCCCGGGCCGTCACAACGGCGACCGCCGGATCGGCGTCCTCGTCATCATCTTCCAGGAACGTGTCATCATCGTCCGTAACGGCATCGTCGCCATCGATGTCGGTGGTGTCGATGTCCGGAATGACGTCCGCATTGTCGTCATCATCGTCATCGTCGTCGTCAAGCGTGTTTGCCGGCTCGGCGTCTTCCAGCGACACGACCTCCACATCACCGGTGTCTTCGGCATCTGCGGTTTCTGTTTCTTCTTTCGCATCCTCGCCGGGCTCGTCGTCCGGCTTGGTGGTCTTCTTCACCGTCAGATCGAAGGCCGACAGCGGGTAAGAAATACCGGTATAGGGAGAAACCACCGGATCGCGCCCGAGGTCGTAAAACTTTTTGCCCGTTTCAGGGCAGATGCGCTTGGTGCCCAGTTGTTGTTTGGCCACGCCGGAACCTCTTTTGATGATCATGCCAGAAGGGCGATGCGCCCAGATATCCGAACCGGCGTGATAGACATGGTTTAGGCGTCAAGTCAAAGGACAAATGGCTTAGACCAATTGCACCGGCCTGCGACACTTGCCATAAGGCGGCGCGCCAGCCTTTTGTGGCACCCTTTCGTAACCCCTAGAGGATTTCATGGACGCTTTCAGCGCCGCCCAACCCCTTCGCTCGCACAAAGTCAAATCGCTGACGGGGACCGTCCGCGTGCCGGGCGACAAGTCCATGTCGCACCGTGCGCTTATTCTCGGCACGCTGGCGCGCGGCACCACCCGCATTTCCGGCCTGCTGGAAGGCGAGGATGTCCTCGCGACCGCCGAAGCGATGCGCCAATACGGAGCTATGATCACCCGTCGCGACGATGGCATCTGGACGGTGGATGGTGTCGGCGTCGGCGCTCTGCTTGAGCCCAGCGACGTCATCGATTGCGGCAATGCCGGCACAGGCGTGCGGTTGATCATGGGTATGGCGGCTGCCTATCCGTTCTCCTCCACCTTCACCGGCGATGGCTCCCTGCGCAAACGCCCGATGAAGCGTGTGCTCGATCCGCTTGAGGAGATGGGAGCACAGGTCATAGCCCGCGATGGCGGTCTGTTGCCGCTCACTCTTCGCGGCAATGATGTGCCGCTTCCGATCACTTACACTGTGCCGATGCCGTCGGCGCAGGTAAAATCAGCGGTGTTGCTGGCGGCGCTTTCAACCGAGGGCACGACCACCGTTATCGAACCGATCCCGACGCGCGACCATTCCGAACGGATGATTGCAGGGTTTGGCGGCGATCTGACAGTTGAAGCCGGTGAAGACGGTTCGCGCATCATCACCGTAAAAGGCGGCAAGCCACTTACTGGTCAGGATGTCACCATTCCGGCCGATCCATCGTCCGCAGCTTTTCCGATCGTCGCTGCCTTGATTGCGCCCGATGCCAATGTCGTCGTCCAGAACGTCATGCTCAACCCGACCCGAACGGGCCTCATCACAACGCTTCAGGAAATGGGCGCCGATCTGACGTTGACCAACAGGCGGACCGAAGGCGGCGAAGAGTTGGCCGACATCACCGCAAAGAGTTCACAGTTGAACGGCACCACCGTGCCTGCCGATCGCGCACCCTCAATGATCGATGAGTATCCCGTTCTTGCCATGGCGGCCGCCTTTGCGGAAGGGCAAACGCGTATGCCCGGTCTGCATGAATTGCGCGTGAAAGAATCCGACCGGCTGGCCGCTGTTGTCGACGGGCTCACCGCCAACGGCGTTGAAACCGAAAGCGGTGAGGACTGGCTGACCGTCACCGGCAATCCCGGCGCGGTACCTGGAGGCGGCACCGTGATTACCCATCTCGATCACCGCATCGCGATGGCATTTCTCGTGATGGGTTTTGCCTCCCGCAACCCCGTCACCGTTGATGATGGCCGCGTGATCGCAACGAGCTTCCCCGCCTTTGAAGGGTTGATGACCGACCTCGGCGGCAGATTTACAAGGCTTTCCAATCATGGCTGATACACCGTTCATCATCGCGGTCGATGGTCCCGCGGCATCGGGCAAAGGAACGGTTTCGAAACTGCTGGCCGATCATTTCGGGTTGCGTCACCTGGATACCGGTTTGCTCTACCGGGCCGTCGGGGCCGCGATGCTGGAAAGAAACGGCAATCTGGATGATCCTGCTGCATCCGAAGGGGTCGCGCACGCCCTCGACCTGACCACCCTTGACCCGGATCATCTGGCCCAGCATCACATCGGCGAAGCGGCGTCTAAAGTCGCGGTCCATCCACCCGTGCGATCAGCGCTTCTGCAAGCCCAACGGGATTTCGCTTCCACGCTGCCAGGTGCGGTGCTCGATGGCCGCGATATCGGGACCGTCGTCTGCCCGGATGCGCAGGCAAAGCTCTTCATCACCGCCTCTCTGGAAGCACGTGCAGGGCGGCGCCATGCGCAGGCCGTGCGCAAAGATCCGTCAGTCAGCCTTGATGCGATCCAGGCCGATCTGGCCAAGCGTGATGAACGCGATGCCGGCCGTGCCAATGCACCGTTGGCGCGTGCCGATGATGCCCTGTTGCTCGATACCACAAATTTGGGTATAGACGCGGCGTTCGAAGCTGCCCGGGCTTTCGTGGCATCCAGGATGCCAACCTGAGCGTTTCGAACGGAACTAGCCTTCAACGCCACGCCCTGCACACAACGCGCCCTGTTGAGCCTCACCTTCCGATGGTGTTTCGACAAGCTTTGTGCAGCGATCCAAAGCCAACATGCTGGATCCAGGGCAGGCGCCACAAGGCTTCGATCAACACCAACCATTTTCGGCGTGTTTGCCGAACGGGCGCAGGAAAGAAAAGACATACATGGCTATGACAGACACGAACGCGAATGCGTTCGAGATGGAAGATTTTGCATCTCTTCTTGAAGAGAGCTTTGACGGCAACGACGTCCTTGAGGGTTCCGTTGTCAAAGGCACCGTGATCGGCATCGAGAAAGATCTCGCCGTTATCGATGTGGGCCTGAAAACCGAAGGCCGCGTGCCTTTGAAAGAGTTTGGGATGGGCGCCAAGGATGGTGGCCTGTCCGTCGGCGATGAAGTCGAGGTTTACCTTGAGCGTGTCGAGAACGCGATGGGCGAAGCTGTCCTCTCGCGCGACAAAGCACGCCGCGAAGAAAGCTGGGACAAGCTGGAAGTGGCGTTCAACGCCAACGAGAAGGTCACCGGCCAGATCTTCAATGTGGTCAAGGGCGGCTACACGGTCGACCTCGATGGCGCCGTCGCCTTCCTGCCGCGTTCGCAGGTCGATATCCGCCCCGTACGTGACATCCAGCCGTTGATGAACACGCCGCAGCCGTTCCAGATCCTGAAAATGGACAAGCGCCGTGGCAACATCGTCGTCTCGCGTCGCGTGGTTCTGGAAGAGAGCCGTGCCGAACAGCGCCAGGAGCTGGTCCAGAACTTGGCTGAAGGTCAGGTGATCGACGGCATCGTGAAGAACATCACCGAGTATGGTGCGTTCGTCGATCTTGGCGGTATCGATGGCCTGCTGCACGTCACAGACATTGCGTGGCGCCGCGTCAACCATCCTTCCGAGGTTCTCTCCATCGGCCAGACCGTGAAGGTGCAAATCGTACGCATCAACCACGAAACGCACCGCATCTCGCTCGGCATGAAACAGCTTGAGGCCGATCCGTGGGATGGCATCGAAGCCAAGTATCCGGCCGGCGCGAAAATGACGGGCCGCGTGACCAACGTTACCGACTACGGTGCGTTCGTTGAGCTGGAGCCGGGCATTGAAGGCCTGATCCACGTCTCTGAAATGAGCTGGACCAAGAAGAACGTCCACCCGTCCAAGCTGGTCTCGACCAGCCAGGAAGTGGAAGTGATGATCCTCGAAGTCGACCCCAACAAGCGCCGCATCTCGCTCGGCCTGAAGCAGACCCTGTCCAACCCATGGGATCATTTCGCCGAGATGTTCCCGGCTGGTTCGGTCGTCGAGGGCGAAGTCAAGAACAAGACCGAATTTGGTCTGTTCATCGGCCTTGAAGGCGACATTGACGGCATGGTTCATCTGTCCGACCTCGACTGGAACCGTCCGGGTGAAGACGTCATTGAAGAATATGAACGCGGCCAGATGATCCGGGCACAGGTTCTCGATGTGGACACCGATAAGGAGCGCATCTCGCTTGGAATCAAACAGCTTGGCGAAGATCCGTTCGATGCCGCTTCTGACACCGTGCGCCGCGGCGCTGTGGTAACCTGTGAAGTGACGGTCGTTCAGGACAATGGCGTGGAAGTGAAGATCGTCGACACCGATCTGACAGCCTTCGTGCGCCGTTCGGATCTTGCGCGCGACCGCGACGATCAGCGCCCCGACCGCTTCTCGGTTGGTGACCGCTTCGATGCGCGCGTGACCCAGTTCGACCGCAAGACCCACAAGGTCTCCGTTTCGGTCAAAGCGCTGGAGATCGCTGAAGAGAAGGAAGCCGTGGCACAGTATGGCTCCTCGGATTCAGGCGCATCGCTTGGCGACATTCTGGGTGCCGCGCTGAAAGGCGATGACAACAAGGATTCCTAAGTTCGATCCTTGAAATGAGAAAACAACGCCGGGCTTCCCCAAAAGGAAGTTCGGCGTTTTTTGTTCCAGTCGGGATGCTGAAACCTTGTTGAAGTCACATCTTGCTGTTAGCGAACCAGAAGTTTTGGTGTCTGAGAGCCCATAAGGAGCCGTCCATCGATGAGCCTGGACAGTCTGAACGCTGAAGCTCTGGTCGAACGCCGTCGTCTGCGGCGCTCGCGTAGCTTCTGGCGGGTGCTGGCAGTTGTGTTTTTTGTTGCGCTTGTGGCCGGGCTTGTCGCTCAGTCGACGGGATTGATGGATCGGCTCACAGGTCGCGGCGATCACGTTGCGCGCGTGGAGTTGAACGGCTTTATCGATTTTGACGACCCGTTCCTGACGCTTCTTGAGACCCTCGAAGAGGATGAGCAGGTTCAGGCCGTCGTGCTGCGGATCAACTCGCCGGGCGGTGTCGCGGTTGCCGGCGAAGCCATTTACACGCAGTTGCGACAGCTGGCCGACGCCAAACCGGTTGTTACGGTGATCGAAGGCATCGGCACGTCGGCCGCTTATCTGGCAGCCAGCGCCAGCGAACACATCGTGGCGCGCAACGGGTCCATTGTTGGATCCATCGGCGTCATGGCCCAGTTTCCCGATGTGTCGGAATTGCTCGATACCCTTGGCGTAACGATGTACGAGGTTCGGTCGGGGGAACTGAAAGCCCAGCCTTCCATCTTCGGGCCGCCGAGTGAAGACGCGCTGGCCGAGGTGGAACGTCTGATTGCGAGCAACTTCGACTGGTTTGTCGACCAGATAGAAGAGCGGCGCGGTATCGATGGTGCGGTTATACGGGGCTTCGAAGGCACCGTTTTCACCGGTGCTCGCAGCGTGGAGGTTGGTCTTGTCGACGCCCTTGGCGGTGAAGATGCAGCCATGACCTATCTCACCGAAACCCATGGCGTGGATGCCGACATCGATGTTCTTGATCGCGCGCCAAGCCGCCCGATGACCTTTGCGGGCCCGACGGCGCTGGTGCGCCTCGCGCTGAGCGGCGACGAGCCCATTCGCCTCGATGCAGAGGGGCTAAAGGATAGTGTGCGCGATGCAATGCTGCTTGACGGCATCCTGTCGCTTTGGCACGGTCGATAAGATGAAAAATCCCGGGATTACCGGGAGTTAAAGGACCTATGAGGGGGTTGTTTTGATCAAGTCGGAGCTTATTCAGCGAATTACTGAGCGCAATCCTCATCTTTATCAACGTGACATTGAGAATGTCGTGGCGGCCATTCTCGATACGATTTCCGATGCTTTGGCCCGTGGAGACCGGGTGGAGCTACGAGGCTTCGGGGCCTTTTCCGTCAAACACCGGCCTGCCCGGATCGGACGCAATCCGCGCACCGGAGAGCAGGTTGAGGTCGATGCCAAGGCCGTTCCGTTTTTCAAAACCGGCAAAGAAATGCGTCAACGCCTGAACCCGGGAGATGGAGGCGTCTGAATGCTTGGTAAGGTCGCCAAACGTCTCTGGACCGTTCTGATCGTTCTGCCTCTGGCCGTGATCCTTATCGTTTTTGCCGTGGCCAATCGGCAGGTGGTACAGATTTCTCTGGATCCAGTGGCCAGCGATGCGCCGTGGTTTGCCGTTTCCATGCCCCTGTTTGTTGCACTCTTCGTGGCTCTCATGCTTGGCGTTTTGATTGGCGGCATTACGATGTGGTTCACACAAGGCGCTTATCGGCGAGAGGCTCGGGAAAAGAAGATCCAGGCGACCAAGCTTGCCCGCGAGCGCGATGTGCAGAAAGAACAGTTGAACAAACTTTCCGGCACACGGGCTCTGCCCAGCCCGGCTTCGCTTCGGTAACGACTCCCTTCACGATCCAACGCAAGGCGGCCTGATCATGCGGATCATCACAGCTGCCGATATCGCGGAGGTCGCCTCATTTCGCGATCTGGTCGAGACGTTGCGCGTCGCATTCCGCTTTCCGCCGGTTGCGCCGCTGCGCCATCACCACACCATCGCCCGGCCCGGCGGCGCGCCAGATACCACACTTCTCCTGATGCCTGCCTGGACGGATTTCCAGACACTAGGATCTTCGGCCCGAGGCTATACAGGCGTGAAGATCGTGTCTGTCGTGCCGGACAACAAGATGCGCAATCTGCCCAGCGTCGTTGGCGCTTACCTGCTCCTTTCCGGCGAGAGCAGCATTCCGCTGGCGCTGCTTGACGGTCAGGCGCTCACGCTCTGGCGTACGGCAGCCGCATCGGCCCTTGCCTCATCCTACTTGTCACGTCCTGACTCAACCAAGCTTCTGATGGTCGGGGCGGGCGCATTGGCCCCTTATCTTATCCGGGCCCACTGCGCGGTCCGTCCCATCGATCATGTGCTGATCTGGAACCGGTCCCCTGAACGCGGGCAAAAGCTCGCAGCCAGGCTGTCCGACCTTCCCGCCCGTATCGCGGTGACGGACGATCTGGAGGGCGCCGCGCGGGGGGCGGACATCATGTCCTGCGCGACGATGAGCGAGGTTCCGCTGATCGAAGGCACCTGGCTTTCCGCCGGCCAGCATGTCGATCTGGTGGGAGCGTTTCGTCCGACCATGCGCGAAGCCGACAGCCATGCGATCGGCAAGGCACGCGTGTTCTGTGACACACGCGATGGCGCGCTGAGCGAAGCAGGCGATCTGGTGATCCCGATGGAAGAAGGCCGTTTTTCAAAGGACGACGTGGCCGGCGATCTGTTCGACCTCTGCCGGGGCGAGAGGGCCGGGCGGCGGTTCTACGATCAGATCACATTGTTCAAATCGGTTGGCACGGCAGCGGAGGATCTGGCTGTTGCCGCGCACATCTTTGCGCGGGCCTAGAGCGTTCTGTTCTTCGGTGGACGAACCGTCAGTCTTCTTCACCGAAACCATTGTCCACCAGGGCGCAAACGGCTTCGAGTGCCTTGCCCGCTTCCGGCCCGGTTGCATCGACGACGATTTCGCAGCCCGGTGCAGCCGCGAGCATCATCAATCCCATGATCGACGTGCCGCCGACGGTCTGTTCGCCTTTGGTCACAGAAATCTCCGCATCGAAGCTATCGGCCAACTGCACGAATTTGGCCGATGCACGAGCATGAAGACCGCGTTTGTTGCGGATGAGAACGGTGCGCGGGGCGTTCTGAACCTCGCTCATCCAGCGTCCAATATCTGGCTGGCAACGGAAATGTATTTGCGGCCGGCTTCGCTTGCATGGGTTACGGCATCGGCCAAAGGCATATCCGTGCGGATGCTTGCAAGCTTGACCAGCATGGGCAGGTTGACCCCTGCAAGCACCTCAACATGCGCGTCATCCATGATGGAAATAGCCAGGTTGGACGGCGTGCCACCGAACATGTCGGTCAGAACGATCACCCCTTGCCCGCTGTCGGCACGCTCTGCAGCCTGAACGATATCGCTGCGCCGGGCCTCCATATCGTCATCGGCGCCGATGCAGATGGTTTCGAGCTGGGTCTGGGGACCCACAACATGCTCCAGCGCCGATTTGAATTCCAGCGCCAGATTGCCATGGGTAACAAGGAGAAGACCGATCATGAGGTCCTTGAAAGCAATGTCGAGGTGGGGTTCGCCCCCTCAAAGTGGGGCGCATCCTTTACTCCTTTGAGAGCGTTGGCAAGGCCCATTTTGCGCCTGCTAACACGCCAGCAAATGCAACGCCGTGCGCACCAGCAGGCATTGATGGGAAAGATCGCCGACCGGTACCGCAACATGGTGCAGGTTCTGTCCCTCGAACTCCTGGGTCCGCACTTCGGGCAAACGCTCCATCTCCTCGAGGTGCTTGAGATCGACCAGGAGATGGAGAGCTGCTCGATCACGCCACGGCAGTCCGAGAATACCGATGCCACGCACTTCGATCAGCCCGGCAAGGTTCGGCCCCGGTGAGACAAGGGCTTGCGTTTCATCGTGTGAGAGCGCCAGCCAATCGTCGCCGATCAAAGCGTTGGGCGAGGTGGTGCGGTCACCTGCGCCGGGCGATGTCCTGCACCCCACGGCATCGAGCAAGGCGAGGGCCAGACGCGATTTCCCGCTGCCGGATTCACCGCGGATCAGGACGCCCAGCCCATCCAGCAGAACCGCTGTTGCATGGATCGTCGGTGAAGCGTCAGGGCTCACGGCAAAAGACTTCCGGGCTACTCTTCGACGGCGGCTGGCAACCGCACGGTGAACCGTGCACCGCCTGGCGTCCGGTCGTCCGGACCAGGCCGGTTGGCGGCCTCGATCGTGCCGCCATGAACATCGACGATCTGACGGGAGATGGAGAGTCCGAGACCGGAGTTGTTGCCGTAACCGTCCTGATCGGCCCGGTCGGTGTAAAAACGTTCGAACACGCGCTCCAGCATATCGGAGCGCAGACCCGGCCCTTCATCCTCGACGTCGATGATGACCCATTCCTCGTCCCGGCGCACACGAACATGGATCGTGCTGCCTTCCGGTGAGAAGGACCGGGCGTTGTCGAGGAGGTTGGTGAAGACCTGGCCAAGCCGCGATTCATGGCCATGCAGCCGGAAGGCAGCGCCATCTCTCGGCTCGCCCGATTGCAGGAAGGCCAGCTTGATCGACAGATTGCGGGCCGCGCCAAGCTCCCGTTCGACACCAACGATTGCCTCGATCAACGGCTTCAAATCGATCAAAGCCGCCTCTTCGCGAGCCATTTCGGCATCCAGCCTCGAGGCATCGGAGATGTCAGAAATCAATCGGTCCAGGCGGCGCACATCGTGCTCAATCACCTCCAGCAGGCGCAAACGGCTTTCTTCTTTGGTGACACGCGGCAATGTCTCGACCGCACTGCGCAACGAGGTGAGAGGGTTTTTCAGTTCATGGCTGACATCCGCGGCAAAGCTCTCGATTGCGTCCATGCGATTGTAAAGCGCATCGGTCATGCCGCGCAGCGTCGTCGCCAGATGGCCTATCTCATCGCGCCGTCCATTGAAGCTTGGCAATGTCTCGCGCGCCTTGACCGAATAGCGCACCCGGTCGGCAGCATCGGAAAGCTTGCGCACCGGTCCGGCGATCGTGCTGGCGAGCAACAGCGAGAGGATTACCATCACACCGGCTGCCACCAGAAAGACTCGCAGGATCGACAGGCGCTCGTTGAAGATGATTGCGTCGATATCGCCGCCCTGCGTCGACAGCAGCAACACGCCCAGATTGGCACGAAACCGCTGGATCGGGACGGCCACCGACACCACCATCTCGCCCTTTTCATTGACCCGCACGAAGCTTGCCGGATCGCCAGCCATGGCCGAGCGGACTTCCGGCAAGACCAGCCCGTTGGCCCCACCGATCTCCTCATAGGGCGGCATATCGAATCGGCGAATGAACAACAGACCCCGTTGCCAGAGGTTCTCCCACCAGGATTGGTCATTGTCTCCGGCAATGGGCAGATCGAAGCGCAAAATGGCGCCCCGCGCATAAAGCGCCTGACTGTCGATGATCAGCCCGCCTTCAGGATCGTAGATGCGTGCCCGTGTGCCGGTCGGGGTTATCAGACGGCGCAGTATCGGTGCGACCCGTTCCGGGTTGACCGGAAACTCCAGGCTTTCCAGCGGATCGTCGAACACCGACAGGCTTTCGCCCGCCTGGAGTTCCAGAAGACGCTCCGGATCGATGATGATCGTGTTGTTATCGTCGACATTCGCCGAGGCAACGATGGCACTGGCGATGATCTCACCCTGTACCAGAAGACTCTGAACCCGCGCGTCAATCAGGCCCTCACGGAACTGGTTCAGATACAGGATGCCGGTCACCAGCGCGACGAGACCAACAAGGTTCAGGAAAACGATGCGCCGGGTCAGTGAGGAGAAAACCGTGAACCGCGATGTTGCCCGCCGCCGGGCGCGGCGTACACGCCAGGCACGCAGAAAACGGCCCAGCGGACCGGCACGCAGACCTGTCCCCGCGGTACGTTCCACGTCCGTATCAGCGATCCTTATCTGGTCATCGCTGCGATCAACCATCCAGCCCTAATCCCAACCGGCCAGTGGCCGGCTCCTAGCTCTCTTTGAACTTGTAACCGACACCATACAGCGTTTCGATCATATCGAAGCTGCCGTCGACCTGCTTGAACTTCTTACGCAAGCGCTTGATGTGGCTATCGATGGTACGATCATCAACATACACCTGATCGTCGTACGCCGCATCCATCAACGCATTGCGGCTCTTCACGATACCAGGGCGTTGTGCGAGCGACTGGAGAATCAGGAACTCTGTAACGGTCAGCGTGACGGATTTGTCCTTCCAGGTGCAGGCGTGACGGTCCTCATCCATGACGAGATCGCCACGCTGCAGAACCTGGCCGGTCTCTTCGCCGTTCGCCTTGGCTTCGCCGGCCGGTGCTACTCCGGGGCCATTTCCACCGCCGGCCCGAGCCTGGACACGACGCAGAAGCGCCCGCACGCGCTCCACCAGAACGCGCTGCGAGAACGGTTTCTTGATGAAATCGTCCGCACCCATCTTCAGGCCGAACAGTTCGTCGATCTCATCGTCCTTGGACGTCAGGAAAATCACCGGCAGATCGCTGATCTGACGGAAGCGGCGCAACAGTTCCATGCCGTCCATGCGAGGCATCTTGATGTCGAAGATGGCCAGGTCCGGCGGGGCCATCTGCATGCCATCAAGCGCAGACGCACCATCGGTATAGGTCTCCACGCGGTAGCCTTCCGCTTCCAGGGCCAAGGCCACGGATGTCAGAATGTTGCGGTCATCATCAACCAGCGCAATTGTCGGCATGGTTGCTCCTTTAGCGGACTGTCGGGCAATCGAAGTACGATCAGTTTGCAAGGCTCTCGCCCTTTCATGAGTTGGCTGTAGCATGATTTGCCACAATTGGTCTCGTGCGCTTACCAGCTATGGCAAACGCCAGCGCGTGATGATCCAGCCCGGATGGTGTGTGCCTGCTCGCTTGTCGGTTTGATTGCGCGGAAATTATGGCAGCCAGAGAGACCACCATCTGCGGACCCGTCAAAACAGGTGGATCAATCACGGCTCGGACGTGCTGCACAGCGCTGTTCTGACTAGCATTTCAGGTGCCTGAATATCAGCCCTGCCGGTGCTTTGGGCACCGGAAACGCTTTTGTCTTGGAACGTTCACGCTATTGATCAATTTGCATCCGGCGCTCCTTGTCCGCGGTGCCGACACCCCGTAAAGCCACCGCCACTTCGCATGCTTACGGTGCAGTGCAGCATCGAGCCGCGAGGTCGGAATGCCGGAAAATGGGAGATTTTCGGCGTCCAGGACACAAAACAAGGAACGCATCACGTGGCACAACACGGGATTTGGAATGCTCAGGCCGGATTGGACACAGCCGGTTTGACAGAGCTGAAAGATGTTTATTGGAACCTGACCGCGCCCACGCTCTATGAACATGCTATCGGCCGGAAAGAAGCACAACTCGTGGCTGGCGGTGCCCTGAAGGCCGATACGGGCAAGCACACGGGCCGGTCGCCGAAAGACAAGTTCATCGTTCGTGATGTCACGACGGAAAATGCCGTCTGGTGGGATGGCAACAGCGCGATGACGCCGGAAGCTTTCGATGCGCTGCATGCCGACTTCCTCGAACACGCCAAAGGGCTTGACCTGTTCGTTCAGGATCTTCACGGCGGTGCCGACCCACGCTATCGGCTGCCGACCCGCGTGATCACCGAGAAAGCCTGGCATTCGCTGTTCATTCGAACGATGCTGCTGCATCCGGAACGCGACGCTCTGACGCGGTTTGTGCCTGAGATGACCATCATCGATCTGCCGTCGTTTCAAGCCGATCCGGCACGCCATGGCTGCCGCTGCGAAACCGTCATCGCGTGCGACTTTACCCGCAAGATCGTTCTGATCGGGGGAACGCACTATGCCGGTGAGATGAAGAAATCCGTCTTCTCGATGCTGAACTTCCTGTTGCCTGCCGACCATGTCATGCCGATGCATTGCTCGGCGAATGTTGATGAGGACGGCCGGGTTGCGCTCTTTTTCGGCCTCTCCGGCACGGGCAAAACCACCCTCTCTGCCGATCCCGAGCGCCGGCTGATCGGCGATGATGAGCATGGCTGGGGGGCTGATGGCATCTTCAATTTCGAAGGCGGGTGCTACGCCAAGACGATCAATCTCTCTGAGGAGGCTGAACCGGACATCTATGCCGCGACCCAGCGCTTCGGCACAGTGCTGGAAAACGTTGCGCTCGATCCGGACACGCGCGTTCCCGATTTCCGCGACAGCTCGCGCACGCAGAACACACGCTGCGCCTATCCCATCGACACCATCCCCAATGCTCTGTTGTCCGGGCGCGCAGGCCACCCGACCAACATCGTCATGTTGACCGCCGATGCGTTTGGCGTTCTGCCGCCGCTCGCGAAACTGACCGGCGATCAGGCGATGTATCACTTTCTGTCCGGCTATACGGCCAAGGTGGCGGGCACGGAAGTGGGCGTCACCGAACCGACGGCGACGTTCTCGACATGCTTCGGAGCGCCGTTCATGCCGCGTCACCCCAGCGTTTATGGCGATCTTCTGCGCACGCTGATCGCCGAGCACGATGTTGATTGCTGGCTGGTGAACACCGGCTGGACAGGCGGGGCATATGGCACCGGGCAGCGCATGCCCATCAAAGACACGCGTGCCTTGTTGCATGCTGCCCTGCAAGGCGATCTGAAGGATGCAGACTTCGAGCGCGATCCCCATTTCGGGTTGATGGTCCCGACAGATGTGCCTGGCGTCGATGCCACGCTTCTGCAACCGCGAGAAACCTGGGCCGACAAGGATGCCTATGACGCGCAGGCCGCCAAGCTCGCCCTCATGTTTGCGGCGAACTTCGAGGCTTTCGAACCACATGTTGGCCAGTCTGTTCGCGATGCCGCGCCTGCATTTCATCAGCAAGCTGCCGAATAGCACCGCCGGGCCTGCCACTGCCGATGGACCTTTCCGGTAAGAGTGTGCTCTAGACTGCCGACCGATAACTCTTGGGTGCGGGTACGTTGGATAGCACAGCCATATGAGCAGTTTGGGTGGGATAGCCGCCGGGCACACATTGTCGGCCGAGGCCGGGGCAGAAGTCCTGGCAGATGGCGGCACCGCAGTGGACGCCGCTGTCGCCGCTCTTCTTACAGCATGCGTCTGTGAGCCGGTTCTGGTCTCGCCGGCAGGAGGTGGCTTCGCACTGATCTCCGATGGCGGAGAGCCGGTCTGTCTTGATTTCTTCGTCCAGACGCCCAAACGCACCCTCGGCAAGCGGCACGATGGTTTGACGGCCATCGAAGCCGATTTCGGCGGAGTTACGCAGACGTTCCATATCGGCCCAGGTTCGGTCGCAACGCCCGGCTTCCTGCCGGGGCTTTTCGAGCTGCATGCGCGCTTTGGTGGACTGCCGATAACGCGCCTGGCGGAACACGCGATCGCTCTTGCCAAAGAAGGCGTTCAAATCACGGCCTATCAGGCCAAGCTGGCGTGCATCGTGGAACCGATTCTGCAGGCATCGCCGGAATCTCGTGATCTGTACACCGATGGCGATGCCCTGCTTGGTGAAGGCAAGCGCTTCGCGAACCCGACCCTTGCCGATGCGCTGGATGCGATTGCCCGTGAGGGTGTGCGGATCGGCACCGAGGGCGAGATCGCGCATCTCATGCTGCAGGCCGCATCTGGCGGGCATGTGACGGCCGATGATCTTAAGAGCTATGAACCTGTCTGGCGTTCACCGCTGATGCGGGACCTGTCCGACCTGACGCACAGCACGCGGTCCGAGACGCGCCGTTCCGCCCGATCACTTAGCGGGCGAGAGTCTCTCACAATGGCCACCAATCCGGCTCCATCAGCCGGAGGCGGACTGATCGCAGCCATTCTGGCGCATTATGAACCGGGCGATTCCTATGATCCTCTTGCCTTTGCCAAAGCGCTCGATGCCGTCGATCGGCGTTGGCGTGAGCTTGGCAAACCGGTCGGCTTCGATGACCGCATGATGGCTGCAGAGCCGGCCCAACTGGCCGCGCGAGGAACAACCCATGTTTCAGTGATCGACAAAGCCGGAATGGCCGTGGCTGTGACTGTTTCCAATGGCGAGGGCAATGGGGCTATCGTGCCGGGGTGCGGCTTCATGCTGAACAACATGCTTGGCGAGGACGATCTGCTCACCGATGGGCCCGGTTCATGGCAACCCGATACACGGCTTGCCTCGATGATGGCACCGACATTGGCTGCCAGGGGGGACGGGGGGCTGATGGCGCTCGGCTCCGGCGGCTCCAATCGCATCCGTTCAGCCATGGCGCAGGTTCTGCTGCGCTGGGGCGCGCATGGCGAACCTTTGGAAGATGCGATCCGTGCCCCGCGTCTGCATGTGGAAGCCGGGCATCTAGACGCCGAGCCCGGGATGGACCCCGAACCGCTTCAGCGCGCCTTTGAGGATCATCGCATCTGGGACGCACCATCGATGTTCTTCGGAGGGTCACACGGTGTGGAGCGGCTTGTTAACGCCGATGGCCGTTTGTCCGTGGAAGGCGCAGGGGACGAACGCCGCGACGGGGTGTTCGTGCGGGTCGGATGATCAGAGCGCTTTGTCTTTAGTGCGCATCGTCCCAATTGTCGGCGGCGCGGGCATCCACTTCCAGCGGCACGGAAAGCTCCA
>JANQJE010000221.1 GCA_028281795.1 Cohaesibacteraceae bacterium | reverse complement strand
GCTCGACATGGATGGCATGAAAGCCGGACTGACGGTCTGCTACGATATGCGCTTCGCCGAGCTTTATGTGGCGCTCGCCAAAGCCGGGGTGTCGGTCATTTTCGTGCCGGCGGCTTTCACCATGCTGACGGGGCGGGACCACTGGGAGGTGCTTCTAAGAGCCCGAGCCATCGAAACGCAGAGCTGGGTTATCGCCGCCGCGCAGACCGGCGATTTTCCCGTGCTGGATGGACGCCGCCAGATGTATGGCCGTTCCATGATCATCGACCCTTGGGGCACTGTGGTGGCGCAGGCGAGTGATGGCGTTGGCTGGGCCAGCGCACACATTGATCCGGACGCGGTCACCCGGGTTCGGGCGCGCATGCCGACTTTGCAGCATCGGCGTCGCTGGGACGAGCACGGATTGAGCCTCGAATGACACCGGCGAGGTTGACCGCCCTATCTCTGGTCCGACTGAACCCCAACGACGAAACGGTTTAAGCCGGTCACCGCCGATTGTAGCTTTCGCGCCGCAGTCGCTCATGCTCCAGTTTGGCGACAATGGGGGCTTCTTGGTCGGCAACGGCGTAAAAACCGCTGGCCGGACATGGAGCCCGCAGGCTGGGCGCACAAGTTCGGTCGGGGTTTTAGGCTGATGCTGACAAGCCCGAACCGCCATAGTAAGGCGTGCGGCTCCTTCCGCATCAGCATCGTGAGAGCCTGCCCATGGATGACATCGACCTTCTGATCGATCTGCATGGAGAGGCGGAGAGACAGGGCCCCGGTGGCGAGGCCCAGACCCGCTTGACGATCACCCTGTCGGGGCTTTCAGGCCGTAAGAATCTGACGATCGCGGATATCGGCTGCGGAACAGGCGCCTCGACGATCACTTTGGCTTCCTCGCTCGACGCGCACATCACGGCAGTGGACTTTCTGCCCGCTTTCCTCACGACGCTGAACGAACGGGCACGGGCCGCTGGCGTTGCTGAGCGGATCACGACACTGGCAGCATCAATGGAGGCTTTGACGTTCGCGCCTGCCTCGCTCGATGCCATCTGGTCGGAGGGCGCCATCTACAATCTGGGTTTTGAAACCGGGATTCGCAGTTGGCGGCCGTTTCTCAAGCCTGATGGTATTCTGGCGGTTTCCGAGTTGACATGGCTGTCGGATCGGCGTCCCGCCGAACTGGAGGATCATTGGCTAGAACAATATCCGCAGGTCGCCACAGCCTCGGCAAAGATGGCGCTGCTGGAAGAGCACGGCTACACACCTCTGGGCTACTTTCCTCTGCCCGAGCTTTGCTGGATGGACAATTACTACCACCCGATGCAGGCTCGCTTTGAGGCGTTTCTGGCAAAGCATGAAGGTTCAGCAGAGGCGCGCGCAATCGTCGAGGCCGAACGGTTGGAAATAGGCCTCTATGAGCGTTTCTCAGCCTTTGTCAGCTATGGATACTATGTTGCGCAAAAGCGCCCCGATTGACCTGCACAGCCCCAGGACAAGGAGATCATCATGAGCATGGAAGCCATTACCGCCGGGAAAACCGCTCTCGTCACGGGAGGGGCTGCCGGCATCGGCCTTGCTGCAGCCCATCGCTTTGCCGGGAGGGGCATGAATATCGCCTTGGTGGATCTGCGCGAAGAGTTGTTTGAAAGCGCCGAGGCCTCACTGCGCGCTGCCGGTGCGCCGGACGTTGCCACCTACAAGGCCGATGTTGCAGACGCCGCGTCCATCGCAGCACTCGAAACGAAGGTGACCAGGCATTTCGGCGGCGTTGACGTGCTGATGTGCAATGCTGCGATCCAGCCCGGCAGCGATGTTTTCGACCAGGCCGGGACCTGGGACCGGGTTCTGGCGGTGAACCTCGGTGGTGTGACCACCTGCTGCCAGGCCTTCGTGCCGGGCATGATGGCCCGGGGAGAGCCGGGTCTGGTCATCAACACGGGTTCCAAACAGGGGATCACGACCCCGCCCGGCGATCCGGCGTACAATGTCGCCAAGGCGGGCGTGAAGGTGTTCACCGAGGCCTTGCAGCATCATCTGAGGCAGGCGCAGTCCGAGGTCACGGCCCATCTTCTCATTCCCGGCTTCGTCTTCACCGATCTGACCCGCGGCGAGCGCACCGAAAAGCCCGGTGGCGCATGGACGCCAGACCAGACAGCCGATTTCATGATGGAGAGCCTCGTCAACGGCGACTTCTACATCCTCTGCCCTGATAACGATGTCAGCCGGCCCGTCGACGAAAAACGCATGGCTTGGGCGATGGGCGACATCATCGAGAACAGGCCGCCACTGTCACGCTGGCACAAGGACTGGGCAGCCGCGTTTAACGCCTTTCTAAAGGGCTCTTAGACGCAATCGGCAGCGCCGCCACAGGAGCGATTGATGACCGACCTTCTCCTGCTTACCTTCCTTTTTCTGATTGCCGGAGTCGTGGCGGTGCCCATCGCCTCACGCCTCGGCTTTGGCTCCGTGCTCGGCTATCTGCTGGCAGGCATCGTCATCTCGCCCCTTCTGGCGCTCTTGAATGTCGACGTCATCGCCATCCAGCACATCGCCGAGTTCGGCGTGGTGATGATGCTGTTCCTGGTCGGACTGGAGCTTGAACCCAAGACGCTCTGGTCGATGCGCGCTCGTCTGCTGGGGTTGGGCGGCGGACAGGTCGGTCTCACCACATTGGCGATCATGGCGGTGTGCCTGATTTTCGGCCAGCCATGGACCATTGCGTTGGCGGTCGGACTGGTCCTGTCTCTCTCGTCGACGGCAATTGTGCTCCAGACACTCAACGAAAAAGGCCTCCTGAAATCCGATGGCGGCCAGTCCAGCTTCTCGGTGCTGCTGACGCAGGACATCGCCGTTATCCCGATGCTTGCGCTGATTCCGCTCCTTGCGCTGCCGGAGCTGATGGACGTCGCGGCACCGGCCCTCGACCATGGCGCGGATGCAGCGCACGGAGAAGCGGGTCATGGCGATGCGGGGCACGGCGAAGACGGCGACAGTCACGACTCGGGCATGAGTCTGGTGAACGGCTTGCCCGGTTGGGCCGCTGCGATTGTCACGCTTGCGGCAATTGGGTTTGTGATTTTAGGCGGCAGCGTGCTCACCCGCCCGATTTTTCGATTCATCGCCCTCGCTCAGTTGCGTGAGCTGTTCACAGCCACAGCACTGATGATGGTGGTCGGCATCGCGCTTCTGATGTCTCTGGTCGGCTTGTCGCCCGCCCTTGGCACGTTTCTGGCCGGTGTGGTCCTGGCCAACAGCGAATATCGGCATGAGCTGGAATCCGACATCGAACCGTTCAAAGGCCTGTTGCTTGGCCTGTTTTTCATGACCGTCGGCGCAGGCATCAACTTCGGTCTCTTGTTCGACAAGCTGATGCTCACCGTGGCTCTGACGCTTGGACTGATGGCCATCAAGAGCGGCGTACTGCTGGCCTTGGCGATTGTCTTCCAGATCAGGGGAGCCCAGCGTTGGCTGTTTGCGCTGGGTCTGGCGCAGGCAGGCGAGTTCGGCTTCGTGCTCCTGTCGTTCACGGTTGCCAATGCGGTCCTGCCGGCGGGGCTTGCCGATCAGCTCTTACTGGTGGTCGCGCTGTCCATGCTGCTGACGCCGGCGCTCTTCATTCTCTACGAACAGGTGATCGCGCCGCGTTTCGATCAGGCGCAGGCGCGTGAGCACGACGAAATCGATCAGGAGAGCCCGGTCATCATCGCCGGGCGCGGGCGGGTCGGCGGCATCGTCGACCGTATGCTGCAAGCCGCTGGCTACAGCCCGACGGTGATCGACTTCTCGTCCAAGCAGATCGAGAACATGAGCAAGTTCGGCATGCGCACCTATTTCGGCGATGCCACCCGGCCGGATTTGCTGGCGGCTGCCGGGATCGGTGACGCCAAGCTTCTCGTCATCGCAATCGACGACAAGGAGCAGATCACCGAACTGGTGCACCACGCGATACAGAATTACCCCGATCTGCACGTGATGGCCCGCGCCATTGACCGCGACCATGTCTACCATCTCTACGCGGCGGGCTGCCGCGACATCATTCGCGAAACCTATGACAGCTCGCTGCGCATGGGCCGCTCGGCGTTTGAAGCGCTGGGCCTGTCGCACGAGCAGGCTCAGCAGATGGCGGACGCCTTTCAGGAGATGGATCGAAAGGCCATGGTCGCCGTCGCCGACACCTACGACCTCAACATCCCACCGACGGAAAACCAGGCCTATCTCGACCGTATTCAGGAAGTGATAGGTCCATGGAACGAAGAACTGAGCCTTAAGATGAAGGCGATTATGGCTGGCGCCGAATCCCCAAAAGACTAGGGACCTGCCTGCCGGGTTGCCAGGTCCGCGCCCTTGGGCACCAGTACGTGCACGGGGCGGGCCATCCGACACACTGGCACACAGACCGGTGATCGAAGCATGACGACCACAGGTCTGCGTGAGTCGGCGCCGTTAGTCGTCCGGAGGCTCGTAAGCAGGAGGCGTGTCGTCCGGCTCTACATAACCATTATCGCTTTCGCGGTAGTCGTCTTCGTCGTTGCCGAACGGTGTGGTGAATGTGCCAGCGATATTGTTGCTGAACAGGTCGACCGACACGCCGACCGGCAGCTCGCAGACATAGATCACCTGGTTCTGCCAGGGCTGCGCCTGATTGACCAACACGCCATTGTTGAGGGTGCAGTTATAGGCGAACTGCTCGCAGTAGTAGGTGCTGCCTTCGCACGCCTCCGGCTCCGCCGCCATTGTCGGAAGTGTCTGCAGCGTTAGACCGCTAAAGCTGCCGGCGATAAGGCCGGCAGAAACAAGAAACGTCTTCATCGTTGTCTCCATTGCCTGCCAACGCGTCGCATTGGTGCAGGTCAGATTGGGATCGGCTCAGCATGAGGCGATCTTCGCTCGCCGGCTGCGATGCCAGCGACACCGATCTGCCGAATGGAGTTGTCCGGATAACGTCGTTTTTTGTAACACTTTCAAGATGTTGGACACGTATCTGATACAGTTGATACAGAGCGGATCAGCCGATCGAGACAGAGCCTGAAACAAAAAACCACGGGTCGGCTGCCCGTGGTCTCAAGTTGGGAATGGTGAGGAACGATGCTGCGAAGCGGGCACCTAGTCCAAGATGTACCCCAGTCCACGGACCGTCCGGATCACCCGCGGTTTCGAAGGGTTTCTCTCGATCTTCTTGCGCATACGCGAGACGCGAAGATCGATCGATCGGTCAAAAGGCTCCCAGCCCTTATCGTGCGCCAGCTCCAGCAATCGATCTCTTGAAAGGATCTTGCCTCGGTTTTCAATGAAGACACGGAGCAGGCTAAACTCCATGGCTGTCAGCGGGATTTCTTGGTCTTCAACGCCAAAAAGCCGCGCCGACGATAGATCGACGTGACAGTCGCCAACGGGTTCCAAGGTGGCGGACGCCGGCTCACCGGAACCCGCGTGTTGTGATGGAGGCGGTATTGTTGCTTCGGCTTCCAGCCGCTTGTACGCGGTTATGTCTGAGACAACCACCAGGCGACCACCGCCCACCAAGGTCTTGCGCTCAAGCAGATAGCTTCGGCCATCACGCAAGCGGGTTTCGATCGTGCCTGGCCAATCGTGCTGCATCGTTCGGTGCTGATGGAACGCGGCCATTGGACTGTCACCATCGACCGCTACACCGTTCACTTCAACGACGTGCGGACAGATGATTTGCATGCGGTCCATGAAATCCATACCGATCAGAGCTTGTGTGGATGTTCTGTAATAGGCGGCAAAAGCCCGATTGCAGTGCTTCAGGACACCGTCCTCGGCTTCAACGCCAACGCCGACGGTCAGCTCATCGATCACTTCCAACAGCAGGTCAGCCGGAGGACCTGGCGTCACGTGTGCATGGAAGGGCGTGTTTTCGAATGCCAGAGCGATGGTGGTCATAGCCCGGTGTGCCTCTTTCTGTGGGCTGTTGCGATGCTCAGCGTGTTAAGCGAAGCGCCGCTACGTAACTTGCAGACCTTGTGTGGATTGTGTGGGGATATCGGCAGATTTCATGAGCGCTGGCCATCAATCCCCACTAAAACTGGGCCCATTCCAAGATCGTTGGCAATACGTACGGGTTTAGTAGCGATTGCTAACACAGGATAACCAAGCGATCCTTCTCTTTAGGGAAATGCGGCGAATCCCGACGCTCGCAGCTCGGGGTGCAATGGCGATTTCCTGAGGAGGTGGGAGATGAAAACGAGACGATCTGACCAGACCGAAGCATCGAAGCGTGGCCTCATAGATCTGTTTGTCAGACTCCAGGTCTTACCGGAGTTGGTCGAGAGAGGGCGACTACGCTCCAAAGCACACCAGCGGCTTCACGATACGATAGACGAACGGCCGGTCCGGCACCCGCCTGTGGCGGATGCCAGAGGGGGTGTGCAACCGCACGGGTATTGGTGGCAATCTGACCGGTCGGCCCGGTAGAGACAGGATCAGACAAGGTCTGCGTCTCACTTTGTGGCAATGGCCTGTTTAACCCTACCGGTCACGAACGGCACAGTCCGCGCACCTGTTCCCGCATAAGGTTTTACCGGTACTCGTTCTGAAACGCGAGCACCCAGCCGGGATACTACGCCGGACGTTAGATGACAGCCTCAAACCTTGCAGATGCAACGGGCTTCAAGCAAGGCGCATCGGTTCGATAGGCTGATCCGTATGCGCTATGGCAAGACCGCCAGTCTGTCATGCACAATGGGCTGCGTCGCTTCGGCGAACGCGCCGCTCAAGATAATCGGAAAACCATCCGGCCCGTTGGCGCTGGATATCCTCCCGTCGCCAGTCCTGCCGGGTCACAAGGCCCCTGCATGCTGGTGCACCGCACTGGCACTGCATCTCCCAGTCATCATCATCGCCCGTTGCATAGTCGAAGGTAAGCTCTTCGCCGGAGGAAATGTCGCGCATGGCGCGGAACGTGATCTGCCCCCTGATGCCCACATTGGGTTCGCCGGAATGATTGAGGCACATCATCGATGCCTCGCGTTCCGCGGGCGTCTTCGGGCCGATAAACAGGTCATCGTCGATTTGTATCTCGGACGGGCCCAGGGACGCTGCCAGCGTGTCCCGGGTTGCACGGTTGAAGACGTGGCCGCCTTTGACCACAACGACTTCGTTGGCCGCGATCGGTGCGGTGCAATAGAGCCCACGACCCTCAATGCCGCTGCTGCGCTTTTCCACTTTTGGCGAAAACCATGTGGCCATTCAAACGTTACTCCTATGCTTGCTGCGAGAAACATTACCCTATTTTGCAAAATAGGGGCTTTGCCGATGGCGGCTCGCCTCCCGCTCTGGACCATAGCTCCAGTTTCCGTCAGCCGTTGAGGTCATCAACCAGCAGGTCGATAAATCTGCGAACCCGTGGCTCAAGCATGCGTTTGTGCGGGTAGAGCGCAACGATCGGCACCTCACCGCAATCGATGCCGGGAAGCACGCGTTCAAGACGTCCATCTTCCAGATCATCAGACACCAAAAGGGAAGGGAGCAGTGCGATCCCGGCACCGTGCTGCGCCGCCTCGCGCAGAGCTTCGGCACTGTCCAGGCTGAGGCGTACCTGTCCCTGAGCCCGAACCCAAGGACCATTGTCCTCCCGCAAGCGCCATCCCTGTCTCTGGCCGCGGCTCGAAAAGCGCAACAGATCATGGCGCGTCAGATGCTCGACCGCGGTGGGTCTGCCGCATCGGTCCAGATAGGCGGGCGAGGCGCAAAGGACCGGTTTGTCTTTCCAGACGACACGGGAGATGAAACTGGTGTCGGGCGAGGTTGCGCCAACGCGGATGGCAAGATCGAAACCCGTATCCACCAGATTATCGACCCGATCCGACAAGCTCATGGTTACCTTGGTGCCCGGCCAAGTGTTCAGAAACCGATGCACGGTCGGCAGAACCAGCCGTCGGCCGAGCGCGTCGGGCGCCGCAAGGCGAAGCGTGCCGCCTGGGCTGCCGGCTGTTCCGGTTACGCTGGCATCCGCCTCAGCAATGGCATCGCGAATGCCCAACGCCCGATCGTAAAGCTGGCGTCCTTCCTCCGTCAGATCAAGAGATCGGGTTGTGCGGTTCAGGAGCCGCGCGCCATAGCCTTTCTCCAGCCGGGCGATGGCCTTGCCTGCGGCCGACCGGGAAAGGCCAAACGACCGCCCGCCGGCTACAAAACTCCCTGCCTCCACAACGGACAGGAAAACAAGGATGTCGTTCACCTTTGAGCCAATCATTTTTGCCTCCTTAAATTCGCTTCTATAACGAATATAAATCGTCAATTGATCAGCGTAAAAGAAGAGGCAGCGACAATCAAACCGAGGACGTTCTTATGTCGACGGACATCACACGCATGAACCCCGGCACGCTGCCCGATGCAGGCAAGATCGGCTATTCTCAAATCTCGATTGCAGGCTCCGGGCCGCTTGCTTTTGTTTCCGGCCAGGTTGCATGGAAACCCGATGGATCTGCGGTGCCGGGCACACTGGCCGAACAGACCGCGACTGTGATCGAGAACCTGCGCTCTGCGTTAGCTGCGCTCAACGCCGCGCCGAAAGACATCGTTCAGATGCGCATTTATCTGACCGAGCTGACGTCACAGACACAGGAGGTTGTGATGTCACAATTGCTTCGCTTCCTGGACGGAGTGCAACCAAGCCTCACCGGTATCGGGGTCAACGCATTGGCGGCCGCCGATCTTCAGATTGAAATCGAAATGACGGTTCAGGTTCCTGCTTAGGCATGGGCGTCCATGCCAGGGACAGGCGTACAGAACGCAAGCCGATGCCGAACTCCATCGTCTGGAGTTCGGCGTTCTTTATCAGCGTCAACAACCTGTCATCAGGCTGCCTTTGCCTGAAGGCATGCTTCGCCGATCGAACGGACATGCCTGTGGTCGGTGCCGCAGCAACCGCCAAAGACGCGCAGGTTCGGAAGTAGGGTCAGCAGATTGGCATAATCCTGGCCAAGTTCGGTCGGATTGCCATCGTCTAGATGCTCGGCTTCATCCAGTTCTGCATGACTCAGGCGCGAAGCATTGGCTCGCAGGCCTCGAATTCGCTGCGTCCAGTCCGCTCCGGTGTCGAGGATAGACCGAAAGTGATCCGGGTGTGCGCAGTTGATCATGTAATAGCTGGGCCGGTGTGCCGGATCTGCATCGACCTCATCGATTGCGTCTCCAAGCGGTTGGCCTGAGGGCAGATGCCCGTCTGTTTCGACTGTGAACGACAAGGCCAGTGGCACGGCACGCTTGGCACATGCCTGTGCAATGCCCGCGGCTTCCCCGGCGTGGGTCATCGTGATCGCGCTGATCATGTCAACGCCGGCTTCGTCCAGCGTGGCAATCTGCGTTGCATGATACTCCTCTGCCTCAGCGGCGGTCATCATCGTGTCGGCCGAATACCCATCGCCGCGCGGACCGATGTTGCCGCTGATGATAAAGGGATGATCAGCTTGGTAGTCTTCCCGCACCTCGAAGAGCATGGCGACAGCCTCGCGATTGGCGGCGGCAACGTCGGCTGCCGAGTAGTCCAATTGATCGCCCCAATCCCGGCTTGCCCGCCAAGTAGGGCTGTCCAGAATAAGGCCGGTCTTCTGCGCCCGCGCCATGCGTGCATAGCACACATAATACCGCCGAAGCGCGCGCCGTCCCTCAATAGAACGGAGCGCATGAAAGGCGGCAAAAAGGGGCAGGTCGATGCCATCCTGAAAGATCAGCGTGGTCTCCAGCCCCCCGTCCGTCAGAAGGCGGGCATCGCGCAATTGTGGAAGGGCGTTGCGGTACTTCTTCAGTATCATGGCAGATCCTTTCAATGTGTCGCGACCGACCTATCGAGAGGACCACCGCCGGCGAATGACCGTACGGCCGCAAAGCTTGACCGTTCGTCCAGTTGCCCTTGAGGCAATGTGTCAGTCAGGCGTCTGGACGGCGGTGACGCGCCATTCCGCCGGCGCAACACCGAAGCTCCGTTTGAACGCGCGGGAAAAGGCCTCCGGGGCATCGTAGCCAACACGGTAGGCGATTTGCGCCATTGGCAGATCCGTGCTCTGCAGCAAAAGGCGGGCGGTCTGCATGCGTTGCCTGGTGACATATCCCCCCGGTCCAACCCCCATAAGTTCGGTGAACCGCTCCACAAAAGCGCTTCGTGACATCCCTGCGTCTTGTGCCAGGGTTTCGACGCCGAGCCGTTCGCCCAGGTTACGATGAACGCGCACCAGGGCGATTGCGATGTGCGGATCGGCCATGCCGGCCAGCCAGCCGGACGGGTGATCGGTCGTCTCCAGATAGGCTCGCAGCGCTTCTATCAGCAAAAGCTCCGACAACCGCGCCATCATGGCCCTTGATGACACACGGCCTGCCGTCAACTCGCGGGCGGCCATCGCAATCGATGCTTCCAGCCATTGACGCGTAGACACATCTTCGATGCTGATGACAAGCGTATCGGGAAGTGTCTCCAGAAGAGGGTTGGGATCGGCACCGCTGGCAATGAACCCGCAGAGGATACGCGTTTTGGTGCCTCCGCCACCGAAACGTATCGAAGCAAGACCATCCTGGCCGGCAGGCAGGACAAGATCGTCCGCCAGAGCCGGGGAAAGGCCGCGTTCGCTGGCAAGAGTGTGCAAGGCATTGGACGGAAAAAAGACGACATCACCCGCCCGCGCCACCTGTTCGGTTTGGTCGTTGAGCGCTACCAGCATCTCTCCTTCGGTGACGACGTGATAGGCCATCACCTGTTTCGGAAGAGGCAGGATCGGTTGGCAGTCCTCCTCCGAAACCTGGGAGATCATCGCCCAAGGCGCCGTCAGCTCTGCTTCCAGAAACACGCCGCCGGTCAGGTCCAGCGATCGCACAATATCTGACAGAGGATCGTTAGACATCTCTTTGATCTCACCATGCATGCAGACACGCGGCCCATGGCCCGCATATCGGGTGCGTCAAAAATGCTGCGAAGCCGAACCTGAACCTATAGCACCACTTGCCCGGCATTGACGACAAGCTGCGTCACGCCGTCAGCGACGAACTGAACTGCCAGTGCGGACAAAATGACCCCCAAAAGCCGCGTCAGAATAATCCGTCCCGTGTCGCCGAGCAGCCGTTCAATACGCCCGGCGAGCAGAAACACGGCAAGGCATGCCGTCACCATGCCGGCCAGCACGCCGATGAGCGCACCGGTGCCCGCCCAACCGGCCGTGTCGCTGGCTTCGTGGGCCAGAAGAACCATCGCTGAGATCGCACCGGGACCGGCAATCAGCGGGATGGCCAGCGGAAAGACCGCAACATTCTTGATATGATCCTTGTCGATGGCCCGGCTGGCTCCGCGTGAGCGCCGTTCGGCGCGTTTCTCGAACACCATTTCAAAGGCCAGCCAGAACAGGAGCAGGCCACCGGCGATGCGGAAAGCAGGCAGGGTGATGCCCAAGGCATCGAGGAAAGTCTGGCCACCCAGACCGAAGACCAAAAGGATGCAGAACCCGATCGCACAGGCCCGGATGGCGACCTCGCGACGCTCCGCCTTATCCATGCCACGGGTTAGTGTCACAAACAGCGGTGCCAGTCCGATCGGGTCGATGGTGACAAGCAGCGTCACCATGGCGTTGAAGACAAAGTCGAGCATCATCGCCAACCCCTTGCAGGTGCGTCGCCGCGCCGCAAGAGGCAGCGTCGGCAACACCCGCGATCAGCGGTTGAAAACCCCGCAGTTTCTTTGTGTTGGGCCGCTGAATCGGCTAACAAAGACTGTCCCACCAACAATGAGATTCGCCCCTTGGCCGACGACACACCCAATGACACGCCTGATGATGATACGCCGCCTAACGAAGGTGGCGGTTCAGGCGGCGATGTAAGCGATATCCGTTCCGTTTCGATTTCCGGTGAAATGCGCAAGTCCTACCTCGATTACGCCATGAGCGTGATCGTGTCGCGCGCGCTTCCCGACGTCCGCGACGGGCTGAAACCCGTGCATCGGCGCATCCTCTACGCCATGCAGGAGGCCGGTTACGACTGGAACAAGGGTTACCGCAAGTCGGCCCGCATCGTCGGCGACGTCATCGGTAAGTATCACCCGCACGGCGACCAGTCGGTTTATGATGCGCTGGTGCGTATGGCGCAGCCCTTTTCGATGCGCCTGCAACTCATTGACGGACAAGGCAATTTCGGTTCGGTCGATGGCGATCCGCCGGCCGCCATGCGCTACACCGAAGTGCGGCTCGCCCGCCCGGCGCACTCGCTTGTCGAGGACCTCGACAAGGACACGGTCGATTTTCAGGACAATTACGACAACACCGAGTCCGAACCCACTGTTCTTCCGGCCCGCTATCCTAACCTGCTGACCAACGGGGCAGGCGGCATCGCGGTCGGCATGGCGACCAACATCCCGCCACACAATCTGGGCGAGGTGATCGACGCCTGCACCGCCATGATCGACGATCCGGAAATCGATCTGGAACAGCTTATGGAGATCATGCCGGGGCCGGATTTCCCGACCGGCGGTCTGATATTGGGCCGCACTGGTATCCGCAACGCCTATCAGTCGGGCCGTGGATCGATCATCATGCGCGGCAAGGTCGACGTCGAAGAGGTCCGCAAGGACCGCCAGGCGCTGATCATTTCCGAGATTCCCTATCAGGTGAACAAGGCTTCGATGATCGAAAAGATCGCCGACCTCGTGCGCGAAAAGCGCATCGAGGGCATCGGCGACATCCGCGATGAATCCGACCGCGACGGCATTCGCGTCGTCATCGAGCTGAAGCGCGATGCCGTGGCCGAAGTGGTGCTGAACCAGCTTTACCGCTTCTCGCCGCTGCAATCGACGTTCGGCGCCAACATGGTGGCGCTCAATGGCGGCAAGCCGGAACAGATGACGCTCACCGACATGCTGTCGGCCTTCATCACCTTCCGCGAAGTGGTGGTGACCCGGCGGACCAAGTTCCTGCTCGCCAAGGCGCGCGACAGGGCACACATTTTGGCCGGTCTTGCCATCGCGGTGGCCAACATAGACGAAGTTATTCGCGTGATCCGCAGCGCGCCTGATCCGGCCAGCGCCCGCGCCGAGTTGATGGGCCGCGCCTGGCCGGTGGGCGATATACGCCCGCTGATCGAACTGATCGCCGACCCGCGCCATATGGTCAGTGAAGACGGCACCTACACACTATCCGAAGCGCAGGCCCGCGCAATTCTCGATTTGCGCCTGCAACGCCTGACGGCGCTTGGCCGCGACGAGATCGGCGATGAACTGCGCAAGTTGGCCGAGGAAATCCTCGATTACCTGGACATTCTCGGATCACGTGCCCGCATCCGCGCGATCATCAAGGACGAACTTGCCGAAGTGCGTGAGCTGTTCGCCACGCCGCGCCGGACCGAGATCACCGAGAGCGATGCCGATTTCGAGGATGAAGATCTCATCCAGCGCGAGGACATGGTCGTCACGGTCAGCCACGCCGGTTACATCAAGCGCGTCCCGCTCTCGACCTATCGGGCGCAGAGGCGCGGCGGCAAGGGCCGTTCCGGCATGTCGACGCGGGACGAGGATTTCGTCACCCGCATCTTCGTGGCCAACACCCACACCCCGGTCCTGTTCTTCTCGTCCGATGGCCAGGTCTATCGCCAGAAGGTCTGGCGGCTTCCGCTCGCCGCACCGCAGGCGCGCGGCAAGGCATTGGTCAACATTCTGCCCCTGTCGCAGGGCGAACGTATCACATCGATCCTCCCGCTGCCGGAGGACGAGGAAAGCTGGGCGGACCTGGATGTGGTGTTCTGCACCAATGTCGGGTCCGTCCGCCGCAACAAGCTGTCCGACTTCCAGCGCATCAACCGCAACGGCAAGATCGCCATGAAGCTGGACGAGGGGATGAGCATTCTCTCTGTGGATATCTGCACCGAACAGGATGATCTGCTGCTGACCACGTCGTTGGGTCAGGCAATCCGTTTCCCTGTGGCCGATCTGCGTGTCTTCCAGTCACGCGACTCGACCGGCGTACGCGGGATCAATCTGGCACAGGGCGATGAAGTGATCGGCATGTCGGTGCTCCGCCACTTTGAGGCGACGCCGGCCGAACGCACCGAGTATGTAAAGCGCCGCCGCTTGATGGAAGGCGATACCGAAGATGTGACGCTCGACGAGGAGGAACAGAACGGCGGAACGGAACTTGGCGAAGCGCGCTACGTCGAAATGTCGGAGGCCGAGCAGTTCATTCTCGCCGTCTCGGAGAACGGCTACGGCAAGCGTTCCTCCAGTTTCGAATACCGCGTCTCAGGCCGTGGCGGCAAAGGCATCACCGCGATGGCGGTGACGCCACGCAACGGCCCGATCGTTGCGTCGTTCCCCGTCGACCATGCCGATCAGATCATGATCGTCTCGAACAACGGCCAGTTGATCCGCGTTCCGGTTGACGGCATTCGGATCGGAGGTCGCGCCACCCAAGGCGTGACGATCTTCAACGTGGGAGCGGACGACAAGGTCGTTTCGGTGGAACGGGTTTCCGAGCCGGAAGATGACGAGGCCGATACCGTCAACGAGGCGTCCGGTGATATGGACTCAGGCCATGAGGATAAGCCACCAGCCACGCCAGACGAAACATGATTCATTCTGTTAAGTAACCGCTTTAAGTCATTGATATAATTGACAAGAAGCCTGTACTCTTGGTGGAGAAGGCAGGCGTGCAGTACACGTATGCATGCTGAGGGAGAGTAGCCGGCAAAGCGGGTCTTGGTCGCACGACGGCGTGTTACCGTTGGTCCGTTAGCCCGGTTGATTTCGACAACCGCAGCGTCGCTGGTACGCCCGACGCAAGGCCCTTTTGGTACGATGTGCCGTACCGCCTCAAACGACAGCCTTCTGGATTGCCCACAAAGCCGGAACCATCGGGCCGTCCATCAGCGCAACCTCCTCGATCTGTCTGGCGACATATTGGTCGATCGGCTCTCTGAGCTCAGGATGCTTTTCTGCCAGCGCTTCAGCGCGCTTGGGGATGGCCTCAAGCGCCAGATCGTTAAACGGCTTTCCAGCAGGGCTTTGTATCCGCCGCGCGACGATTGCATCGCCGAAATGTGTCAGCCCCGCCTCCATCGCCTCCCGTTCGAGATGGTCTTTGTAATCCACCGATGGCGGCACTCCGTCTTCCAGATAGGCATCGTCAATGATGATCCAGCCACCATTGCGCACGACGGTGCGGAGCATGCCCATGGTCTGCGCAGGACCGCCAAGCACCGGACCGACAGCGATCATCAGAACGGCGTCGAAGCTCGCAGGTTTGGCTAGCGATTTGCGCAGATCGGCCGCGGCAAATCTGCAGCGCTGGCTAAGCCCCGCTTCCTTCGCCGACTGCCGCGCTATCTCGATGAACGGCGGATGACCGTCTACACCTTTGACCTTGGCGTCGAAAGCCTGCGCGACCCGGATCGCTATGTCGCCTCGTCCGCATCCGAGATCCAGAACGGTGCCGCCGCTTGGGAAACCGACCTCACTCAACACCCCAACAACGTCGTCTTCTGCGCCGCTCAATGACGGCAAGTCCTGAAGCAGATATGGCAAATGCGGCAGCAGGCACTCGGGCGCCTCCATTGCATAAGCCACTTCGCCCAACAGGGTCATTGTCACTATCTTCTCCGTTGTCTCCTCATTCTTCGGACCGAAACCTGTCCGCAAGCGTGGAGAAAGGTGTGATGCTTTCATCGTTGAGAGGCGATCATGCTAAGTCTCGCCGAACGCCGCAAGCGCCATGCACCGGGCAGTGTCCGCAAAGGTCTTCGAACCGACATTGATCGCCGAAAAAAAAGCCCCTCCTTCTGACAGGAGGGGCAGGGGCTGGGAGGCCAACATTGGGTCAGTTCGGCGAGAGGTTGGGGCTTCTCGCCATATGGGAGCAAGGTTGGGGTTAGCGCGTCGCCAGCTCCATTGGTTCGGCTTTGCTGACGATCGAGAAGCCATGATCGACATCGTGCATTGCCATGGAAATGGTGCGGTCGATGCCGTTGCTTCTGCTGGAAGCAGCAATCCAGGACGCGCAGCCATCGGAGAAATGGGGCCAGGTCTGGCCATCGCAGATCGCCAGTTCGGCGGCGCCAAGGCGCACATCGACGCTCATGGAAGGTGTAATGTGGTCGCCATCGGGGCTTGCTGGTGATGCCGTTGCCAGCCACATGCCCACCAGAATAGCGATGAACAAGGCCACGATGGTCATGGTCAGAGTTTTGGTCAGTGTGATCATCATTCTGCTCCGTGTCATTCTGGTGGTCTTCATCTCGTTCGGGGCTTCGTTTGCCCGTCCGTCAGTGCATGTACTTTGCAGCAAACGGCACCTTTCGCCTGTGATGACCGTCACGGAATGGCCATTTGCCGAAAAAGCGGTAGGAGCAGCACAAAAAGCCGACGCTTGCGCGCTGCTTGGCCTGCTTGCTAGGACGGATCACCCGTTTCTCCTCGCAAGCCGTATCGTGAGCGCCCATGACCCGCATTGCCTTGTTTCCCGGATCGTTCGACCCGATCACCAATGGCCATGTCGACGTTATCCGCGCCGGGCTTGCCATGTGTGATGAGGTCATTGTGGCGATCGGCCAGAACCCGTCGAAGACACCGCTGCTTTCGGTCGACCAGCGCCAGAGACTGATCGCAGAAATTGCCGATGACCTCGGCGGAGCAGGGCGTGTAACGGCCACGGCCTTTGATGGGCTCCTTGTCGATCTGGCGCGTGAGCGCGGCGCGGCGGTGGTTTTGCGCGGTTTGCGCGATGCCGCGGACTTTGCCTATGAGATGCAGATGGCCGGGATGAACGCGGCCATGGCGCCGTCGCTGGAAACGGTTTTTGTGCCGGCTCGTCCGGCAAATCGTCACGTTACCGCCACGCTGGTGCGGCAGATCGCCGGGATGGGTGGCGATGTCAGCCCCTTTGTGCCAGAACCCGTGCGCGCGGCCCTTTCCCGTTAAGACGCAGGGCCTGCACCCTTTTCCAATGTGAGAGATGTCATGACCGCTCGTTTGTTGTCCCGTTCTTCCCTGACTTTTGCGGTCGCCGTGCTGCTGTTGGGCGCGCTCATGGCCGCGCCTCATCATGCATCGGCGCAGTCACTCGACGTTCCGGCCTCTGTCGCCAGCCTCGATCCTGAGAATGTGCTTGTCATCGAGGTCGATGGCGGGCCGATCTTCATCGAACTTCTGCCCGACGCCGCGCCGCAGCATGTCGCACGCATCAGCCAGCTTGCCTCGGAAGGCTTTTACGATGGTGTGGTGTTTCACCGGGTGATCGAGAACTTCATGGCCCAGACCGGCGATCCGACCGGCACAGGGACAGGAGGTTCCAATTATCCCGACCTTGCCGCTGAGTTCTCCGACATCGACTATGAGCGTGGGATTGTCGGCATGGCGCGCACCAACGATCCGAACAGCGCCAATTCGCAGTTTTTTATCATGTTCGGTGCCGCACCGAGCCTGACGGGCAATTACACCGTGTTTGGCCGCGTTGTCGAAGGCATGGATGCCGTCGACAGCATCAAGAAGGGCGACCCGCGCCAGAACGGCATTGTTGCCGACCCGGATGCGATGATCCGCGCGCGCCTTCTCTCTGATCTCAACGGCTGACGCCGGCTCTCAACGAAAGAAAGACGACTATGTCCGATTCCAATACGCTCGTCCTCGACACGTCCAAAGGCGAGGTTACCATCAAGCTGCGTCCCGATCTCGCGCCGAACCATGTTGAGCGGATAAAGACCCTGGTCGGTGAAGGGTTTTACGATGGTGTTGTTTTCCATCGCGTGATCGACGGCTTCATGGCACAGGGCGGCGACCCGACCGGCACGGGCATGGGTGGTTCCGAACTGCCGGACCTGAAGCAGGAATTCTCCGAGGAGCCACATGTGCGCGGCATCTGTTCCATGGCCCGTTCGGCCAACCCCGACAGCGCCAACTCGCAGTTCTTCATCTGCTTCGACGATGCGCGCTTTCTTGACGGTCAGTACACCGTGTGGGGCGAAGTCACCGAGGGTATGGACGT
>JANQJE010000211.1 GCA_028281795.1 Cohaesibacteraceae bacterium | reverse complement strand
CGGCATTTGCACTTCCACCCTGTCCGCCGAACCCTCCGGCGGAACCGGCGCTGCGATAGCCCGGCCCGCGTCCTTGCGTGAACGTGGCAAACAGGTCTTCAAACCCGGGGTTGGCTCCGCCCTGCGCGCGCGATCGTCCCGCGCCACCGCCGAACGGGTTGAAGCCGGCCATTGTCGGGTTGCCGCTTGCGTCGATCTCGCCGCGGTCGAATGCGCGGCGTTTCTCCGCATCGCCGAGCAGGTCATAGGCAGCCGAGACCTCTGCAAAGCGCTCTTTGGCTTTGGGGTCGTCAGGATTCTGATCGGGATGGTACTTCTTGGCGAGCTTGCGGTAGGCGGATTTGACCGCCGCTCCGTCCGCACTTTTAGCAACACCGAGAACTGAATACGGATCACGCATTGCACACCAGAACATGGGATGGGTTAAAAGAACACCCGTTATGTAGGAGCGCCGGGCACAATTTCCTAGAGCCGTGCAGCTATCAGGGGCCTGACCCTAAAGGATTTCTCCTGCACGCGGTGTCACAAACACCCATTCATCATCTTGAAGGCAGGCATCGGCCAACAGGATGGTGTTGTTGCCGTTGTCGGTGATTTCTACACTCACGATCCGGCAGGAGCCCTGGTTTGACGCGCTCAACTGGCGAAACGGTGTCATGAGCCCCGAACGTCCGGTTGTTTCATGAGACCAGGAAAACGTGCCGGCATCTTCATCGGTGGAAAGCACATGCGTCAGCGCACGGCCCATGGCATTGAGATCGGCCTGTGACAGCGACACACGCGGTGCAGCCGGGGACAGGTTCGCAATCAAATCATCCGCCGGGCGATCCGACGCTGTTTCGGTCGAGTCCCGATCAACCGGCGCAACAGCCGATAGTTCGGGTGGCAGGGGCGCGTCCTCCGCTGTATCGGCCTCGGTCGCCGGTGCATCCGCCGACGCCGTGTGCAGAGGCATAGGCTCCGTCTCAAAAACGTCGCCGAAGGGAATGGAAACACTTGCGCAGCCGCCAAGAGTGAAACTCAACGTACCGATGATCAGTGCACGGCGGCCGAGCTTGCGCAGCGGCG
Organism: Cohaesibacteraceae bacterium; assembly: GCA_028281795.1. Taxonomy (GTDB): domain Bacteria; phylum Pseudomonadota; class Alphaproteobacteria; order Rhizobiales; family MH13; genus MH13. The sequence continues at coordinate 9,685 of JANQJE010000211.1, read as the reverse complement.
CGTCATTGCCAGTCATGCCTGTCAGTTGTTCTATCATCACCGAGCACCCCAGACGCATACACATTCGGATCAGCCGGCAAACCTATGCGATGTCCCGTCCCGCATCTGCCTGCTGGACAATGTCGAGCGAACGCGCGACATCAGCCAACGTGCACCGTCCCAGAAAACCCTGTTGGAAGTATTAATGAGCGAAGACTTCTTGAATGCCACCGATCCATATGCCGTGTTCGAGGCCTGGCTTGAGGAAGCGGCTGGTACAGAACCAAACGATCCCAACGCCGCCAGCCTTGCGACGGTGGACGCCCATGGCTTGCCCAATGTTCGCGTGGTGTTGGTCAAAGCGGTCGAACGATCCGGGTTCGTCTTCTACACCAATTTGGAAAGCGACAAGGGACAGGAGCTTTTGGGCGCCGGGAAGGCGGCTTTGTGTTTTTACTGGAAAACGCTTGGCCGCCAGATCCGGGTGCGTGGCCCCGTTGTACAGGTGCCTGACGATGTGGCCGACGCGTATTATGCCAGCCGTCCCCGGGGCAGCCGGCTTGGTGCATGGGCATCGCAGCAGTCACGGCCGCTTGAAGCGCCCGATGCCTTGAGAACGCGCGTCGCAGAACTTGCCGAACACTATGGCGATGACGACGAAAGGGGCCAAACCATCCCACGCCCGCCGTATTGGTCAGGATTCCGGTTGGAGCCAACGCATTTTGAGCTGTGGCATGACCGACCGTTTCGTCTGCACGACCGCGTTCTCTTCCAACGCGAAAAGGCGGACGCCGATTGGGTCAGCGCCCGCCTTTATCCGTAAACGGAGGGCAAAAAGCTGTCTGCCTAGCGGCCCTGCACCTGCAAAACACACGCAACATCTTTGTTGCCGAGCGGCTTGTAGAGGTCGTCCATCGGATCCGGCGCAACAGCTGCTTTGCGCGCTGCGGCTTCGGCATGGGCATGCGTGTCGCGCGCAAGGGTCAGAATATCGCAGTCAAAAGCTGTTTTGACCGATGGAGGGGTTTCGGTGCGAGCGGTGGCGTCGAAGGGGTTGGCACCGGGATGGGCGAGGGTCACTAGGGTCTCAGTCCTTTGCAAGTTGATGGGATTGGATCACCGTCGGTTTTCGACAGTGATGCCGCGGTCTCATCAGCTTGCGGCCAAACAAAGGCGAAGGCGTTAACGCCGGACAAAAAAGCAGCGGTGATGACCGATCCTTGCCCAACAGGCCAAAGATCGGCATAGCTCCGGAAAAGGCATCGGGCTTGTATGGGTCGGGTGTTCTGACCAACTCGTCATTTTGGAACGGCATGCGTTTTCGCCCTCTCACAAAGCCATTCAACGCACCGCGGCAGGCTCGTACACTGGCCTCCTTGTCGCTGATGACGCTTCTGGCCGCCTTGGCCATGGGGGGCGCCGGCACGGTCTCATTGCAGGGTGCGCTTGTTTCGCTCGGTGCCGCTGCCGTCCTTGGGGTTCTGGCCGTCGCTTTGGCCTTTTATTCCCTGAATCGCATATGGACTCACACCGGCATTGGAACGGCAGATGCGACCCTGGCGCTCATCTGGGCCCTGCCGGTGATCGTAAGTGTGGCGGCGCTGATTTACATCGTGACGCAAACGCCAAGCTATCCTGACCTTGCAACCAATGTGAACAATCCTCCGCAGTTTGAGGTGCTTGGCCACACAGACGGGGTCGAAACCCAACTGCCACTTGATACGGCATCACCGGCGGATCGCATTCGTCTGCGCCTGGCTCATCCCGATCTCACCACGACCTATGTTGAGCGTCCCGGCTGGCATCTTGCAGAGATTCTGGAAGGGTTGGCTGCCTCCGCTGGCTGGGATCTGGTCAGACTCGACAGTGAGAACGGCCTGAGCTTCGACGCGGAGTTCCGCGTTCCTGGAGCGTTTCTTCTGGTCGAAAACGACATCGCCATGCGCATCTCTGACGATGGCCTGGGCTCAACCATCGATACGCGTGCCCTCTCCAATGTGCCATTGCATGACTTCGGGACCAACGCGACCGTGCTCCAAGGCGTTGTCCAGCGCTTCCTGATCGCAATTGATGCCACGCCACCCCCAAGTTCCGATCTATGACGGTGGTCGCTAGTCCGACCGGTCAAACGCCAACCCACCGGCTGCCCACAACGCGTCCGGCCCGGCCAACCGTAAGGCCTGGCCCAGCCGTTCCAGCCGTTCCAGATGGGCAAGAACCGATAAGCCTGCCGCACCGCGCAACCTCGGATCGAGCCCCTCATAGAGCCGGTCGACCAGCGCGCTGATCGCCAACTGGTCGCATTCCAGTGCATTCAAAATGGCGGTTTCCCGGTCCATGCGGTGTGCAAACAGCGCCTCAACCGTGTTGTGTGCGTCGTTGATCCGTGCGCCATGACCCGGCAGGTAGAAGGTTTCAGATCGTCCCAGCAGCATTTGAAGGCTGTCGAGATAAGCGGTCATGTCGCCGTCCGGCGGCGCAACAAGGCTCGTTGACCAGGCCATCACGTGATCTCCGGAAAACAAAACATCGGTTCCGGCCAGACTGAAACACAGATGATTCATCGTATGCCCGGGGGTAGCCACGGCCTCTAAAACCACCCCGGGGGACGAGAAGCGCTCACCTGCTTCCAGCACACGATCCGGTGCGTGCTCAGTATCGACGGCCACATCCAGCGACGCATCGCCTTCCTTGACAGGACGGGCAAAGACATGAGCCGCAGCGCCGATGATGGGAGCTCCCGTGACGGTCTTGAGCTTGCGGGCAAGTGGGGAGTGATCCCTGTGCGTATGGGTCACAAGAAGCGCCGCAACCTTGGCGTCTCCGGCTGCTCTCAGCAGAGCGTCCAGGTGAGCCTCGTTGTCCGGACCCGGGTCAACGATCACCAGAGGGTTCGTGCCAACCAGATAGGTGTTGGTGCCGGTAAACGTCATCGGCCCCGGGTTGGGAGCCGTGACTCGCCGGATGCCATCGCGAATCTGGATGATCTGACCCGGCTCGGCGTTGAAGGTGCGATCAAAGAGCAAAGCAAAGCTCCGCTTGCGCTTCAGCAATCAGGGTCGAACTATCCTATGGAGTGAAGGTCCGTCCCTTGCAGCGCCTTTAGCAGCCGTTTATGCAAAGAAAAACAATTTCATCCGCTCAATGGAGACCTTTGATGTCATCGACTTCCTTCGCGCCTACCGGTTTTGCGCCCACACTTGCCGACCGCTTGTGGCCGACCACCGCAGAGACGAGCCCTGCTTTTCGCGTCATGCGCTTCATCGGTCTGGCTCTCATAGGGACACTTCTGCTGACCCTGTCGGCGAAGATCAAGGTTCCGTTCTATCCGGTTGAGATGACGATGCAGACCTTCACGATCCTCATCTTGGCGGCCGCCTATGGCCGCAACCTCGCGCTTGCAACCATGGTTCTTTACCTCGCACAAGGTGCCATGGGCCTGCCTGTTTTCACTGGTTCGCCGGAGCGCGGCATTGGCCTGGCCTACATGATGGGTCCCACTGGCGGTTATCTGGCTGGCTTCCTCGTCTGCACGGCCATCGTCGGCATGGCCGCGGACCGTGGATGGTCATCGTCGATCCTGAAAATCGGCTTAGCGATGCTGGTCGGTCTTGTGGTCTTGTTTGCCCTTGGCGTCGCCTGGCTGACGACCCTGATCGGCTTTCAGGGTGCGATCACGCACGGCGTTTTACCTTTCCTGCTGGGTGACGCCTTGAAGCTTGCCCTCGCCGCTTTGCTGGTTCCGGCAGGCATGGCGTTGTTGAAGCCGCGCGTCTAGAGCAAGATATGCTCCAGGTCCTTTGACGTTCGACCTTTCATCGCCATCTGACCACCCGCGCGAGAATGCTCTTGCGCGGGTCATCCGGTCCAATCGGCTGAAAGGATGGATCAGTTGGGCGCTGCTGCCCTTCTGTTTCTGGCAAGGCCTGCAGGTTCGCAGCACCGGCATTTCGCTCCTGCCACCGACCGGGCCGGTCGATTGGCTGATCGGCGAGGAGCGCAAGGGATCGCCGTACCGGGTTCTCATCATCGGGGATTCATCGGTTGCCAGCATCGGCGCCGCCGATCTTGAAGAGGGGTTGGCTGTGCAGATGGCCACCCGTCTATCGGAGCGGCTCAACCGTCCGATTGCATTGCGCATCTCCGGCAACTCGTCCGCCACCAGCGCGCATCTGCGCGATCATGTCGTGAAGAACCTGCCGCGTGATGCGTTCGATCTGGTCTTTCTTGTGATCGGTATGAACGATGCAAAAAACTTTCATTCCGCCCAGCGTTTCATCGATGGATTCGGCGGTTTGATCTATGCGCTGAAGTCCCGTTTCCCCAGCGCGACAATCGCCCATTGGCCGATTTCGCCCATGTCGATTTTTCCCATTCTGCCTCAGCCATTGAAATTTTGCCTGCGGCTGCGGTCCGATGTGTTGGATGCGTATGCCGGATGCCTGTCGGCAGGCCGGGGCGTTGAGCGTTTTGAACGGCGGATGACCTTTCCGCAGTCCGGCTTTGCCAGCGACGGCTTTCACGTCAACGCTTATGGATACGCACTTTGGGCCGAAGAGGCGGTGAAGGCACTGATGAGCAAGGATGGCGTGCGCCGTGCCCGCCGGAAGAACAAGCACAAGCGCATGAAATCCGAAGCCACTAAAACAACTGATCGATAGCAAACACGGTGCACAACCTGCCTTTGCGCTCGATGGCCGCCAACCGGCCCGTGGCGATCACCTCTTCACCCCGGACAAGTTCAAGGCCATCGGTCCGGTCCACGGAACTGTTCAATGCGGAGTCATCAAGAGCACGAATGGCATGACCTGAACGCACGATGACCGGCGCGCTGTTCAGTTCTTCCTCCAATAACCAGGCCTGTTCGGCCGAAACAAACCGCCTGCCGGCTATCGTGCGGGCATACGGCCAGACCGTATCGAGGATGACACCACCGCCGGACTCAAGGTTCGCCAGGTCATCAGCTGTCAGAGATACCAGGCCCAACACCTCCTCGACAGTCACTGCCATACGGGCCCGTGTCGGCAATCTCAGATAAGACAGTGGCGCGGCAATTGTCCGGTCTGCTTTGGATGTCATCGCGGCATGAAGTGCCCTCAATGCTCGGACGGAACCCTGAACCGGAATCACGGCATCATTGAATTGGAGCACGCAAAGATGCCGCGAAGCATCAGGGCCGTTCCATGAGCCGGCCCCGACAGAGAGGTCGTCTACCGGTGCAAGCAATCCGGCAAGAACAGCCTCGATGGCGTCGAGTGACAGTGTCCGGCCGGCGTTCGCAAACTCCGTTCCGCGTTCAAGAAGCCCTGCCAGAGCGTCGAGGGCGCTTTCGTGCAGGCTCAGTGTAATCTGCTCGCTACCGAGTCTGAAGGGAATGGCCGCAACGGTCGCGTCATCGGCCTCCACAGCCAGATTCAAGGTGATCTGTACGTTGGAAAACCCGCCGGTGACAGTCACGGGAGAACGGGCGACCATCTGCGCCAGTTCAAAGGTGTCCACCGACCAGTTGCCCAGATGTTCATGGGTCAGCAACCGTTGGGCCGCGCTGGCTTGCAGGCGCGGGTCCAGCCTGTTCATGAGATGACCTCGGGCTGCAACGCGCTGGTCAGTCGCTTACGCAGCGCCGCACGCAAAGCATCCTGCTGGTCGCCGGTAAGATGCAGCATGTCGTCCACGTCGGACAACGCCGCTTCGGTCAGGGCCAAAAGCTCTTCGGCCGTTGGCAGCACAAAGGAGTCCAGCGGTGCATCCTTGACGCCCGGCGCGAGCAAAGCAGCAAGCTCACCCGCGGAAAGGACCTTGTTGGATGTGCCGTCACTCATCGCTGTCCTCTGCCACGGCACCACAGTCAAACAGGGCCATTGCAACGGCCCTTGCCTTGTCAGGATCAAGACCCTGACATTCATCGGCAAGCCGTATCGTCAGATGAGAAAGAGCGGCCTCGTTTACACGCAAGGCGCTGGCAGCTTCAGCGTTGCGCAGTCCCAAACGCCGGGCCAACATGTCTGCATCGCAGGTTCGCAGAACCTCCCGAACCACGGATTCGACCGATGCTCCATCTGTCGGAAGGCTGCTTTCGCGCATCCTCGTCCCGTCTCACAGCTGCCACCCCCAATGGGATGACCTTAGCAAGCCCATGCCGCGACGACAAACGGCAAGATGTGAGGAAAACAGCGTGGCTGATCAGGCGACGGCGCGCGACAGAGCACACTGTGACCAGAGATCAGAGAGCGCGTTCACCAGATGGCCGATATCATCGTCTGTATGGAGTGGACTGGGCGTGATACGCAGCCGTTCGGTTCCCTTGGCAACCGTCGGATAGTTGATCGGCTGAACATAAATGCCGTACTGCTCAAGCAGAAGGTCGGAAATGAACTTCGCCTTTTTCGGGTCCCCCACCATCACCGGAATGATGTGGCTCGGCGCCGGCATGTAGGGAATGCCGGCCTTGTCGAGTTGAGTCCGCACCTTGTGCACGGCCTCTTGCTGCCCCAGACGTTCCACATCGGACGTCTTGAGGTGCTTGATGGACGCCAGTGCACCGGCTGCCAGGCTTGGCGGCAAAGAGGTTGTGAAAATGAAGCCGGACGCAAATGACCGCACGAAATCGCAAAGCGCTTCCGAAGCGGTGATGTATCCGCCCATCACGCCGAAGGCCTTGCCCAACGTTCCTTCGATAACGGTCAGGCGGTCCATCAGACCTTCGCGTTCGGCAACGCCGCCCCCACGCGGTCCGTACATACCGACGGCATGCACTTCGTCGAGATACGTCATGGCGCCGTATGTGTCTGCCACATCGCAGATGTCTTTGATCGGCGCGATGTCGCCGTCCATCGAGTAGACCGATTCAAACGCCACGATCTTGGCCCGCCCCGGCGCAATGGATGCCAGCTTGCGCTCAAGATCCGCCGGATCATTGTGGGCAAAGATCATTTTTTCCGCGCGTGAATGGCGGATACCTTCGATCATCGAGGCATGGTTTTTGGCGTCGGAGATCACGACGCAATCGGGAAGCTTGGCGGCCAGTGTCGACAGAGAAGCCCAGTTCGACACGTAGCCGGACGTGAACAGGAGCGCTGATTCCTTGCCGTGCAGGTCGGCGAGTTCGCGCTCAAGCCTCACATGATAATGGTTGGTGCCGGAAATGTTGCGTGTGCCGCCGGCGCCGGAGCCGCAACGGTTCACGGCTTCATGCATGGCATTGATCACATCGGGATGCTGGCCCATGCCCAGATAGTCGTTGGAACACCAGACGGTGACTTCCTGCACCGTGCCGTCATCGCGGTGACGCGTGGCACGCGGAAAGCTGCCACGGTGGCGTTCAAGATCGGCGAAAATCCGGTAGCGACCCTCCTCTTTCAATCCATCCAATTCGGATTGAAAAAAGCCTTCGTAATTCATCCGCTCGCTCCCGATCGCGATACCTGTTGTCCAAGCCCGGATCACGAAAGAACCGATGCCTTTGATGGATCATGCCAAAACAGAGGCACTTAACCATCCGCAGCCTCACCAATAGGCAAGAGGCCTAGTCTTTTAGACGCATTCTAAACAAGCATACAACACTCAAGCGCGTTTGGATCAATCCTACCTTTGGAACCGATTGCCGCACCTTGCTCTGGCTGGCGTCCGCCCGGTCAGGCCGCAGGCCGCAGGATGCTGCCGATCTCCTGCGCGATGCCGTCGCCAGCTTCCTGATAGACATTGTAAACGCTGTCGGCGCCGGCTCCGTAAAGCTCCATCTCATCGTCCGGATAGAAGGCAATGGTCGCGATCTTGTTGCGATAGCCTTCGCGGCGCAGCAGGGCGATGGCGGACAGGTTGGATTGCTGGTGCGGCGTTGCCAGAACGATCAGGCCTATACGTGTCTTGAAGCCCTTGAGCTTGGCCCACAACTCCGGATTGTTGGCGTCGCCGCGCAAAACATGACGACCCAAGGCGTAGTGCCTGGCAACCACGGTGTTGTCGATGTCGAAGCCGATCACCGAGCGCGGATCGTCGTCGGCCACATTCAAAAAAGCGGCCGAGCCTACGCGGCCCATACCGAAAATCAGAACCCGTGCATCATCCAGCGCAATGGGCTGATCCTCTTTGAGATACCGCTCCGATTCCAGTTTCTGCAGCGTGCTGCGCCACTGAGCGAACAGACTGTTGGCCTTGCCATTCAAAGGCGCGGAAAGACAGAACGAGAGGGCAACGCTGACAGCCAGCGCAACCAGCCATTGTGCGTCCAGCCAGCCGGCCTCGAAAGCGACCGCGGCAACGATCAGCGCAAACTCCGAATAGTTGGCGAGCGTCAGCGTTGACAGGAAGCTGACCCGTGCGCGCAGATGGAAGCGCGAAAACAGAAGCATCCACAGGCCGGTTTTGGCCACCAGGAAGATCATCAGCGCGAGCGCGGTAAGGCCTATGGTGACATCCGGCATCCCATATTGACCGATGGACAGAAAAAAGCCGATCAGGAAGACATCCTTGAAGACGCCCAGCGCCTTGTTCATCTCATCCGCTTTGCTGGAACTGGCCAGCAGCATGCCTGCAATCAAGGCACCCAGATCGCCCTTCAGACCCACGGCGCTGAACACCGCATAACCGGTGATCGCCATGCCAAAGCCGAACATCAGAAGCAGTTCGCCGTGCCCGGCCTTTTGAGCCAGACGGTCGAGCGGTTTACGCACAAAGATCAGACCGAACAGGGCAAGTGCGAAGATGCTCGGCATTGCGCCTTCCGAAGCCGCCATGAAGACAACCGCGATGATGTCCTGAATAACAAGGATGCCAATGGCGATACGGCCGTGACGGGAGGCAATTTCACCCTTCTCATCCAGCACTTTGACGGCAAAGACGGTCGACGAGAAGCTCATAGCAAAGGCCACCAGGGCGGCAGTCTGCCAGCTGATACCGTCGAACAGCGCAAGACCGATCACGCCAAGGCCCATCACGAACAGGCTGGCCACTGCAAACGTGATCGCCATGTGGACGGTGGCGACGCCCAATATCTGCGGCGACCGCAGCGATCTCAGAGAAATCTTCAGGCCGATCGTGAAGAGCATCAATGTGATGCCGACGTCCGCCAGACCCTCAAGAAGCGGGCCTGACTGCATGCCGAACCCGGCCAGCCCAAACCCCGCCAGAAGATAGCCGACCATAGGTGGTAGGCCGATGGCACGCGCCGCAAAACCCAGCGCGAACGCGACGATCAACCAGAGCGGATCGGTGATGGAAAAGGAAGGTTGCATGGCAGGGGCTCGAAAAAGGGGCAGTCAACGCGGTCTCGCACAATACCGCCTTCCGGTAAGCACGGTATGAACACCGGTGGACTGCATTGCTCAACGCCACAGGGTGTACACGTTACAAAGCGTCGCACATAAGCAGGAAAAATGGTCGGAGTGAGAGGATTTGAACCTCCGACCCCCTCGTCCCGAACGAGGTGCGCTACCAGGCTGCGCTACACTCCGACTGACCGCAATCCGATGCTTCAGATAGAAGTCCTGGTTGGTCTTCCAAGCGGTGAGGCAACCCTATAGCGTCATCGATTTCACCCTGCAAGCGGCTGCCCGGGACTTCCCGCATTGCCATCAGGGGCGCGGTGCGGCCGCTCTTTCCAACCGATTCGCAAGCGCCAGACCGAGGCCTGTTCCGGGGATCGGCGCGACCGCGATCGCTTTGGGGTGCTGCTGATCGATGGCGCGCAGGGTGGCGTAAAGCTTGG